>CACPJY010000001.1 GCA_902634405.1 uncultured Synechococcaceae cyanobacterium
GTGGTGCTCACAGCAACTGAATCCAAAGATTGATGTCTTAAATCTGCAACCCTTTGAGCCACTACTTCTACAAATGCGGGCTCATTTCGCTTCCCCCTTCTTGGGACAGGCGCAAGGAAAGGACAATCAGTCTCTACTAAAAAACGGTCTTCTGGAACCTTGGCAGCACAGGCATGAATTGCTTCAGCCTTAGGGAAAGTAACTGTCCCACTAAAACTTATAAAAAAGCCAAGCTCCAAGAAATGTTCCATCTCATCAGGTGTTCCACCCCAGCAATGCATGACACCTCTTGGACAACGAGATTCCTTTTCCCTTTTCCTTAACTCTGAGAGCATCGCCTCTGCAGCGTCTCGACAATGAATTATTACTGGCAAGTCAAGTTCCACGGCAAGGTCCAGTTGAGGTCGAAGGATTGCTAACTGTTCATCAAGATTTGAATCTCTAAAAAGATCTAAGCCAAGTTCGCCAATGGCAACAACACGATTATCAGAGAGAGCCGCTTTTCTTAAAATCGCCTGAGTTTCTGGTGTCCAGTGCTCAGTATCTAATGGGTGCACACCAACTGAATATTTCATCTCTGGGAACCGATCTGCTAAGGACCTTATTGCTGGAATCTCAGAAGGTTCTACACATGCATGAACAAGATTAATGACACCCGCCTCTCTCCATCGATAAGCAACATCATCTAAATCCTGATCAAAGTTTCTAAAAACGATGTGGCAATGACTATCTATTAGTGCTGGGAGAGACATTTTATTCAAAAACTACCTTGAGAAAAGGAAAGTCTTTCAAAAATCCTTACTAAGCCCTGGAGGTAACATGACTAGTCAACTCTTAGCCGAAGTTTCTAGAGCTTGCTTAAAAGCGGAACTAAGGCGAGATTTCTGGTGCGCACCAGCATTGCGATGCAAAACCCCCCGCTTCACTGCTTTATCAATCTTGCTAAAGGCTGAATTGATAGAGGCTTGAGCACTTTCTTTAGCTGCTTCATCAGGTTTATTTGAAAAATCACTGCAAGCACTAAAGCATCGCTTAATTAAAGTCCGCATGGCTGACTTATACGATTTGTTCTCTAATCGATTGCGCTCTGCAATGAGAACTCGTTTCTTGGAAGATTTATTATTGGCCACTTAGGCTTTTGGTATTTGATATCCCATATAGCCTAACTCAAAGTCCAATCAGTTATCTCTTAAGACATATTCCCTCTAAAAGATTTAGCGTAATTACAAAGTTGAATTTGCAAAACGTGGCAAACAAATCCAAAAACAGGCCACCGCAAAAAGCCTCTCTCATCAATTGTCTCCTAAGCGACGAAGGCGCCGAAACAGAACTTGAACGTATTGCAAGTCGAACCGATCAAGCTTCTCAAAAAGAAGTCATTGAAAAAGTGCATGAAATAATACAAAACGTAAGGCTCCAAGGAGACCAGGCCTTAATTAGCTATACAAAGCAATTTGATGGATTCATCCCTAAACCATTATCAATAGAAGAAGAAACCCTTAAAAAAGCATGGATAAATACATCTCCAGATCTCCGTTCAGCACTTGAGTTAGCACATAGACGTATATACGACTTCCACCAAAGGCAGTTGCCCAAGGACTTAACTGTTAAAGGTGCTCATGGCGAAACCGTTGGCAGGCGTTGGCGCCCTGTTGAAAAAGCAGGAATATATATTCCCGGCGGGAGAGCGGCTTACCCAAGCAGCGTTCTGATGAATTCAATACCAGCAAAAGTTGCCGGCGTAGAAAAAATCGTCATGTCATCACCTGCTGGCCCTGATGGGAATATCAATCAAACAGTAATGGCCGCAGCTTATCTTTCAGGAATTAAGAAGATTTTCAGAGTTGGAGGAGCTCAAGCGATAGCTGCAATGGCCTTTGGGACAAGCAGCATTCCAAAAGTTGACGTAATCACCGGTCCAGGAAATTTATATGTAACCCTTGCGAAAAAAGCGGTCTATGGCCAAGTAGGAATTGACTCTCTTGCTGGGCCTAGCGAAGTGTTGATCATTGCTGATCACACTGCGCAGATAGAACAAGTCGCAACAGATCTTTTAGCTCAAGCAGAGCATGATCCTCTTGCATCAGCAATATTGCTAACAACAAATCACCAACTAGCAAAAGATCTCCCAGAACAAATAGACAAACAACTCGTTAGCCACCCAAGAAGAGATATTTGCAAGTCTTCACTAACGCAATGGGGGCTTGTTGTTGTTTGTGAGAGTCTTGAAAAATGTGCGGTTCTTAGCGACATTTTTGCACCTGAACATTTGGAATTACTTGTAGAAAGGCCTCAAAGGTTGGCAGATCGAATCAAGCATGCAGGAGCTATTTTCCTTGGTCCATGGACTCCAGAAGCAGTAGGTGATTATTTGGCAGGACCAAATCACACACTTCCCACATCAGGGACGGCTAGATTTAGTGGGGCTTTAAGCGTGGAAACTTTCCTTCAAAATACTTCGATTATTGAGTTCAATAAAACTGCGCTAGAGGCAACCGGGGCAGCTGTTATGCAATTAGCAAAGAGTGAAGGGTTACATAGCCATGGTGAATCCATAAGGGTTCGTTCAATAAACCATCCTTAAGAATCTTTCGAAAGAGAAGTTACTCCTGCGACTCCATCAATAATTTTCCCAACCAAAACCTCATCCGTAAGATTGACGAATAAGCCGTTCTCAAGAACTCCAGGAATATTATTTATATAAGATTCAAGTTCCTGAGGGTTTTTAATACCCCGATCCATTTTGAAATCTAGAACTAAGTTCCCCTGATCTGTAACCACTGGACCCGCTTTACGGTTAGCCATTCTTAATTCTGACTTCCCCCCTAAAGAGGACAAACTTTGTTGAACCTGCCTCCATGCAGCTGGTAGAACCTCTACTGGAAGAAGAAAGTCCAAGTTCAGAGTTTCTACAAGCTTGGTTGAATCAACTACCACAACGAATTTTTTTGCTCTTGTTGCTATCAACTTTTCTTGTACATGGCATGCACCCCCACCTTTTATTAACTGAAAAAAAGGATCTACTTCATCAGCACCATCTATTGCAAGATCAATCTTTTCAACCGCAGTTAAATTCATCAAGGGTATTCCTAATTGTGATGCCATAACCTCACCTTGAAAAGAAGTCGTGACGCCAACTATGTCTTTCAACTCTCCAGAAGCAAGCTTTTCTCCTAGAGCTTGAATCATTAAAGCAGCTGTTGAACCAGACCCTAATCCAACAACCATGCCATCCTGAATCTGCTTAACAGCTGCAATTGCCACAGCTTGCTTCATTTGCGTTTGAATGTCAGTCATGATCACTTCAGAAATTTAAGGAAGCAAAAGATCTTCAACTCAAGCCTGGCAATGCCTCTGGCTTAACAGCCAAATTCATATCATTACCATTCCGCAAGATCTTTAAAGAAAGAGGAACACCTATCTTGGCTTGATCAACTTTCTTCAAAAGAGTCTGAGGATCAGAAACATTAGTCTCATCAGCAGAAATAACTAAGTCTCCACGCTTTAAGCCTGCCCGCTGCGCAGGACTATCAGGAAGAATACTCTGAATAAGGGCTCCAGCTCTCTCAGGTAATTCAACTAAAGAATTAGGATCATTATTATGCTCTCTAGCTAAGCGAGGAGTAAGAGGAATTAATTGAACTCCTAGATAAGGGTGAACAACTTCTCCTTCTGCAAGTAACACCTCGGAGACCCTCCTAGCTAAATTAATTGGAATAGCGAAACCCAAGCCAGCCCCAGGACCAGATCTAACCAGCGTATTAATACCTACAACTTGCCCTCGACTGTTTACTAGAGGCCCACCTGAATTTCCTGGGTTAATAGCAGCATCAGTTTGAATCAATTCCAAACGCTTATCTGAAAAGCCAAGAGAATTAATGTTTCGATGAAGACTACTAACTATTCCTAGAGTGACTGTTCTCTCTAATCCATAAGGTGTTCCCAAAGCAATAGCCCAATCACCAACCTCAAGCTCTTCAGAATCTCCAAGTGATGCCTTGGAAGTTTCAGGGCAATTCTGTAACCGAACCAAAGCAAGATCAGTCACTGGGTCCACCCCAACAACTTCAGCATCACACTGGTCGCCATCAGCCAAAGTAATACTCACGTCATTAACTTTTTCAACCACATGAGCATTAGTAAGCACAAGGCCATTCTCATCAATAACAACTCCCGAACCCTGTCCTCTTTCTCTTTCAGGCGCAATGCCAGGTTCACCTAAAAGATCACGTAATAAAGGGTCAATCAAGCTTGGATCAAATTGCTCACGCTGGACCAGCCTGTCAGTATCTATACGAACCACAGAAGGAGCAACACTTTTAACTGCATCAGAAACAAAGCTATGTTCAGAGGTGCTTTCCGTTAGTGACAATGAAAAAACAACAGGTGGACATCCAAAAACAACAAAGCCCAATACACAAGCAAGGGGGAAAATTCTTGAAACTGCGAATAGAAAAAAGCTTTTAGATGTATGGGGTCTACTTAAAAAAAACATGTCAAATAATCACTGAGAAAAACTTTTTAAGGAACATACACATGGAAAAAGGAAATTTTTTTTAGAGGCGCCTAGCAAATTCAAGAAAAAAAAATGGATCATTAAATGGAATTAAACTATTGAATCTTAAAGACAATAGATTAGATTGTTTATATGCCTGGCGGGTACCTCCAGAAGGAGGTAGGTGATTTACTGGATCCGTTCGGGCTAGAAGCTCGATCCAATCCATCATCTTGCCTCACCCTCTTATACCCGATCTAGAGAGCCTTGCCTCAACTGCAGCGGCCGAGAAAGGCTTTGCTGTTTGTGGCGTTCAATTACTGACTCACCTGAATCCCATGACATTGCAGGTGCAAATTCGTCATCTTGAAGCTGAGGATGTTTCTCTAGACGACTGCGCAAAACTAAGCAATGCATTAGGAGATGCAATTGAAAATTCCCATATCATTGACCAGGCGTATGTTCTAGAGGTGAGCAGTCCTGGAATAGGGGATTTACTACTTTGTGATCGGGACTTTCAAACTTTCCGAGGTTTTCCTGTTCAAGTGACTTTCACTAACAATAGAGGAAAAGAATTGACTAAAGAAGGCCTTTTATTAGAACGGAGCAAACACAATGTTCACTTAAACATGAAAGGGAGAATTGACCGTATCCCCATAGAAGAGGTCAAGACTGTTCGGCTCTCCAGTCCCACTGGTTAAGCTTCTTCTACTAACCCCCAAACTTCACTCCGCATATCCCCATCTTCGATGGCACTAGTACTGCTCCCTGGCTTAAATAACCTGATCGAAAACATCAGTGAGGAGAAGAAACTCCCCACACAAGTTGTTGAAGCAGCCCTTAGGGAGGCCTTGCTCAAAGGTTATGAGCGATACAGAAGAACGCTATATCTAGGAATAGTTGAAGACCCCTTCGAAGAAGAATATTTCAGCAATTTTGATGTGGGACTTGACCTGGAGGAGGAAGGTTATCGAGTACTTGCAAGTAAAATAATTGTTGAAGAGATTGAAAGCGAAGATCACCAGATTGCACTTTCAGAAGTTATGCAGGTAGCAGAAGAAGCGCAGATTGGTGACACAGTTGTATTGGACGTAACACCCGAAAAAGAAGATTTTGGTCGAATGGCAGCTGCTACAACAAAGCAGGTACTTGCTCAAAAACTAAGAGATCAACAGCGGCGAATGATCCAAGAAGAATTTGCTGATCTAGAAGATCCTGTTCTTACTGCTCGAGTCATACGTTTCGAAAGACAATCAGTAATCATGGCTGTTAGTTCAGGCATAGGAAGGCCTGAAGTAGAAGCTGAATTACCTCGTAGAGACCAACTCCCAAATGACAATTACAGAGCAAACGCAACATTTAAGGTTTTTTTAAAAGAAGTAAGTGAAGTTCCTAGAAAAGGTCCTCAACTTTTTGTAAGTAGAGCGAATGCAGGGTTGGTTGTTTATCTTTTTGAAAATGAAGTTCCTGAAATTCAAGAAGGCTCTGTCCGAATAGTTGCTGTTGCCAGAGAAGCAAATCCACCCTCACGCGCAGTCGGCCCTCGAACAAAAGTTGCTGTAGACAGCATTGAGCGCGAAGTTGACCCTGTTGGAGCATGTATTGGCGCTAGGGGTTCACGAATACAACAAGTAGTAAATGAACTTCGTGGAGAAAAAATTGACGTTGTTCGTTGGTCATCTGACCCAAGTCAGTACATAGCCAACTCTCTAAGTCCTTCAAGAGTAGAAACAGTTAGGCTGGTGGATCCAGAGGGTCAACACGCTCATGTACTAGTTCCCCCAGACCAACTCAGTCTTGCGATTGGGCGAGAAGGTCAAAATGTCCGTTTGGCAGCAAGACTTACAGGCTGGAAAATTGATATTAAAAATTCCCATGAATATGATCAGGCCACTGAAGATGAAGAAGTCGCAGAACTAATTGCCCAAAGAGAAGAAGAAGAAGCACTCCAAAGGGAAGCAGAAGAGCGCTTGGCTGCTGAACATGCCGCTCGCGCTGAAGAAGATGCACGCTTAAGAGAGCTTTATCCTCTCCCCGAAGATGACGATGAGTTCCCCAGACAAGATGAAGAAGGCAATACTTCAATAGAGGGGACTATAGATTCTGATAAAGATCAAGAATCTGCCGAAAATGAAACTGCTAAAAAAGATGAGGACGGAACCCGGTGAACCAACGTCCCGTCCTGCGCCGTTGCGTTTCCTGCCGCAAACTTCTGGATCGCCAGAACCTTTGGAGGATCATTCGTGACTATCAGGATGGTGTAGTCCTCAAAGGAGGGATGGGTCGTTCAGCCTATCTCTGTCCAACTGAGGCCTGCTTAGAGGAGGCGCGCCGTCGCAAACGTCTTCAGAAAGCCCTGCGTTGTCAGGTACCTTCAGATGTTGTGCAGGTGCTTCAAGATCGTCTCAATCAACCCATTGATTCAGACATTGAGGCAAGATGAACTATTAGATAACCTTGCTTTGCCCCAAGCATTTCATTTCAGGAATGAACGGAGACCTTAATGACCAGCAGCGGCAAAATCAGAATTTATGAGCTTTCCAGGGATTTAGGCCTGGAGAACAAGGACGTACTAGATGCTGCGACCAAGCTCTCTATTGCTGCGAAAAGCCATAGCAGTTCAATCTCTGATGATGAAGCGAAGAAAATAAGAAGTTTCCTCAGTCACCCTAAAGGGAAATCTGCTTCCCAAAAGAGCAAGCCAAATGTTGGCAAAGAGATCCTTTCTGTCAAAAAAGCCATTCCTGTTAGCAAAGCAAATCAGTTCGAGAAACCTCAAATTTCAAAAGCCCCCGAAACAAAACCAACAAAACCTAGTAAGCCTAAAAATGCTATTAAGCCAAAGCCAGAACAAAAAACAAACACAACCTCTACGAAACCAAAGCAGCCGATTAATGTTCCAGAAAAACCTTTAACTAGCAAGCCATCACCAAAAGCACCTATTAATAGACCAACCCCTAGCAGGCCAAATACTCCAGCCCCTCCAAAACCTTTAACTGCTAAACCCCCAACAGCACTGCGTCCAAATATTGATCCAAAAATACAGAATGATTCCAGGAGCTCTACAAGGCTTCCTAATAAAGGTCCCTCTCATGAGATAACCAAACAAAAAGACAGAAATTTTTCAAAACCACAAGCTCCTGCTTCTTTAAACCGAGGTCAAACAACTGCGAAAGCCAATCGTCCGCCTCAACGCAATGTCCCAAGACCAGAACTTGTAGGTCGTCCACAGCCTAAACGGCCAACAGATGCCCCTATTCGTCAAGACAAAAGAAGGCCTGGTGTCAGCCCAAGACCAATTGGTGGGCCCAATCAGCGCAATAACATGCCTGAAAGGCCAAATAATTCACAACGTCCAAACGCACCTAAGCGTCAAGGCATCTCAAGACAAGGGCAAGTCCGAAACTCAGGTAATGCCGTCGAACTTGTAGGAAAACCTATTCGTAGAGATAAAACAAATAGCGGGCAGCCATCTCGTGATTTCAATAGTCGTGGCAGCTCACAAAATCGTCAAGGCATGCCTTCAGGCATGCGCAAACCCGTAGCTCCAGGCGAGCTAATGCAACTTCAAAAGCCTACTGGGCGTACTGGTGCGCCACCCCCAAGAAGGGCTGATGGAAGCACAGTAGGGCCTAGAAAGGCTGCAGATGGGAATAAAGCTCCAAATCGTCCAAACGCATCTCCACCCAATGCGGCCGCAGCACCTAAGAGGCCCAGTCATAGGCCTGCGTCTGGCCCTCCTAGAAGGCCTGGGAGACCAGACTGGGATGACAGTGCAAAACTTGAAGCGCTACGGAATAAATCACCTCAAAAACAACGTCAAAAAGTACATATTATTGGTGAAAACGATGATGCATTAACCACTGAAACTAGTGGTTACGCAGGTGAGAAAGAAGCTGTAATTCTCTCAGCAAGTCTTGCAAGACCAGCCAAGCCAAAATCTCAGTCCAAAAAAGCGGCTAAGCCTATTGCCGCAATGCGAAAACGGAAAAAAGAAACAACAAGACAGCGTCAACGCAGAAGAGCTATGGAGCTTCGAGCGGCTCGTGAAGCAAAACAAGTGCGCCCAGAGATGCTGATTGTCCCTGAAGAAAACCTTACTGTTCAAGAGCTCGCTGACATGCTCAGTGTTGAAAGCTCAGAAATCATCAAATCCCTATTCTTTAAAGGAATCATTGCAACTGTTACTCAATCACTCGACATCGCAACAATAGAAGCTGTTGCGGAGGAGTTCGGAGTTCCTGTCCTGCAGGACGATATTGAAGAGGCAGCTAAGAAAACGGGAGAAATTATTGAAGAAACAGACTTAGCCCACTTAATTCGCAGGCCTCCAGTTGTCACAGTAATGGGTCATGTAGATCATGGAAAAACAAGTTTGCTTGATGCAATCAGAAAAGCAAGGGTTGCTGCAAGTGAAGCAGGTGGAATCACTCAACACATTGGGGCTTATCAGATTGAGATAGAGCATGCAGGAGAGCCAAGAAAAATAACCTTCCTTGATACTCCAGGACATGAAGCCTTTACTGCAATGCGAGCAAGAGGAACAAAAGTCACTGACGTAGCAGTATTAGTAGTTGCAGCTGATGATGGAGTTCGACCTCAGACACTTGAAGCTATTAGCCACGCAAGGGCAGCAGAAGTACCAATTGTTGTAGCCATCAACAAAATCGACAAAGAAGGCTCTTCGCCTGACCGAGTAAAGCAAGAGTTATCTGAACAAAGTCTGGTTGCTGAAGAATGGGGTGGTGATGTTGTGATGGTTCCTGTTAGTGCGATCAAGGGAGAGAACATCGACAAACTTTTAGAAATGATTCTTCTAGTAACTGAAGTTGAGGATCTACAAGCCAATCCAGACAGGCTTGCAAAAGGCACTGTCATCGAAGCACATCTAGACAAAGCCAAAGGACCTGTAGCAACTCTCTTAATACAAAATGGAACCCTCAGGACTGGTGACGTCATTGCTGCAGGTCCAGTCCTTGGAAAAGTGAGAGCAATGGTCGATGAAAAAGGTTTGAGACTTAAAGAAGCTGGTCCTTCTTTTGCCGTGGAAGCCCTTGGATTTAACGAGGTCCCTACAGCAGGTGACGAATTTGAGGCTTACCAGGATGAGAAATCAGCCAGATCAGTCGCTGGGGACAAAGCATCAGAAGCTCGCAGTTCGAGGCTGGCACAACAAATGGCATCACGCCGAGTTTCACTTTCAACGATGTCAGGCCAAGCTAGTGAAGGTGAACTAAAAGAACTAAATCTCATCCTCAAAGCAGATGTACAAGGTAGTGTTGAGGCGATCTTGGGATCACTTGAACAATTACCCAAAAAAGAAGTCCAAGTAAGAGTATTGCTATCAGCACCAGGAGAGATCACGGAAACAGATGTAGACCTAGCTGCTGCATCTGGGGCAGTAATTGTTGGATTCAACACCTCTATGGCATCCGGAGCTAAAAGGGCAGCAGATGCCAACAGTGTTGATGTAAGGGAGTATGAGGTTATTTACAAACTCCTAGAAGATATTCAACTGGCCATGGAAGGTCTACTAGAGCCAGAGTTAGTCGAAGAATCATTAGGCACTGCTGAAGTCAGAGCCATTTTCAACATAGGCAAGAGTTCTGTAGCTGGTTGCTATGTAACCAATGGAAAGATTCAAAGAAACTGCAAGGTCAAAGTTGATCGAGCAGGACAAATTGTTTTCGAAGGCGATCTTGACTCCCTTCGTAGAAACAAAGAGGTCGTCAAAGAAGTCGCGACTGGCTTTGAATGCGGAATTGGGAGCGATCGATTTGCAAACTGGAAAGAAGGAGACATTATTTCCGCCTATAAATTCGTTACTCAAAAACGAAAACTTACCACCTAATAAATCATTAGTCTTAACAAATTTGCATGCTTATTGAACTCAAATAGCTAAACAGCTTTATGGGTTGATTTGCTATCAATAGCATTAATCATTCTCAAGCCGACTCTTCCAGGCTCTCACCTCGGCTCATTGAAATCACTCCTGCTCTTTTACAAACTAATTAGAGGTCTTTCCTACGATCAAACCAAAGCAAACATCCAAACAAAAGCAAAGCAGTGATTTGGATGCCTATATCACCTAAAGGAACGACAATGCCCTGGGAGAGCCTAAGACTCATAACCATAAACCCAAGACACGCAGAGCCAAAGAGAGCAAACCAAACTCCTCTTCTGAGCCCTAACCAGGGAGACATCGATTCCGTCATCAAACGCTTTCGCAATTCGGGATCTAATTTTGTTTTGCGATCCTCAAGACTTCCCAAGTTTTTAAAAGCAAAGCTAGTAAATGGTAGGTTCCCATAGTCGCCGGTGTAGCTCAGGGGTAGAGCAACTGATTCGTAACCAGTAGGTCATCGGTTCAATTCCGATCACCGGCATGATTGGACTGAATCCCCAAAGTGATCTTATATATCGGATAATCAATGCTAAAATATAATCTTTTATAAAATAAAAATAGCAAAGATTTTAATAATCGATCCCTAATAAACTAAAAGGTTGCATTGGTATATGATTAACCAAATTGAAACAGCTTAAAGTGTTTACATTATCTGGACTTCTTATTCTTATTTCATTAACAGCAGCGGTAGGACTTTCGATATTGCTTATAAAATTAACTTTAGTCTTTAAGAATGCACCGATCCTAAATAAAATTAAAAAGGATAAAGATCAAGTTATCAATGCCAGCTTATCAGTTGTTATACCGGTATTTAATGAAGAAAAAAACATCGCGAACTGTCTATCAAGCGTTCTAAGCAGTATTGAGCCATGTGAAATGTGGGAGGTCATTGTAGTCAATGATAATTCATCAGATAAAACAACCGAAATTGCTAAAAGCACTGCTATTGCAAATGGATGGGATTCAAAGAGATTTAAATTGGTTGAAGCAGGATCAAGACCATTAGAAGAAAGGTGGGTAGGTAAGAATTGGGCATGCAATCAAGCATTAGATCATATCAAAAGTGACTGGATACTTTTTCTAGATGCAGATGTAAAATTGAAAAGTGATACTTTACGTCGATCGATCATTGAAGCCACTGAAGGAAAAGCAGACCTCCTTAGCCTTGCTCCAAGAATAAATTGTGATTGCTTAGCAGAATGGATGGTTCAACCAATTATGGCATCCTTATTAGCAATCGGATTTCCTATAAAAGTAATAAACAACCCTAAAAATAAAAAGGGTTTTGCAGCAGGCCCTTTTATGCTTTTCAAGCGGTCTGCTTATTTATCAATAGGAGGACATGAAAAAGTTTCAGGAGAAGTTGTAGAAGATATTGCCTTAGCTAATAATATTAAAAAAGATGGGTTTAAACTAATTTTCCTTTTAGCATTGGATGGGTTAGAGTTAAAAATGTATGATAATTTGCCAGCCCTTTGGGAAGGATGGACAAAGAATTGGTTTCTAGGACTTGATCAGAATGTTCTTAAAAGTATTTCGGCTTCGACAATAGTTCTTATAATGTTCACTGGTCCATGGATAGTTTTTTTTAGTGGAATAGTTGACTTTTTATTTATACAGCAATTCGGGATTTCTATTGTAGAAATGTCTCTATCATTCCTTGCCATCAGTCTACAATTTATTTTACGGGTATGGAGCCGTCAAAAGTTCAAGCTTCCTATTACTTACTGGTGGCTTATGGGAGCAGGAGGGCTAATTATAGGAGCGATCGGACCTGTTTCAGCTTGGAAAACAATTACTGGTCAAGGGTGGACTTGGAAAGGGAGGAACTTAGGTTATTAAAAAACAAACAATTCAAAACCTATCGCTAAAGACTTCTGAGCAATAGTGAAGATCCTAGAATAAATGAAAGAGTTTCAAAACATCTTTTAATAATTCTGCTACCAACCTTAATCCCAAAATGCGCTCCAAAATAACCACCAAATATAGAACCTAAAAGCAAGGAAGGAAGCCAAGTCCAAGCAATATGTCCTTGGATACCTAAAAACAAGGCTCCTGCACCATTCCAAAAAAGTCCTACAAGTATCAAAGTATATGCAACTGCAATCTGATAACTAAATCCAAACCAAGCTACCAGCCAAATAGTTACAAACAAACCAGTTCCAGAAGTAAAGGAACCATTTAAAAGACCGATTATAAATAATACAAAACCACCAATCAGAAAAGTTATATAGTTAGACTTAATGGATCTATTCCTGGTGCCAAAGTTATTTTTAAATATCGAATAAATACCCAGCGCTAAAATTAGCAGGCCTAAAAATAACGAAAAAAGATTATCAGGGAGTAAGACCACAAGTCTCGTTCCTAGGTATACGCCAGGAATCCCAAGCAACAATACATAAACTGCAAAACCCCTATTTAGAGAGCCTTCCTTTAAGTAACGAATTGCTGCTCCTAGTCCCAGGGCAATACTTGCAACTTTATGCGTTGCAAGCGCAATTTGAAAAGGCAGCCCAAAGATAATAAGTGCAGGCAATTGAATTAAACCTGCCCCTCCACCAGAAAGTGCTGAAAAAAAATTAGCTCCAAAGGAAATACTAAAGAGCCCCAATTGAAAGAGGAATAAGTCCAACGTGAAAAAAACTATTTAGGTCAAATGATCAACGACTCTAGGTTTACTAAAAAAAACCCCCTCTAGATGAGGGGGTTTTAATTCAGCTTTCGCTGAGTCTTCATGCATTAAGCAAAATGCTTAACATCAACCAATTGAAGGTGCAATCAGAGCCACTGGTGTGGATTCAGCTGCTGCCAGATCAAGTGGGAAGTTATGAGCATTACGCTCGTGCATTACTTCCATACCTAGGTTTGCACGGTTAAGTACATCACCCCAAGTTGGAACAACTTTGCCTGAAGAGTCAACAACAGACTGGTTGAAGTTGAAGCCGTTCAAGTTGAATGCCATGGTGCAAATACCCATGGATGTCAACCAAACACAAACAACTGGGAAGATAGCCAGGAAGAAGTGAAGGCTACGGCTGTTATTGAAGCTGGCGTATTGGAAGATCAAACGACCAAAATAGCCGTGAGCTGCAACGATGTTGTAGGTCTCTTCCTCTTGACCAAACTTATAACCATAGTTCTGGGACTCATTCTCGGTTGTCTCACGAATCAAAGATGAAGTCACAAGAGAACCATGCATAGCGGAGAACAAACTTCCTCCAAACATTCCAGCCACACCAAACATGTGGAAAGGATGCATGAGGATGTTGTGCTCTGCCTGGAACACGAACATGAAGTTGAAGGTTCCAGAAATGCCAAGTGGCATACCGTCAGAAAAAGATCCCTGTCCAAATGGATAAACAAGGAACACAGCAAAAGCTGCAGAAACAGGGGCGGAATAAGCAACGCAAATCCAAGGACGCATTCCTAAGCGATAGGAAAGTTCCCACTGACGGCCCATCCAGCCACAAATACCAATCAGGAAGTGGAATACGACAAGCTGATAGGGGCCGCCGTTGTAAAGCCACTCATCCAAGGTGGCAGCTTCCCAAATTGGGTAGAAGTGAAGACCTATGGCGTTACTAGATGGAACAACAGCACCAGAAATGATGTTGTTGCCATAAAGGAAAGAACCAGCAACAGGCTCACGGATACCATCAATATCAACTGGAGGAGCTGCAATGAAGGCAATAATGAAGCAGGTAGTAGCTGCAAGCAAGCAAGGAATCATCAGAACTCCAAACCAACCGACATAAATACGGTTATTGGTGGAGGTGACCCATTCACAAAACTGCTGCCAGCCGTCTAGATCCGGCCTATTAGAGCGGATTGAGGTGGTCATAAGGACGTGAAAGTTAATCCCCTAAGGGAAATTTTTAAGTAAGACAGCGAATGCTGTAGTGATGACTTTAATGGAGAAAGGTCCAAATCGCGGGATGAACAGGAATCAGAAAAATATTGAAAAGGATTTTTTGATACTTAATTAATTGAAAAAGAAGCTTCATCACTGAGAGGGAGGGACAAACTTTATGAATTTCTAGAATCCGTCTCTTAATGTGGGTTGAACCAAGCCAAATAGGCATTCACAACTGAACAGCTGTGAGAAGAACCAAAGAACGGTTAAGCAATTTTGATCTTTTTCAGATTGCTTTTTCCCTTTTAATGATGTCTTACAAGGGGTAGATCAAGTGGAATCCTCGCAAGCAAATCTCCCAGAGAGAGCTTTCCAGCTTCCCGCTGAAACACTGGAAGCAAAAATCTTATACATCAGATTGCCTTGTAATCCCATTTTTCCTATTGGGCCTGTCTACCTGGCAGACCATGTTCACAAATGCTTCCCAAAAATTAAACAAAAAATAATTGACCTAGCAGCAGTACCAGTTTTTGATGTAAAGCAAATTCTACTTAAATCAATAAAAGAATTTAAACCATCGATACTTATTTTCTCTTGGAGAGATATTCAAATCTATGCACCTGTAGATGGCAGAAGTGGAAATCCGCTTCAAAACTCGTTTGAATTCTTTTATGCACGCAATCCATTGAAAAAGCTACGGGGTGCTGCAGGAGGTTTGCAGTTAATGGTGAACCATTACCAAGAACTCAGGCGAAATATAAGCCTGGTAAAAGTTGGCCTAAAATCAGCTCGGAAATTTGTAAAAAATGCTAAAGCAATTATTGGAGGTGGGGCTGTCAGTGTTTTTTATGAACAGTTGGGTCAATCTTTACCAAAGGGTACAATAATTTCCATAGGGGAAGGAGAACCCTTATTAGAAAAGCTACTTGAGGGTAAGGATTTCACGACAGAAAGATGTTATGTTGCTGGCCAAAAACCTCGTAGGGGCTTAATACATGAAACTCCTCTAAGTAAAGACAAAACAGCTTGTAATTACTTATATATAAAAAGTATATGGGAGCAATTTAATTGGTATTTAGAAGGTGGGGATTTCTATATAGGGGTCCAAACCAAACGAGGCTGTCCTCATAATTGCTGTTATTGCGTATATACCGTTGTAGAAGGCAAACAAGTGAGGCTAAACCCTGCAAAAGAAATTGTTTCAGAAATGCGCCAATTATATGATTTTGGCGTCAGAAGTTTTTGGTTTACGGATGCACAGTTTATCCCAGCTCAACGTTATATATCAAATGCCAAAGATCTACTTAAAGAAATTCTTGCTGAAGGGCTTAACGATATCAAATGGGCTGCCTATATTCGTGCAGATAATTTAGATGCAGAACTTGCTGAGTTAATGGTTCAAACTGGAATGAACTATTTCGAAATAGGTATAACATCTGGCTCGCAAGAGTTAGTGAGAAAAATGCGCATGGGTTATAACCTGAGAACAGTTCTAGAAAATTGCAAACTGTTAGTAAAAGCAGGTTTTAGGAATGAAGTATCGGTTAATTATTCATTTAATGTAATAGATGAAAGGCCAGAAACAATCAGACAAACTATTGCTTACCATAGAGAACTTGAAAATATCTTTGGAATAGAAAAAATAACTCCATCAATCTTCTTTATAGGTCTTCAACCACATACTCATCTTGAACAATACGGATTTGAAAAAGGGCTTATCCAGCCAGGCTATAACCCAATGAGCATGACACCATGGACAGCAAAAAAACTTTTATGGAATCCAGAGCCTATGGGCAGTATCTTCGGAAGACTCTGCCTTGAAGCATTCGATAGTGATCCTAGTAATTTCGGAAGAGTCGTAATGGAGTTATTGGAAAAAGAATATGGCACTGCACCCCTTAAAGAAGCATTAAGAGCACCTCTTCAAGGTCGAGGTGCTTTAGCTAAAGCAATGATCTGAAAAAATATTATTGCTAAGAAAATCATTATTGCGAGCAAACTACTTATAGGGTTTGCGGACTCTCCACCAAACCCGATCAACCAAGAAGGAGCTTCCGGTGAAATAGTAATTACTCCATCATTCAGAAAGAACCACCCACCAACTAAGCCTCCATGCAAACCTATACAGCACCAAATTGAACCATTATCAAGTTTTCTAATCAAAGACAATATAAGACCAAGCAAAAACAATCCCACCAGCAAAAAAATCATTGAAAAAATACTGCTTTCCGTTCGAATATGTACAAGGCTAAAAACACCTGCCTGCACAATCATCCCCAAGCGAGAGCCGATCCTCTGACTTAATTCACTCAATAACCAACCTCTAAAAATCAATTCTTCTGCAAAACCAACCCCAATTATCAAGAAACAAGCATTCAAAACACCACCTTGAGATATGCGAAGTGTGAGCGCCGAGGGGTCTATAAAAAGAAGAGGTAATACAATGGCTGTTAACAATAAAAATCCCCACAAAAGGCCTTTAAAGAAGAAAACAAAGATAAGCTTTCCACTACTCCTATCAAGGCCTAGGTCCATCCAAGGGTTAGAAGATTGCCAGCGAATTTTTACCCAAGTTGGGACTACAAAAAGAAAAAGAATAAAGCTAAAAATTGAAGAGATTAAGCTCTGGACATCTTGAGGAAAATTCAACCCAATAAAAATAATCAATTGAGTAAAAAACCATCCCGACAAATAAAGAAATGGTAATAAAAAAATTAGACTAATCCAATAAATAAAGTTCCTTCTCAAATGATTATCCATGAACGAACTAAAGAGTAATTAACTTTCTAATTCAATTGTACTTGTCAAGCCCTTAGAGTTAAGAGTCTCTGAATAAAACTCTGCAGGCTCAAGATCACAAACAATAACCAAACCAACACCAGTATTATGTGCTTCTAACATAACTGCCAATGCAGCCTGCTCTGTTAATTGAGGAACTACCTGCCGCAAAGTAAGCACTACATAATCCATGGTATTAACAGGGTCATTATGAAGCAAAACTTTGTAATGAGGTGAGTTCTTTCTCACACGCTCTAGCTTCTTATCCAACACAGTAACTTCGCTAGAATTGATGGCAGTAATTTCAACTCGCATAATAAATAAACTCTAAAGTTTGCCTAAGTAAGCCTCTATTAATTACATTGTATATCTACTCAAAGAGGAGTTATCAATTCCATAGCCTTTTCAACATTTTCTCGAGTATTAAATGCCGAAAGGCGAAAATAACCTTCTCCAGCTGATCCAAAGCCACTCCCAGGAGTTCCTACTACATTTGCACTCTGCAAAAGGTAGTCAAAAAATGCCCAAGAGTCCATTTCATTAGGCGTTTTAATCCATACATATGGTGCATGCTCTCCTCCAAATACTTGAAACCCTTTAGAATGAAGCGCATTGCGAATGATAGCGGCATTTTCCATATAAAAGCGGACTAAAGTATTAATCTGAGCCTTACCTTCTGATGAGTAAGCCGCTTCTGCTCCTCGTTGCACAATATAATTCACTCCGTTAAATTTTGTATTTTGGCGACGGCTCCAAAGGCTCCATAAATCACAAGTTTCACCCTTAACAGTCTTTCCTTTCAGGCTCTTAGGTACCACAGTAAATGCACAACGGATTCCAGTAAATCCTGCATTTTTTGAAAATGATCTGAATTCAACTGCACAATTACGTGCTCCTTCAATTTCATAAATAGAGTGAGGTAAATTTGAATCTTGAATAAAAGCCTCATAGGCGGCATCAAAAAGAATCAGCGCATCGTTCTTGTTTGCATAATCCACCCAGCGCTTAAGTTGCGCTTTAGATGCAACAGCTCCTGTTGGATTATTAGGAAAGCAAAGATAAATCAAATCAACTGGTACATCAGGAATTTCAGCTTGAAAATTGTTAATAGCGTTTATTGGAAGGTACAAAAGTCCAGAATATGAGCCATTTGGATTTTGATCCCCAGTCCTTCCAACCATGACATTTGTGTCTACATATACTGGGTAAACAGGGTCTGTAACTGCTACTTGATTACCTGCTCCAAGAATGTCAAGAAAGTTACTGGTATCACATTTTGAACCATCAGAAATAAATATCTCATCGGCTTCAACTTCACACCCCCTATTTAAATAATCATTTTCCGCTATTGCCTCCCTCAACCAGCTATAACCTTGTTCAGGTCCATAACCTCGAAAACCTTCAACAGTTGCCATCTCATCAATCGCATCTTTCATGGCCTGCCTGCAAGCCTTAGGCAATGGCTCAGTTACATCACCAATCCCAAGTCGAATTATCTGAGCATTTGGGTTCTCATTACTAAAAGCCTTAATTCGTCTTGCTATTTCTGGGAAAAGGTAACCAGCCTTGAGCTTGAGATAGTTGCCGTTGACCTGAACCACTAGAACAAAATATTGCTGCTCACTATCCTGCTACGCAAAGTGCACCGTTTTGGCAATTAACTCCATACCATGAAATCAATAGAAGAGTTACTTCTGACGTGAGTTTTTCCCAAAAAAGTAATCACCGATCTTTCCAAGCAATGGAGGCCATTGCCTTCGACGAGTTAATTAACAGCAACATCAAAAAACCTGCCCGATACATAGGGCAGGAGTTTGGTATAGAAACTCAAAATTGGAACACTTCTAAAGTTAGGTGGACTCTTGCCTATCCAGAACTATATGAAGTGGGAGCAAGTAACTTAGGGCACATCATTCTCTATTCAATACTCAATAAAATCCCCTCACAAATATGTGATCGGGTATACCTGCCAGATAGAGATTTATGTCTTCGTCTTAGAGAAACTGATGTGCCTTTATTTGCGATTGAGAGTAGAAGGCCGTTAGCGGCTTTCGACATTATTGGTTTCAGCCTGGGATATGAACTGGGGGCAACAAATATTTTAGAGATGCTCGACCTGGCAAAGATCCCGCTCTATGCATCTGATCGAAATGATCGAGAGATAAATCACCCCGATGCAATTCCATTGATTTTTGCAGGAGGACCAACTGCAACGAGCAATCCTGAGCCATATGCGGCTTTTTTCGACTTTATTGCACTTGGAGATGGCGAAGAACTTTTACCTGAAATTGGCTTAATAGTTTCAGAAGCAAAACAAACCAATCTTTCACGAAATCAATTACTACTGGATCTAGCTCAAATACCCGGCGTATATGTTCCATCTCTTTATAAGCAAAGCAAAAATGGGGTGGGGCTTATCCCCTCTTTACCAGATATACCCAAAAGAGTACTAAGAAGAGTCGCACAACCTATACCTCACTATGGAGTGAAGTTTGTCCCGAATATTGAAACCATCCATGACCGCCTAACTGTAGAGATCAGAAGAGGGTGCACTAGAGGGTGCCGTTTCTGTCAGCCAGGGATGCTGACCCGTCCAGCAAGAGATGTAGAGCCACAAAAAATAATCAAATCCGTTATAGAAGGCATGCATCAAACTGGCTATAGTGATTTTTCTCTGCTATCTCTAAGTTGCAGTGATTATCTATCACTGCCCTCTATGGGCACTGAACTAAGAAATCGACTGGCTAATAAACAAGTTTCACTTCAGCTGCCGAGCCAGAGAATTGATAGGTTCAATGACGACATTGCTCATATCCTCGGAGGTTCTAGAAAAAGCGGGCTGACATTTGCTCCCGAAGCTGGCACTCAAAAACTTAGGAACATCATTAATAAAGGATTAACTGACGAAGATCTCTTAAATGGGATACGTACAGCAATGAAAAACTCATATAAGAAAGTCAAGCTTTACTTCATGATAGGGCTACCAGGAGAAAACGATTCAGACATCATTGGAATAGCAAAAACATGCGAAATGCTCCAAAATAAATCTAAAGATCTGGGAAGACTTCTATTAAATATAACCATCAGCAATTTCACTCCAAAACCGCACACACCTTTCCAATGGCATAGTGTATCAACAAAGGAGTTTATAAGAAGACAAAGTTTACTTAAACATTCATTCTCCAATTTAAAGGGTGTAAAAGTCAACTTTACTGACGTAAGGTTTTCAGCAATGGAGAATTTTATAGGAAGAGGTAATAGACAAATTGCTACAATAATTGAATCGGCCTGGCGTTCTGGAGCGGGAATGGATGCTTGGATTGAATCATTAGATAAAACCTATGAAGCTTGGAAAGAATTCATTGAACAGGCAGGAATGCTAGATAATTATAAAAACTTAGAAGTTCACACCTGGGAGGGATTAGATAGCCTTACTGAGGATGAAATTAAAAAATCTTGCTTACAACCACTACCTTGGGACCATATTGATTGTGGAGTCACAAAAGATTGGTTAATTGAAGAGCTCAAAAAGGCTCTGTGTGAAGAAGTTACTGAAGACTGTTCATTTGAAAGTTGCAGTGCTTGTGGTGTTTGCGGAAACGAAATGGGGCACAATAATATAATAAACCCTCCTCCAAAGCCAAATAGAGTCAATAATAATTCTACATTTAGTGAAAGCCTTAGCAAGGTGAGATTGAGCTTTTCAAAAACTGGAACAATGTCTCTATTAAGCCATCTTGATTTAATGCGTATGTTTGACAGAGCGATAAGGCGGTGTCAATTACCAGTAAGTTTTACAAATGGATTTCACCCCCTCCCAAAATTACAAATAGCACTGGCCCTTCCTCTAGGGGTAGAAGCTTTTCAGGAGTGGATGGATATTGAATTCACTGAAGTAATTGATGCAAATGAAATGCTTCTAGCACTCCAAAACAGTCTTCCATCGGGAATCTCACTTCTTAGCGCAAAACATGTCCCAATAAAGAGTAAAAGTCTCTCTCAGGAAATAGAAAGTGCTGTGTGGGTTTTTGAATTAAAACTTCTAAATAACAAAAGCATACATGTTTCAAGCTGGGAAAAAGCTATATCTGCAGTATCAAACTCCCCTTACTTAATTTGGAAAGATTCTGATAAAAAAGGTCGTCCTAGAGAACGAGATTACAAAAACGAATTAATATCCCTAAAGCTGGATTTAGTCGAACAAAAAGAGAAAAAGGCTGTTATTGCAAATTCTGTTCAGATCACTATGCAAACATCAGTGGATTTACAAGGCCGAAGCATAAAACCATCCCAAATCCAAAAATGGATATCAGAAAAGATCGGGGGCCCGCTAACAATTAAGAATGTCAAACGTCAAGAACTTCTATTGCGAAAGTGCTAACCTGGTTTGAGGACGTAATCAAAGCGCAATCATTGCCAAAAGCACGTCCTGGTCTTTTCAACCAAACTCTTGGTATTTAAGGCCAGTTAGCACTAGCTAATTCCAGACAAAAATCGGACAAGCAAGTCGACTCTGCTCATAAGAGTTCAATCTCCGATGATTTCTTATTCGACCTCAAGTCGCCAAACATTACCTCCCGTGCAATGCGCCTGAAGGCCATTGATTTTCAGCACCTTGAAGGTGTCTCTACCTCTTCTTAATCTATGCCCCAACAAATTGTCATCGCTGAGCAGCTGCGAATTGCAGCCCTGCTCACTGATGAGCGAATAGACGAATTAATCGTTGCTCAAGGTCGATACCAAATAGGAGATGTCTTTCTTGGAACCGTAGAAAATGTCCTCCCAGGAATTGATGCCGCTTTTGTAAACATTGGAGAAAGTGAAAAAAATGGCTTTATCCATGTAAGCGACCTAGGTCCTCTTCGCCTAAAAAAAGGAGCTGCTGGAATTACTGAATTACTTGAACCAAGACAAAAAGTTCTCGTTCAGGTCATGAAAGAGCCAACAGGTAGCAAGGGGCCAAGACTTACAGGAAACATTGCATTACCTGGTCGATATCTTGTTTTGCAACCGCATGGGCAAGGAGTAAATATTTCTCGTCGAATCAATTCAGAGATTGAGCGTAACCGATTAAGAGCATTAGGAGTATTAGTCAAGCCACCAGGCACAGGTCTACTGATACGTAGTGAAGCCGGTGGAATCAGTGAAGAACTTCTTATAGATGACCTTGAGGCACTGCTTAATCAATGGGAGGGAATTCAGCAAGCCGCAGAGATTGCCAGTCCTCCAACATTGCTAAATAGAGATGAAGACTTTATTCACCGTATCCTTCGCGACCATATCAGCCAAGATCTTATTCGTGTCATCCTCGACAACCAATCCTCCGTCGAGCGTGTCAAGAACTTCTTGAAACAAGATGGAGCGAATGTCCAAGTTGAAGCTCATAACCAATCAAGCAATTTGCTCGAGCACTACCGAATCAATCAAGCTATTAGAGACGCTCTGAATCCAAGAGTAGACCTCCCATCAGGAGGGTACGTGATTATCGAACCAACTGAAGCTCTTACAGTAATAGATGTCAATTCTGGGTCATTTACACGTTCAGCGAATGCGCGCGAAACAGTACTTTGGACTAATTGCGAGGCTGCAATTGAAATAGCAAGACAATTAAAACTAAGAAATATTGGCGGTGTAATTATCATTGATTTCATTGACATGGAATCGAGAAGAGATCAATTACAACTTCTAGAACATTTCACTAATGCAGTTCAAAATGATAGTGCTCGTCCTCAAATAGCTCAATTAACTGAACTAGGACTAGTAGAACTTACTCGAAAGCGTCAAGGGCAAAATATATACGAGCTCTTTGGTAAGCAATGTCCAAATTGCGGAGGTCTTGGGAATATGGCAGTTCTTCCAGAAACGCAACCTTTAACTGCATTAGAAATCAACCAAACCACCTCAAGCTCGCAGGGTCAAGAAGATACATTACTTTCAGCTGAAAACAATATTGCTAAGCGAAAGCGCGGTCGCCCAAGCATAGGGCATAACTCTCAGAGTATTAACTTTGAAGAAGATACTTCAACTGCTCTTGAGACAGAACCAGAGGAATCTTCTTCAAATGAAGAATCAAATACCTCTGAAATATTTAATAACAGACTCGAGCCAGAATTAATTGCGATTTCTATGGATGAAGATCAAGAAAATGTATTTAGCTGGTTAGGGTTAAACCCGATAATCTTATTAGATCCCGTTCCTGAAAATGATAACCTTCTAGTCCGAGTTGTACGTCCAGGTCAAGACAAAGAGGTGATCCTTGAAGAAGCTCGAGAGGAGCTTTTATCCAATAATGGTAAGCGGCGGCGTAAGTGGAGAAACGGGAGTAGGGGGGCTTATAAAAATACCAATGAGCTTTCGGAAGTTGAAGAGTCAGCCAATAACGAGCTTCAAGTCTCCAATGATCATTCCAACATTGAAGGCGAAATCAACTCTTCAATAGAACATTCTCAAAGTACCGATTCAAGTTCTATCGAGGAAAACAAATCTGAAAGTACTGAAAGTGAACCAGATGATTTAAGACGAAGAAGAAGGCGTTCATCTGCGAATGGTTGAAACTAAACCAGTTAAAATCATCATTGCAGGAGTAGATGAAGTTGGGAGAGGATGCTTATTCGGGCCTGTTTTTGCAGGAGCGGTGATTTTAGATTCATCAGGAACTAATTTCTTAGTAAACCAAGGTCTGACTGACAGCAAGAAACTCAAAAAAATAGAACGCGCAAAGCTCGATCCTCTAATTAAAAGAAATTGTATAGCCTGGGGCCTAGGTCAATCCTCTGCTAAAGAAATAGATGAAATAGGGATTAGAGAAGCCACTGAGATAGCAATGATTAGGGCCCTGCAAAGACTTTCAAGAAAAATAGATCTAATAATTGTAGATGGAATTCTACCTATTAGGAATTGGGATGGGCCTCAACAAACCCTAGTCAAGGGTGATAGCAAATTTGCATCTATTTCTGCTGCAAGTGTGATTGCTAAGCAATCACGTGATTCCCTGATTACAAGGCTTGCAAAACACTTTCCTGAATATGGGCTAGAGAAGCACGTAGGTTATGGAACTGCTTCGCATATTCAAGCAATAAAAAAGTCTGGCCCAAGCTCTCTTCACCGAAAAAGCTTCCTAACTAAAATCTTAAGAGACTGATAATGCAACCTCAAACCTTTTTATTCCAGTTCACACCAGGCATGAAAATCCTGCACCAATTGCTGCCCAACCCGGGCCTTGATCCCCAACAAAATCCCACTAAGGATTGAATGCCCAGTTGACTCCAAAACCTTATTAGGAATTAATTTTAAAATTGACGGCTTAGTAACATTGACTCCTAAAACAGCTTCTCCTTGAAGACCATTTTCAGTTACAAAAAGAGTGGCATCAAGAGTTAAGTCAAAATCCTCCACCAATGGCAGCCCTTTGAGCTCGCTATCGGTAGCACGCATTTTCAACTTCCCATCTATATTTTCTACTTCAATAGAAACGACTGGATTTATTTGCAGTTGAAACACATTGAGACTGGTCACGGTATATCTAAATTTTCCTGGAGCTAAAAGGGTTAGCTTGTTTGAATCCAGCATTGCTCCAACAACTCTTTCTTGTTCGAGCAAATAACCTGTAAGACGATCTAAATTGCCTTTAACAGGCAAATCAAGCTTCTGGCTGGCTTGGAAGCCCAATGTCATGAGCAGTTAATGACGCATCATGATCCTATCGACCTTTTTGCTATTAATTTGCGATGCCTACAAAAGTGGCCTTCCTCGGACCACCTGGAACCTATGCAGAAAAAGCTGCGGGAATTCTATCGAAGCTTGAAAACCTTGCAAAACCTGAGTTTGTTCCCTGCCTAGGGTTGCGATCAGTTGTTGAGCAAGCAGCTAATGGGAATTGTGACGCTGCAGTTGTACCCATTGAAAATTCTATTGAAGGAGGTGTCACTACTAGCCTTGATGCACTTTGGTCCCATCCTGAGCTTTGTATTAGGAGGGCTCTTGTTTTGCCAATTCAACATGCATTGATCAGCAGTGGCCAAATCAATCAAATATCTGAAGTTCTCTCCCATCCACAAGCTCTTGCACAGTGCAGTGAATGGCTATCAAAAAATCTACCGAATGCAATTCAACTATCAACCAGCTCAACCGCGGAGGCTGCCAGAATGGTTCAAGGGAGTCATTTTAGGGCCGCAATAGCTTCTCGAAATGCTGCAAAAACAAAAGACATGCAAGAACTTGCCTATCCAATTAACGACATTCCAGGAAATTGCACTAGGTTTGTTTTACTTCAACCAGGCCAAAGAAAATTAAATGGTGATATAGCTAGTATTGCATTCTCATTGCATGCAAATGCCCCTGGTTCTTTATTAAAAGTCCTTTCATGTATTGCAAAGTTAGGCCTAAATATGAGCAGAATTGAATCAAGACCTTCCAAAAGAGAACTAGGTGAATATGTATTTTTTTTAGATGTAGAATTAGAACAAAATGCTAAAAATTTTAGTGAAGAATTAAGCACCTCACTTAAGCCATTATGTCAAAAATTTGTCAATTTTGGATCTTATCCAAATTCAGAAATGGATATATAGAGTTACGACTAGCCTCTAGATCTAAATACCCCAAATTGCATCAATCTTGATGAAAATGCCCAATGCATTAATAAAATAGTGGGAATCTCTCGCAGTCCTTTCAAAAAAGATTGAGGACCTAATCGCAAGATTTTAAGGGGTCTTCTAAATCCTTCAAGAATTGAATCCAACCATGACGGTAATGTGGAAAGAGTCCAATCATCAGTATCAACTGGAGCTCCAGAAAATTTACTTTTTAAAAGATTTCCTCGGAATTCAGGGATACTGGAAAAATGAGGGTGAGCCCACTGATCAAGCAAATGACTCATCACGAATCTCTCAAAAAGAGTTAAATCATCCATATCAACATTGCGTCGATTCCAATCAGCAACAACTAAAAAACCTCCTGGCCTTAAGACTCTTTGCAATTCATCTGCATAGCGCTGTTTGTCAGGGATATGAGGACCACACTCGACACTCCATACTCCATCAAAACTTCCATCCTCAAACTTTAAATCAAGTGCATCCATTAATTGGAATTTACAAGACAAAGATGATGGAGTTAACTTCTCTGCTCGCTTAACCTGTGATGAGCTAATGGTTACTCCTAAAACATCAAAGCCATAATCTCTAGCAAGAATTCGTGCGCTACCACCAATACCACATCCAACATCTAAAACACGAGATCCCGGAGGTAACTGATCAAGACCACTCCAACGAACTAAATTATGAACGAAATCCACTTTCGCTACTCTAAAATCCTTTGAAACTGGAGGGTATCCATAATGACCCAAATGAATATGCTCACCCCACAGAATCTCTAATAATTGATCTTTAGTCCATTTGTCATAGGCGCTTGCGACAGTAGAGCTTGATTCATATTTTCTATTATTTATTCCCCACAACAAGAAACCAATAGAAAGAAACAGACCCAAAAAGATCAAAAACCAAAACAAATTAGCCATTAACTATTTGACTGATCAACATTGGAAAAAGTGTCCTTCAATACAGTTCTAGCAGCAAGTTGGCGCCTGGTTTGGTCAAGCATTTCATACTCTCTTTGAAGCCGTTTTGTAAGATCAGTAAATTCAAGTAACCGTTGTTGCTCTTCAGCTACAGGACCACCTAAATGTGAGGCTATCCAAAAAGACAAGTCGCTGGCCATTTCTGGTAAATCATCAGGAAGAGTTATATCTGAATCAGTTAACTTCCCGGTAAGAGAGACCACATCAGACAAAGCCAAACTAACTTTTTCTGAAAGCTTCTCAAGGTCAATAAGATCGTCAACTGACTCGTCTTGAATCCAACTAACCATCGCAGTCTTAAAAGGCGCATCACGTATAACTTCAAGTACACGAAAACGTTGTTGACCAAGTGTCACGATATTGCTTCGCCCATCTTCCAATACCCGATGCTGAATGATCTCGGCACAACAGCCAACATCAGCAATTTTATTCGTCTTATGGTCCCATTTAATTACTCCAAAACGTTTATCACTTTCAAGAACCGTTTGGAGCATTATCCGATAACGAGACTCGAAAATATGGAGGGGAAGCACTTCTTGAGGAAAGAGCACTACATCTGGGAGAGGGAACAAGGGCAATTCCCTGACAAGCAAATCAGTCACGAATCACACCTATTTACCCAATGAGAAACTAATCCTAAAGAAAAAACAGGACAAGTGCCTAACAATTAGAGCTTAACTTCAATATCCACTCCGCTTGGGAGATCGAGTTTCATAAGAGCATCGATGGTCTTAGCAGAAGGACTATAAATATCAATAATTCTTCTATGGGTACGAGTTTCAAAATGCTCCCTAGAATCCTTGTCTACATGAGGTGAACGAAGAACACAATAGATTTTTCTCTTCGTAGGCAAAGGTATCGGGCCTATTGCAGAGGCTGCTGTTGTATCAGCTGTCTCGATAATCTTGTCGCAAGAAAGGTCCAGCATGCGACGATCAAAAGCCTTTAATCGAATACGTATTTTTTGTTGAGCAATAGCTGTGGACATAAAAAATTCCTGAAAATCTCTTTAAAAGATGGTCAAAATAGTTCTCGAAGTTCTTTAGGTATTCAGAGGCATAAAACTAGTAACAATCTTAAGGGATGACTTCGTCATAAGGGAAATCATCCCTTATGCAATCATTCTAGGATGTTTGAAACTACTCCTGCACCTATGGTGCGGCCTCCTTCTCTAATAGCAAAACGCATACCCTTCTCAATAGCTACAGGACAAATCAATTCGCCTGTCATTTTGATATTGTCCCCAGGCATAACCATCTCTACATTGCTTCCATCTTCTGCAGTAAAGGCAGTGATCTGACCAGTCACGTCAGTTGTTCGAATATAAAACTGAGGTCTATAACCCGCAAAGAATGGGGTATGCCTTCCTCCTTCTTCCTTTTTCAATACATAAACCTGGCCTTCAAACTTAGTATGAGGAGTAATTGAACCTTTCTTTACAAGAACCATTCCACGCTCAATGTCCTCCTTTTGGATTCCACGCAGCAATAAACCCACATTGTCACCAGCCATACCTTCGTCCAGAAGCTTCCTGAACATTTCAACCCCAGTAACAGTAGTTACACGAGTATCTTTAATTCCGACAATCTCAACTTCCTCACCTACTTTTACCTTTCCACGTTCAATTCGACCTGTTGCAACTGTTCCACGGCCAGTAATTGAAAAGACATCCTCAACAGCCATAAGGAAGGGCTTATCAACTTCACGTTCAGGTTCCGGGATTGAATCATCAACCGCTTTCATTAATTCATCAATCTTGGATTCCCACTGTGAATCACCTTCCAATGCTTTGAGAGCTGAAACCTGAATAACTGGAAGGTCATCACCAGGGAAATCATAACTAGTAAGAAGTTCACGTATCTCCATCTCAACGAGTTCAATCATTTCTTCATCATCAACCATGTCGCACTTGTTCAGAGCGACTACTAAAGATGGAACACCAACTTGCTTCGCTAAAAGAATATGTTCCTTTGTTTGAGCCATGGCTCCATCTGTAGCAGCAACAACAATGATTGCTCCATCCATCTGAGCGGCACCTGTAATCATGTTTTTGACATAGTCAGCATGACCTGGGCAATCAACATGGGCATAGTGCCTACCATCAGTCTCATATTCGACATGAGCTGTATTGATTGTGATGCCCCTTTCTCTCTCTTCAGGGGCTCCATCAATATCGCCATAATCTTGTGCTTGGGCTTGTCCCTTCTTGGCAAGAACATTAGTAATTGCTGCAGTTAGGGTGGTCTTGCCATGGTCAACATGACCAATAGTGCCAATGTTGACGTGAGGCTTGTTCCTCTCAAACTTCTCGCGAGCCATTTTTTTAAAGAATCGGGGGGTTTAGTAAAAGTTAAAGAATCTTAGACGATCAGGAATTGCCCTGATTCTTAGAAATAATTGCTTCAGCAACATTTCGAGGTACTTCCTCATAGTGGCTGAACTCCATCGAAAAGATTCCACGACCTTGTGTCATAGATCTCAACTGAGTGGCATAGCCGAACATTTCGGCCAAAGGCACTTTGGACTGCACTTTAGACAATCCATCATCGATGGATTGTCCTTCAACCTGTCCTCTACGAGAAGACAGATCTCCAATAATAGATCCTAAGAAGTCCTCAGGGATCTCTACCTCAACTTTCATCATTGGCTCTAAAAGCACTGGACTGCATTTCTTTACGCCATCTTTGAAAGCCATTGAGCCTGCGATCTTAAACGCCATCTCAGATGAGTCCACATCGTGATAAGAGCCATCAACCATAGTCACTTTGACATCAATCAATGGATATCCGGCAATAACACCTGACTCACAAGTCTCTTTCATCCCTGATTCTGCAGGCTTAATAAATTCCTTAGGCACGACACCGCCGACGATCTTGTTAACAAATTCAAACCCTGATCCTGGCTCACCTGGTTCCATCTCAATAACAACGTGCCCATATTGCCCTTTACCTCCTGTCTGCCTGGCGAATTTACCTTCCCCTTTAGAGCTAGCTCGAATAGTCTCTCGATAAGAGACCTGCGGAGCTCCGATATTTGCTTCAACCTTGAATTCACGAAGCATCCGATCAACAAGGATTTCAAGGTGCAACTCTCCCATTCCAGCAATAACTGTCTGACTGGTTTCAGGATCAGTACTAACTCTGAAAGTGGGATCTTCCTCCGCCAAGGCAGTCAAAGCTTTAGAAAGTTTTTCCATGTCCCCCTTCGTTTTAGGCTCTACGGCCACTGAAATCACAGGCTCAGGGATAAATAGAGTCTCAAGAACAATCGGATCGTTCGTACTGCATAGGGTGTCCCCAGTTGTAGTGTTCTTCAAACCAAGTACAGCGCCAAGATCCCCTGCTCTAAGCTCATCGACTTCTTCTCGATCATCTGCTTTCAAAACAATTAATCTAGAAATCCGTTCTTTTGCATTCTTTGTAGCGTTAAGGACATAACTGCCTTTTTCAAGAATCCCGGAATACATCCTCACAAACGTTAGTTTCCCATAAGGGTCAGACATAACCTTGAAGGCTAAAGCGCTAAATGGAGCGTTGTCATCAGAAGGGCGGACTGCCTCCTCTCCATTCTCGAGCAAACCTTGAATTGGGGGAACATCTACTGGAGCAGGCAGGTAATCAACTACAGCATCTAGCAAGAGCTGAACACCTTTATTTTTGAAAGCAGAGCCACATAACATTGGTACCAAGCCATGTTTTAAAACCCCCTCTCTAATTCCACCTTCTAGCTCTTTTTGACTTAACTCACCGGTTTCAAGGAAAGTCTCAATAAGGGCCTCATCCGTTTCAGCAACAGATTCCATTAATTTTGATCGCCACTCTGCAGACAACTCCTTCATGTCATCTGGAATATCTGTCTCCTCAATATCCTTACCGAGATCATCTTTATATATAAATGCCTTGTTCTTAACCAAATCAACGATGCCCATCAAATCGCCTTCAGCCCCGATGGGCAATTGAATAGGGGCAGCGTTAGCCTTCAAACGCTCCTTGATTTGCTTATGAACTTTTAGGAAATCAGCCCCTGTTCGGTCCATCTTGTTAACAAAAACCATCCTAGGCACTGAATACCTATCAGCCTGCCTCCAAACGGTTTCAGACTGAGGCTGAACACCTCCTACAGCACAAAAAACAGCTATCACCCCATCCAAAACACGCATTGAGCGTTCAACTTCAATTGTGAAGTCAACGTGTCCTGGAGTGTCAATGATATTTATCCGATGATCATTCCAAGTAGTTGAAATCGCTGCTGCGGTAATAGTGATTCCCCGCTCACGCTCTTGGGCCATCCAGTCTGTAACTGCAGCCCCATCGTGAACCTCGCCCATTTTGTGCACTACACCTGAGTAAAACAAAATGCGTTCGGTACATGTGGTTTTACCCGCATCAATATGGGCAGCAATCCCAATATTTCTTACACGTTCTAAGGAAAAGGCGCGAGCCACAGGAGATCTCCAGTTTCTGAAATAAATGCGGAGGAGACTCTACAGGTCAGACCGTACTAAAGGAAACAATTCAAGAACTTAACCACAATCAGTAGCGATAATGAGCAAAAGCTTTATTAGCTTCCGCCATCTTGTGAGTCTCTTCTCTCTTCCGAACTGCGCTCCCAGCCTCATTAGCAGCATCCATAAGCTCAGAGGCTAACTTTTGAGCCATACTCCGACCATTTCGTGCTCTTGAAAAATTAACCAGCCAACGAAGCGCCATTGCAGTTCCTCGCTCTTGACGAACCTCCATTGGGACTTGATATGTAGCTCCGCCTACGCGCCTAGCCCTTACCTCTACTAAAGGAGTTGCATTCTTAACTGCAGTTTCAAAAAGCTCTATTGGGTCATTACCTGTTCGTTCATTAATCAAACCAAAAGCTTCTGAAAGAATTCTCTGAGCAGTTGACTTTTTCCCATGCTTCATTAAGCGAGCAATCATCATTGACGCCAAGCGATTATTAAACTGAGGGTCAGGGAGAACTGGCCTTTTTTCAGCTGCGTTTCTACGGGACATGAAATTTGTTAGAGAAAGAGATTGAAATTAATAACAGAACAATAAATATTTTTAACTCAATCCTTTGGTGACTTGGCACCATACTTAGATCTAGCCTGGCGCCTATCTTTTACACCTGCTGTATCCAGAGTGCCTCTGATTATGTGATACCTAACCCCGGGAAGATCTTTCACCCTTCCGCCTCGAATCAAAACAACAGAGTGCTCTTGAAGGTTGTGTCCAATTCCAGGTATATAGGCAGTCACTTCAAAACCTGAAGTAAGTCGAACACGTGCAACCTTACGAAGCGCGGAATTGGGCTTCTTTGGGGTTGATGTATAGACACGCGTACAAACCCCTCGGCGCTCGGGACAAGCTCGTAAAGCAGGAGATTTGGTTTTACGAGAGAGGCGCTGACGTTCTGTTCTTATCAGCTGTTGGATAGTTGGCATCTAAAATTTAGCTATTGGGTCGGTACTCGACCTGATTCCACAATCATCCACTCTACTCGGTCGTCAGTCACAATAATAATTAGATGGCTTGGAGTAGGAAAATCAGCATTTACAGCTCTAAAGATCTTTCAGTTCAGACAATTCGATGGGGGCTCGCATCCCTAGGATTTGTAAGTCAACCTCTCAATTACACAAAACATCACAGCGTCAAGCAAGAAAAGTTAAGTTGAAAGTCATGTCAGAGCACCTTCCCATTCCTCATTGGCCTTATTGCGATAGCAATGCTCCTGAAACCATTGTGGGCGAAAAAGACGCATGCGGAGTTGGTTTTATAGCGAATTTGGAAGGAAAATCTAGTCACTGGATTCTTGAACAAGCCCTAAGAGGGCTTAATTGCATGGAGCATCGTGGCGGATGCGGAGGAGATGGAGATTCAGGAGATGGTGCAGGAATTCTCTGCGAAATTCCATGGTCTTATCTGCACGATGTTTGGCCCCTTTTAAACAATTGCCCTGACCATTCAAAGACTGGTCTAGGAATGATGTTTATGCCAAAGGACTCCGCCCAGAGGAAGGAGGCACATCGCTTTTGCGAAGAAGAAGCAAAAGCACTAGGACTTCAACCACAAGGGTGGAGAGATGTACCTATTGATGCCTCAGTTCTTGGGGAACTCGCAAAAGAAACTGCTCCTGTCATTCAGCAATGGCTTATTTCTGCATCTGAAAAAGGAGCAGCCTTAGAAGCTTTACTTTTCAGACTTAGAAGGCGGATTGGAGGTAGAGCTAGAAAAGCATGGAAAGACAAAGTTGATGATTTATATATCAGTTCTCTAAGTAGTAAGACTATTGTTTACAAAGGGATGGTGCGTTCAGAAGTTCTTTCAAGTTTTTATTCAGACTTAATTGATAAGCGATTTAAAGTTACTTTTGCCGTTTATCACAGAAGATTTAGCACAAATACTCTTCCTAGATGGCCTTTAGCTCAGCCAATGCGATTAATTGGTCATAACGGAGAAATAAATACTCTTTTGGGAAATATTAACTGGGCTAAAGCAACAGAAATCAATCTCGATTCAGTTTGGGGGGATGATGCAGACGACATAAAGCCTGTTGTCAATCCATCATTTAGCGATTCGGCCAATCTTGATGCCACACTTGAACTTTTAGTTCGCAGTGGCAGACCAATAACAGATAGTCTCCTCACCCTAGTTCCAGAAGCATTTCGTGATCAACCAGAATTAGAAAAAGAACCAGAAATCTCCGCTTTCTATGAATATTCCGCTTGCACTCAAGAGCCTTGGGACGGTCCTGCCCTACTAGTTTTTGCTGACGGAAACTATGTTGGAGCCACTCTTGACCGCAATGGCTTACGACCAGCTCGTTACTCAATAACCAATGATGGTTTTGTAGTTATGGGTTCAGAGACAGGAGTAGTCGAAGTTGATGAAAATCTAATTATTGAAAAAGGTCGATTAGGTCCTGGACAAATGTTGGCTGTTGATATGAAAAATAGACGTCTTTTACGTAATTGGGATGTCAAGCGGGAAGTATCAAGGCGCTATCCATACCAATCATGGATTTCCAAATACCGAGAAGAACTAGGAACCCAATCTTGGCAAACAAAAAATGAATTAAGCCCGGTTGATTTATTGCAACTCCAAACTGCTTTTGGATTTTCTGCTGAAGACCTTGACTTAATAATTGATGCTATGGCCAGTCAGGCCAAAGAACCAACTTTTTGCATGGGAGACGATATCCCTTTAGCTGTACTTTCAGAGAAACCACATCTTCTTTTTGACTATTTCAAACAACGTTTCGCACAAGTCACCAACCCACCCATTGACCCGTTAAGAGAAAAACTGGTGATGAACCTGGAGATGAATCTTGGCAAACGAGGATCTCCACTTAGACCAGAGCCAAATTCTGCATCAGTAATTCATCTCAAAACACCAATACTTAACGAACCAGAGCTTACAAAACTCAAAAAAATCGGGGCTCAAGTTAAAGAGCTCAAAATTTTAATGCCTATAACTAATGGTCCAAATGAACTCAACAAAGCCCTTAAGCGTATTTGCAATGAAGCAGAAGATTTTGTACGGGCAGGTAGTCGAGTATTGATACTTTCTGATAAAGGTATTAATGCTCAGCAAACTTATATCCCCCCCCTTCTTGCTGTAGGTGCAGTCCACCATCATTTACTAAATAGAGGCTTAAGACTTCAAACATCCCTTATCTCTGAAACAGCCCAATGTTGGACTACCCATCACCTTGCTTGCCTTATTGGCTATGGAGCAAGTGCTGTTTGTCCTTGGCTCACTTGGGAGACAACTCGTCATTGGTGGCATCATCCTCGTACCCAGAAACTTTTTGAAACAGGAAAACTTCCATCCCTAACTATTGATGAAGCTCAAAGCAATCTTCGAAAAGCCTTAGAGGATGGCCTAAGGAAAATCCTTTCAAAGATAGGGATCTCTATGTTAGCGAGCTATCACGGTGCACAAATCTTTGAAGCAATTGGCATAGGAGCAGATGCAATTGATATCGCATTTAAGGGCACCACTAGTCGAGTCGCAGGGATGAGCCTTCAAGATCTTGCCAATGAAACGATTTCGTTCCACGCAAAAGCATTTCCTGAATTAGATAAAACCAAACTCGAATTTATGGGATTTGTGCAATATAGAAGTGGTGGCGAATACCACCTAAACAATCCAGAGATGTCAAAAGTTCTCCATACATCAGTAAAAGCGGGGCCAAGTTATGACCACTACTCCACATACAAAACACTCCTAGAAAATAGGCCCCCTACAGCATTACGTGACCTGCTGACATTTCGAAAATCATTGTCCACCGTTCCTTTAGCTGAAATAGAGAGTGCAACAGATATTTGTACACGCTTCTGCACTGGAGGGATGAGCTTAGGAGCCTTATCTAGAGAAGCACATGAGGTACTTGCTATCGCAATGAATCGGATTGGTGGGAAAAGTAATAGCGGAGAGGGTGGGGAAGATCCCGCAAGATTTAAGACTCTTGAAGATGTTGATAATTCCAATCATTCCAAAACCCTTCCGAACATTAAAGGTCTCAAGAATGGTGATTCTGCATGTTCGGCAATTAAGCAAATTGCATCTGGACGTTTTGGGGTCACACCTGAATACCTCCGCAGTGCAAAGCAACTAGAAATAAAAGTTGCACAGGGAGCAAAGCCTGGTGAAGGTGGCCAACTCCCTGGTCCAAAAGTAGACCCCTACATCGCAAAGCTTCGTAATAGCAAACCTGGCGTCGCACTTATCTCTCCCCCTCCCCATCATGACATTTACTCCATTGAAGATTTAGCCCAACTAATTCATGACCTTCATCAAATTCATCCAAAAGCCAAAGTCAGCGTAAAACTCGTCGCCGAAATAGGAATAGGGACGATCGCCGCTGGAGTTGCTAAAGCGAATGCTGACGTGATTCAAATTTCAGGACATGATGGAGGTACTGGAGCTTCTCCACTAAGCTCTATCAAACATGCAGGGAGTCCATGGGAACTGGGCCTCACAGAAGTTCATAGATCTCTATTAGAAAATGGGCTGCGTGATCGTGTCTTACTACGGGCAGATGGCGGATTGAAAACAGGCTGGGACGTTGTCATGGCTGCATTATTAGGTGCTGAAGAATATGGCTTTGGTTCAGTAGCCATGATTGCCGAAGGATGCATTATGGCCCGTGTATGCCATACCAACAACTGTCCTGTAGGGGTAGCAACTCAAAAAGAAAATCTAAGGAAACGTTTCCCGGGCATCCCAGAACATGTGGTGAATTTCTTCCTATTTATTGCTGAAGAAGTTCGTCAAATCATGAGTATTCTCGGGGTGAGAAACTTCGAAGACTTAATTGGCAGAACAGATCTACTAGAACCTCGTAAATTACAGCTCAAAAAAACGCACAAGGTGGACCTATCTTGCTTGCTTGCACCAATTGAAATTGGCAAAGAAAGACAGTGGCTTCAGCATGAGTCACAAGCTCATAGCAATGGAACAGTGCTCGAAGATGTCTTATTTGCTGATACTGCGTTGATGGAAGCCATAGATCAACATCAAAATGCTTCTCGATCTCTTCAAATCCTCAACACTGACAGAAGTGTTTGCTCTAGGTTGTCAGGTGAAATAGCAGCCAGATATGGCAACAAAGGCTTTAAAGGACAAATTGATCTCAATTTTAAAGGGGCTGCAGGGCAGAGCTTTGGAGCCTTCCTCCTAAATGGGATCAATGTCCATCTAGTTGGCGAAGCAAACGACTATGTAGGGAAGGGAATCAACGGAGGACGAATTACAATCGTCCCAAAACTTCAAAACAACGACTCCGGCAAGCAAGTGATTCTTGGCAACACATGCTTATATGGAGGAACTGGTGGCGAGCTTTTTGCCTTAGGGACAGCAGGAGAACGTTTTGCAGTACGCAATAGCGGAGTTCATGCAGTGGTTGAAGGAACTGGAGATCATTGCTGCGAATACATGACTGGAGGAGTAGTAGTTGTACTGGGTATAACTGGTCGCAACATTGCTGCTGGGATGACTGGGGGTATTGCCTTCTTGCTTGATGAAGACGAGACAGTGATTACTCGGGTAAATCAAGAAATAGTTGAAATTCACCCAATTTCCACAAAGGAACAAGAGAAAATCCTTCAACCTCTACTTGAATCACATATTCAACAAACAAATAGCTCTAAGGCAATGACAATAGTCAAGAATTGGTCGATATGGAAAGCTAAATTTAAAATTCTTGTACCACCAAGTGAACGGTCAAAAGTTGGGCTCCATATTAAAGAAAAAGTAGCTTTGTAAGCGATTAAAGCAATGCCCTGGTTTATAAAGACTGAGCGCTTTACGAATAAAACTCTTTCGCTAACGCTACAGCAACGAAAAGAACTCCTAAAAAGTCATCGGTTATGGGTGAAAAGTTTGTGCCATTTAGACAGAAGAATCTCTAGTGGCTACCTAGTAGATCAAAATCTTGAGCCTGGTGGAGGTGGACTGATGCTTTTCGAAGCAGAGTCATATCAAGAAGCTAAAAATATTGTCCTCCAAGATCCAATGATTACAGAAGAATTAGTCGAGTGGAACTTACAACAATGGCTACCTGTAGAAGGAAATGTAATCTGACAATTCAACGTGGATACTCACTCATTAAACGTCTCACCTCACCTGCGTGATAACTACTTCTTGTCAAGGGAGAGCTAACAACCTGCAAAAAGCCCAACTCATTTTCTCCAAAATCCTTATAAAGAGAAAACATGCCAGGGGTTACAAATCGTTGAACAGGCAAATGATTAGGACCTGGAGAAAGGTACTGCCCAATTGTTACTATATCTACCTTATGTAGATATAGTTCTCTCATTACCTCATAAATCTCAGCATCTGTTTCCCCAAGACCAACCATCAAGCCAGATTTTATATATGTAGTCGGCCAATGATTCCTTACAAATTGCAGCAGCTCTAAAGATCTAGCAAATAGACCCTGTGGTCTTACTCGCTTATACAGTCTGGGTACAGTCTCAATATTGTGATTTAGAACATTGGGAGCTGCTGACATCACTTTTTCAAGTGAATTGAAATCTCCACAAAAATCAGGAATTAAAAGCTCAATTGTGGTCAATGGTGATTTAGAGCGTACTGCCTTAACACAAGCAACAAACTGACTAGCGCCACCATCAGTCAGATCATCCCGATTCACTGAAGTGATCACTACATGTGCAAGTTTCATACGGGCCACAGCCTGGCCCAGACGTTCTGGCTCTGTAGGGTCCAAAGCCCTCAGACTCCTATCAAAATCAATATCACAATACGGGCAAGCACGGGTACATCCTGGGCCCATAATCAAAAAAGTTGCTGTTCCTCCAGCAAAACACTCGCCAATATTTGGGCAACTCGCTTCCTGGCAGACAGTATTAAGACGTAGATCCTTTAAGAGATCTGCGACATCTCCAATCCTTTCATGCTGTGGAGCTTTAACACGTAACCAAGCTGGCTTCAACAAGACCTTTTCTACTAAAGCAACTTTATAGAATCATCTTTCCAGTAACAATAAATCCAAACAAGGTTGATCTTTTAAAATTAGTTTTTTTCGGGATGTGGCGCAGCTTGGTAGCGCACTTCGTTCGGGACGAAGGGGCCGCAGGTTCGAATCCTGTCATCCCGATACATTGATTACATAACTTCAAGCGCTATCAACAATTGAATAACCCCTTGGCGTCACAATTTTTCCATCTTCAATTCGAGTGGAAGAATTTCCGACAAGTATCAAAGAAAGCATGTCAACAGTTTGAACAGGGAAGTCTTCCAGCGAGAAGAAATCTATTTTCTCCTCAACTCTGCCTAGCTGCCTAGCTATAACAACTGGTGTGTTTAGAGGTCGGTGTTCTAGCAAAACCTCAATAGCTTTCGCTAAGTGCCAATCTCTATTTTTAGATCGTGGGTTATAAAAAGCAATTACAAAATCTCCCAAAGCTGCTGACCTAATACGAGCTTCGATTTTTTCCCAGGGTGTCAAACGATCACTAAGACTAATCGTACAAAAATCCTGCATTAAAGGTGCTCCCACCTTGGCAGCAGCAATTTGAAAGGCCGAAATACCTGGATGAACCTGAAAGTAGGGTCTCTCAGCTGGGGTAAGCCTTAACCAAAGCTCCAATGCAAGACCAGCCATTCCATAAATCCCACTATCGCCAGAGGAGACAAGTGCAACAACTGCACCTTGCTGGGCTAATTCCAATGCCTTTCTGCAGCGATCAACTTCAAAAGTAAGTTCTCCATCAATTCGAATCTGATCAGGCCTCCTCAGTGGTTCCAAAATGTCTAAATAGCGCCAATACCCAACCCAAACAACTGCTTTTGAAAGAGCAAAGCGAGCATCTTGGGTCAACAAAGCCAAGTCGCCAGGCCCACTTCCAAGAAGGTGTAATTCACCTTCTTGCGGAGCAAAAGGTGCTTCCGATTCAGAGATGGCAATTGTAATTGCTCCCATTTCATTGATCTGAGAAGAGAAAACCCTCTTCGAGAGAAGCAATTTCGACCCTGGTTTAGCCGCCAAAAGGGCTGCTGCTTCAGCCACAGAAGGTGTACCCATCACATCCTGAACTGCTTGTGAAGGATTAGGGACCTCTACACCTGCAAGGGCTTGAGCAGAAAAAAAGCGCATTGCCCAACGCTCTTTTTTTGCAAGGGTCAAGAAAGCTTTTTCATCATTCTTTTTGTCAATAGTTGCGATACCCGCGATAGATTCTTTTGCCAACCCTGATTGAGATAAAGAATCCTCTAATGCCCTTTCAAGAAGATTCAAACTACTATTTCTCTCACAACCAACTCCTACCCAAAGAGTTGGAGGGTGCCAACTACAAAAACTTGAAGCGAAAGGCCCAATATTTAATTGATTAGAGACTAATGAATCAGAAGAATGAAATTCATTAAAAGACTTTCTTGCTGCGGCTGAAAGTTGCCAAAGCTTTGACCCTGAACTCTGAAAAACAGCCAGTTTTTCTCCTTTTGCTTGAGCAAGCATCAACTTTTTCCATTCCTTTAAATTCTGACTACGCTGCCAGCCCCAAGTTCTCCCAAAACTATCCAAAGCAAGGCGTTCCTGACTAGTTGAGTCTCCTGTCATAACAGCTTGGCCACCAATATCCGCAGCTATTTCCTGAGCAAGTTGTTCAGCTCCAGCCTGGTGACCTCCAATTAAAGGAACAACATGCAAGCCATTTGCATCAAGCACAATGACTGCAGGATCTTGCTCTTTACCTCTTAAAAGAGGAGCCACTAGTCGCGTTACTGCACCTAATGCTCCAATAACAATCAAAACTGATCCTTTACGCCAATATTCACTCAAAATTTTCGCAGCTGAGTCAACTAATACGTCCATCGGGATATTTTCAAGTGTGTTAGAAGCACCAGGTGTTAAAGCCAATAACTCTGAATGTTGCCTTGCTTTTAAAAGCTGCATTAAAGGCCAAGCGCTTGACGAGAGGCCGATTACTAGTCTTAAAGCTTTCTCTGAGTCCAAAGTATTAAGAACCTTAATTAATGATTAGTTAGCAAATTTTTAGGATTAAGACCCTTAATAAAAGACGTCCTAAATCTTTTAGGCTTGAAATCGGAAGAACTAGCCAAGTCTTTATTCTGTAATGGATTATTGGAATCATCAAAGTTTTCCTCAGAAGTTGATTCTTCTGATTTCTTACTTTTATTGCCCAAGAGCTTTTCCTGCATTTGTGAATAACTATTGATCATATCAAAATCCTCTTGAAATTCTTTTATATCTTCAGAAGAAACATCTTCTTCTCCTGAAAAATCTGCTTCAATTAAAGTTTCACTAAACTCATCGTTGTTAATTTCATCAAACAATTCCCTCTCTACAGTGTATCTAGATAAGAGCTTTTCGCTTATGTTTGAATTCATCCAAGGGGGTTGTTCTTCGTTGCTTTCAAGATTAATGATTTTTAACTGCTTATTGAAAAAAGGGTTTATAGATTCCCCAGACGAATCTATAACTTCAAATTGAATAATATTCTGTCCAGGTAATAATCCATCAATCCAAATCGCTTCAGGGTGATCCATTAAAAAACTATCATCATTTATAGAAATACGCATTCTCCACTGATCATCTCCTTCTGAGATGTTCTGCAATGGAGAATTCCATAACAACCAATCCAACAATAAAGGCTCGGACTGATTTAGATCTGAAGGATTAGCAATGGTCATCCAAGGTTGTCCCTCTTCTGGCTGGGTCCCCTTGAGTTTCTTGATCGAGTGGAGTCTCCATTGCAAACTTGCTCCTGGATCCTTAATAGCTTCACCCCAAGGTAAAGCTGCATATGCAGCAAATCTATGACTCCCTGGAGAAAGGGGTTTCATTGGAATATGCAACTTTTCCCCTGAAAAAGCACTTATCCGGATTGGAAGCCTGTCATCAACTTGAACAACAACATGAGGGCCTAAACCAAGTTGAGGATCATTAACGAGAGGCCAATCTTCTAAATCAATCACCAACTCCCATGGATTATTGCTCAAAATAGATTCATTTGCTGGAGAAACCAACTTGAGCCTGGGTTGATGGTTTGAAAGAGAGTCAAAAATTTTCTGCGCTGCTATGGGGGGAGCAACCTCGCTAATGCTTCCTGATGGTTCTGAAGGACCTAATAAAGAGTTGAAAGGAAGGTCTACAAATTCTACGTCCGATTCCAAGGCCCATGCTCCGCCAGAATCAAAGGTAAAAAAACAACTAAAGAAAAAAAATATTAAAAGTAAAAATGTTCTCATGGCACATTTTAGCTTTCTTAATGCACCCAAAAACTCCTGAAAATGATTATTCGGGCCAAATATCACCCCCAGGGAAGGCATGAGGCAAAAGCTGGCAAGAGGAAATTTCAAGAAAAGGGGGCAAGCAAGAAACCAGTCCAGGAGAAGGAAGTCACCAACTCAGTACAAGTATTTTAATGAATCTCAAAGATTTTGAGCTCCTGAAATTGTTAATTCATTTCAAAAGCAACTAATCCCTTTTATATCAATGTCGCAAAAGACTTCATACCCTGACGAAGAAGCTTCTGGATAGAACATTTGTTACTTGCGTGAGTAGTGACAGGCTCTCGCACTTATGCTTCGTTGAGCGGTCCCCTTTTAGGGGCCAACTCGCTGCAGTGCTCTCACAAGGTTTTCCTTAAGTTGTAGCACTGGCGCCCGGATGTCAAATCCCTTCCAGGGACTGCATTCGGGGCCCTGGTAAGTCCTCGAACTTACCGATAGGTGGCCCTCCACCTCGATCCCGTACCTCGAGGAACCTCTCGATGACCATTAGCCCACCAGAGCGTGGGACGAAGGCTATTTACGACCAGCCTGTCGACCGGGACCATGCCCCCGCCGACCCTGAAAAGCTAGGTCAACCGGGACTTTGGTCCCGCAGCCTCGCCAAAGGTCCCAAAACCACAACCTGGATTTGGAACCTCCACGCTGACGCTCACGATTTTGAAACTCACATCGGTGATGTAGAAGAGACGAGTCGAAAGATTTTTTCGGCCCATTTCGGACATCTTGCCGTTGTATTTATATGGATGAGTGGTGCCTTCTTCCACGGTGCTCGCTTTTCCAATTATTCCGGCTGGCTAGCCGATCCAACGCACGTGAAACCAGGTGCGCAGATTGTATGGCCAATAGTTGGACAACAAATTATGAATGGGGATCTCGGTGCCGGTTACAACGGCATGCAGATCACCTCTGGAATTTTCCAAATGTGGAGGGCCTGGGGTATCACCAGCGAAACAGAACTGATGGCATTAGCCATTGGTGCTCTGGTGATGGCAGCCCTAGTTCTCCACGGCGGGATTTACCACTATCACAAAGCCGCTCCAAAGCTTGAGTGGTTCAAAAAAATCGAGTCAATGCTCCAGCACCATCAGATCGGTCTGATCGGTCTGGGTTCAATTGGCTGGGGAGGTCACCTGATTCATGTGGCTAATCCAACCAATGCAATGCTCGATGCCATTGACGCTGGAACTCCGCTTTCACTTAATGGCCAAACAATTGCATCTGTGGCGGATATTCCTCTTCCACATGAGCTCTACAACGCAGATCTGGTAGGTCAGATCTTCCCTGGACTAGCTTCAGGAGTTGGCAATTTCTTCAGCCTAAATTGGTGGGCCTTCAGCGATTTCCTTACCAACAACGGTGGGGTTAATCCTGTTACAGGAAGCCTTTGGATGACTGACATTGCTCACCACCATTTAGCGTGGGGAGTTTTTGCCATCTTTGGTGGTCATATGTGGCGTAACACCATGGGTGTTGGTCACAGCATGAAGGAAATTATGGATAACGCTAAGGGCGATCCAATCCTTTTCCCTGCACCAAAAGGTCACCAAGGAATTTTTGAATTCCTTAGTAATAGTTGGCACGCCCAACTAAGCATCAACCTTGCCTGTGTTGGTTCAGCAAGCATCATCATTGCGCATCATATGTATGCGTTACCTCCCTATCCGTACTTATCTAGTGATCACGCCACTGTTTTAGGGCTCTTCACTCACCATATGTGGATAGGTGGCTTAATGATCTGCGGAGCTGCTGCTCATGGAGGCATTGCAATGGTTAGGGACTACGATCCCGCCCTTCACGTAGATAACGTCCTAGACAGGATTTTAAAAGCGCGTGATGCCCTCATTAGCCATCTGAACTGGGTATGCATGTTCTTAGGCTTCCATAGTTTTGGCCTTTACATCCATAACGATGTAATGCGTGGACTAGGACGTAGCCAGGACATGTTCAGCGATAAGGCAATACAACTTCAGCCATTTTTGGCTCAATGGGTTCAAAACCTTTGGCATGAATCAGTTGGAACTGGTGCTCTAGTAGGTGCTGGAAACCTTCCAGGTGGTATTAGTGAAGCTTTCGACATTCCATTAGGAACTGCCGATTTAATGATTCACCATGTTCACGCTTTTACCATCCACGTAACTGTGCTCATCCTTCTTAAGGGTGTGCTCTATGCAAGAAGCTCTCGCTTAATACCTGATAAGGCTCAGCTTGGCTTCCGTTTCCCCTGCGATGGCCCCGGTCGTGGTGGCACCTGTCAGGTTTCTTCTTGGGACCATGTTTTCCTAGGCCTGTTCTGGATGTATAACTCCATATCTGTTGTTATCTTCTATTTCTCATGGAAGATGCAAAGCGACGTATGGGGTCTCACTGGAGGCAACTTCGCTGATAGCGGCATTACCATTAATGGTTGGTTGCGCGACTATCTCTGGGCACAATCCTCTCAAGTTCTTACCGGCTACGGAACACCTTTAAGTGGCTATAGCCTGTTATTCCTTGGAGGTCACTTCATCTGGGCATTTAGCCTGATGTTCCTGTTCACTGGCCGTGGCTATTGGCAGGAATTGTTTGAGTCAATTATTTGGGCTCATAACAAGCTGAAATTGGCTCCTACCATTCAGCCCCGTGCTCTTTCCATTACCCAAGGACGTGCAGTTGGTGTCACCCATTTCCTTTTGGGAGGCATTGTCACTACTTGGACTTTCTTCCATGCCCGCCTTCTTGGGCTCGGCTGACCTTTCCTGACCTTTCCCCACATGGCAACGAAATTTCCTTCGTTTAGCCAGGGTCTGGCACAGGACCCTACAACCCGTCGTATTTGGTACGGCATTGCCACGGCTCACGATTTCGAGAGCCATGACGGCATGACCGAAGAACAGCTTTATCAAAAACTGTTCTCTACTCATTTCGGTCACCTCGCCATCATCGGTCTATGGGTTGCTGGAAACCTGTTCCATATCGCCTGGCAGGGCAACTTTGAGGCCTGGGTCGCCGACCCAACTCATGTTCGCCCAATTGCTCACGCAATCTGGGATCCCCATTTTGGCCAAGGCATCACAGATGCTTTGACTCAAGCGGGTGCATCTGGCCCAGTAGATATTTGCTATTCCGGTTTGTACCACTGGTGGTACACAATTGGTATGCGGACTAATATCGAGCTCTATCAGGGCGCGATTTTTATAAACATAATGGTGTGCTGGCTGCTTTTTGCAGGCTGGCTTCATCTTCAGCCAAAGTTCAGGCCTTCATTGGCTTGGTTCAAAAACGCTGAGGCACAGTTAAATCACCATATTGGTGTCCTATTTGGCTTCTCTAACATTGCTTGGACAGGTCACTTAGTACACGTAGCTATTCCAGAATCACGTGGTCAACACGTTGGATGGGACAACTTCTTAGAAGTACTTCCTCATCCAGATGGCTTAGCTCCTTTCTTTACAGGAAACTGGGGTGCTTATGCACAAAATCCAGATTCCCTAGATGCTGTTTTCGGAACCTCACAAGGTGCTGGTACAGCAATGCTTACATTCCTTGGTGGAATGCATCCAGGGAGTGGTTCTCTGTGGCTTACCGATATTGCTCATCACCACCTAGCTCTAGGAGTTGTGATGATCATTGGTGGGCATATGTACCGCAATACCTTTGGTATTGGTCATACTCTCAAGGAAATCACTGAAGCCCACAACACCAGTCACCCTAACGACCCTCATAAAGATGGTTATCGCGAAGGTTGGGGACATTTTTCAGTAAATCACAATGGGATTTACGAAACAGTTAACAATTCACTCCACTTCCAATTAGGGCTTGCACTGGCTTGTCTTGGAGTTGCTTGCAGTCTGGTTGCTCACCATATGGGAGCACTTCCTTCCTATGCATATATTGCTCAGGATTACACAACTCAAGCCGCTCTTTACACTCACCACCAGTACATTGCTGTCTTATTGATGGTAGGGGCTTTCTCTCATGGAGCGATCTTCTTCGTCCGTGACTACGACCCCGAACTTAATAAGAACAATGTTCTTGCAAGGGTTTTAGATAGCAAAGAAGCTCTAATCAGTCATCTCAGCTGGGTATGTATGCTTCTTGGCTTCCACACCCTTGGAATTTACGTTCACAATGACGTATGTGTTGCTTTTGGCACCCCTGAGAAGCAAATACTAATTGAGCCAATTTTTGCTCAATTCACAATGGGTGCCGCAGGCAAGGTGATGTATGGCTTCGATGCATTGTTATCCAATGCCAATAGTGCTGCCAGCATGGCCGCAGCCAATATTCCTGGTGACCACTATTGGTTGGACATGATCAATGCACCCGATGCATCTACTAATTTCCTTCCTATAGGACCTGCGGATTTCTTGGTGCACCATGGCATAGCCCTTGGTATCCATACCACTGCACTAATCCTTATTAAAGGTGCTCTAGATGCTAGAGGGACTAAGCTAATTCCAGATAAAAAGGACTTTGGCTATTCCTTCCCTTGTGATGGTCCTGGCCGTGGAGGCACTTGCGACAGCTCAGCATGGGATGCCACTTATATGGCTCTCTTCTGGGCAGTTAACACAATTGCTTGGGTTCAGTTCTACTGGCATTGGAAGCATTTGGCCATTTGGTCAGGCAATATTGCCCAGTTCAATGAGTCTGGAACTTATTTAATGGGTTGGTTCAGAGATTATTTGTGGCTTAACAGTTCACAGTTAATCAATGGTTATAACCCATTTGGTGTCAATGCATTATCTCCATGGGCATTCATGTTCCTATGGGCTCACCTTGTATGGGCTGTAGGCTTCATGTTCCTCATCTCTTGGAGAGGATACTGGCAAGAGTTAATCGAGACCCTTGTATGGGCTCACCAGCGCACTCCAATTGCCAACCTGGTTGGCTGGCGTGACAAGCCTGTTGCCCTATCGATTGTTCAAGCCCGCTTAGTTGGTGTTTCTCACTTTGTGATAGGAACAGCAGCCACTTACGCAGCGTTTGTAATCGGATCCACTGCAGGTAAATTCGGGACATAAATTGAAACTGTCCTTCTCTCCCTAGTAGTACGGGGTCGTATAAAACGACTTAAAAGCCCACCAGAATTTCTCTGGTGGGCTTTTTAATAAGCAAATAACTTATCCCCTTAAACACCATTATCAAAATTAGAAGTATATTCTTCAAGATTCAATTTATTCTATTAAAAGTGCTATTCAAGCAATGAACCTATGGTGGAAAATCTACTTTGGAAGCGGTAATTAAAACAGTTAAAAGCATTTCTTTCATCATTGCTTCTACTCCACTACATTAATTACTACAAAGATTATTAGCTTCGCAATCAACAATCTAAAAAAATAAAAAGCTTTAATCTAATAGATTCAATCTACTTTTGCTGATATCTTTTTCAGGAAGGTATTCCAACTGACTGGCCACTTCCATCTTATAAAAATAGCCAATATCAATAAATAAAACATCCCTTCTATAGGGTGATTAATGTTACTAAGAGCTATTTGAATCTCGCTGGCCAATACTTTAATTTGTGATAGAGCAAGAAGGTTTAGTCCAATGGAGTTAATGAGTTAATTTCCTTTGGACGCTGGCTATAGATTATAAGATAAAAAACATCAAAAAAAACCTGAGGCGTAAATTATTAACGCCTCAGGAGAAAAATGAATTGAACTCGAAATTAATAATCCCAAGAACTAAAGATCAATTTAAACCCCACGCACCACCAGCTACTTTCATTAGGGTCTCTAAATGAAGAGTTCCGCAAAGTAACCACGCAAATACTGCACCGCCACATCCGCCTAGCCAAAAACCACTAGTGAAATCAGCCCAACCAATCTTTGTAAATAAATCAGCAGGAGGATTGTCGATTGTGCAATCAGCAGGCTGAACAGCTGGACCTTTACCTGGAGCGTTGTAAAGAACCAAAAGAGCAGTGAGAATATGCACTGCTCCAATGGCAGACAAAAGACCTGCTGTTAAGGCATAGTCAGTATTACGAAGAGGGCCTGTTATCGCAAAGGGGCCAAACAGGGTATACCCAAACATTGCTCCTATCTCTAGGCCTCTAAAGTTAGATGAAAGGCCTGGACGATAAAAAGGAAGGTTATTTAGCCAAGCCTTAGTGAAATAACCACTATTCACAGGCGTAGCAAGATCCCCCACGCAAGGATCAGCCGCAGGATTCACAGCCCACTGATCAGCTATGCCAACATCAGATGGGCGAGAAGTACTATCGACATACTTCTCAGGAAATCTGACTGGCTTATTAGAGCGGAGGAACGGATCTTGGAATTCAGTCATTTTTAATAAAGCTGGTGAAATTTAATGGAGGAAGGAAAGCTCCGTCTCAGTCAGTAGCTGTAATGTGGCGGCCTACCAGCACTATAAAAACGGCTGGGGCTACCAAACCGATCAAAGGAACAAATACAGCAGGTAACCAGGTGGCTGCAAATTCGCTAGTCATGGCATAAGCCAGTTAAGTCCATAGTTACTGTATAGATTGCTTTTCAAGTGGTACAACTCAAGGGCCATGGACGAAATAAAAGTTCAATCCATCACCTCTAGGGTGATCATCAATCACCCCCTCTGAAACCCGTTTTTCGAACCATGAATCAGACTTTAGCTGGAGCAGCTGCATTGCTCATATCCATTGCGCTATGGGGGTTTGGGAGGAAACCGCGATTGTCTTCACACTCCTTTAGTGCCCAGGAAAGTCCCACAAGTAAGACATTTTTTGCAAGCTCACCCAAAAAAATTGATCAGCAAAAAAACATACAAGATTTCACAGAATTCAATCCGATTTTTACGTTAAAAAAGCAAATTTCTCCAAAAAAACGATTAGATCTTCAGCATTTGCTGAGGATTTTAATGCGCTCTGGGCCAGAAGAGCGTCTAGAAGCAATTCAAATTGCCAACAAGTGGGGAGATCCTATTGTCATTCCTATTCTTAAAAAAGCACTGCGGGATTCTGATAGCAACGTTGTAGCTGCTGCTGCAAGCGCTATTAATAAATTCAAAGGTAAAACCTATACATCTAAATTTGCTCAGGTAAAGGATCGTCCTCCTCGAAATGTTTCTCTAATGCGATAAATAGGTCTTGACTGACTTTCGTGATAAGTCCTAATTTGCAACTCAGCCAACAAACCAAAGCAAAAAAGCTGAACACCAGTCAGGCCAAGAACCACAGCCAAGGTCAACAAAGGTCTATTTGCAATATCTTCTCCCATCATTTTTATGGCAAGCAAATAAAATCCTGCAATCAAGCTACCTAAAATTGCAACTAAGCCGCCAGAGCCAAAAACATACATAGGTCGAGTTAAGAACCTATTCATAAACCAAACCGTTAACAAATCCATTAAGACACGAAAGGTCCGATCAATTCCATATTTGCTGGCCCCATATTGCCTGCCTCGGTGATTCACTTTGACTTCAGTGATTCTTGCCCCTTCAATATTTGCCAACACAGGCAAAAACCTATGCAGTTCTCCATAAAGGCGCATGTCTTCTAAAACTTCTCTGCGATAAGCCTTTAAAGAGCAACCATAATCATGCAATCTCACTCCTGTGACGCGACCAATAAGCCTATTAGCAATCCTAGAGGGCAACTTTCGTTGCAAAACCGCGTCCTGACGTTGATAACGCCAACCACTAACTAGATCAAAACCCTCTCGCAACTTTTCTACTAAAAGGGGAATATCTGCAGGATCATTTTGCAAATCGCCATCTAAACTTACAATCACATCACCCTTAGCCACATCAAACCCCGCAGCCATCGCAGCCGTTTGTCCATAATTCTTACGAAGAAGTACACCTACAAGTTCAGGCACCTTTGCACTTAGATCTAGTAACACATTCCCAGTCCCATCAGTAGAACCATCATTAACAAGTATCAATTCAAAGCTTTCGCTAGTAGGACGCAAAGCTGTTAGAAGCTCTTCTACAAGCTTAGGGAGGCTTTCTGCCTCGTTATAGATTGGAACAACTACAGAAAGATTAAGGGTCATAGTTTCTATAAAAGTCCCCACCTAAAAGATCAAAGAAGTACAAGGTTTTAAGCGAGAGTAGTACCGTCGTGACAAATGTGCACCCTCGCTGCTCCTCTTAGAATTGAACGGTAATGGCAAGCAATAATGCTTTTATCCGTAGGGTATAAGTTATCAACACCTATCCCATTGCGGCCATTGTGCAATCCAGAGCTATGCCAATAAAAGCCTTTAGCTTTATAAATTGCCACATGTGTGCATCGTTCATTAGAACCAAAAAATAGGAGATCTCCTTGCAAAAGACTCTCAAAATTGTTTGGCTTTAACTCAATTGACTGGCAAAAACTTTCTTGCTGATAAGCATCTCTAGGCAACCAGATCCCTTGACTCGCGAACGCTGTTTGAACAAGTCCAGAACAATCAAAATCAGGTCCTACAGTTCCACCCCACAAATAGTGATTAGATTTCCTGCTTGCCTCCTCAATCCAACTCAAAACAGCAGGTATTCTTTGCTGGATTTCTTCTGAAGAAATAACTGCAGGTTCAAAAACTGCTCGCTGAATTGCTTTACCCAAGAGATCACTTAATTCAAACCAGCAATGATAACCATCCTCAATCAATCGAACTTCAACCCTCTTAGAAGGTTCCTCATTGGTTAAATCAGTTGGCTTAGAGAGCAACTGAAAGCTCCTACCTGAAGAAGCTTGCGTTGACAATACTGTCCCTGTTTCACAAGCAAAGCCATCTAAATCTGTCAGTAATTCCCAAATACTTCCAATTTCAATTAGGTCTAAAGCTATATGAGTGCCTAAGGTCTGCATGAAGTGATTGGAGCGCTATGGCGTTCTACCGTCAAGACCCTCAAATGAATAACGAGCTTTCTGAGCTTTTAGACAGTTTGGAAAGTGAGGGTAGACCTGGACTGAAAAATAGTATCGCAATTACCTGGATTCGCTACGAAACAGCCAATCCAATAGCAGGTAAAGGTTTTGGTGCATCCTGGTCAGAAGAAAGACTGCTCTATCCAGCGAGTGTCGTCAAACTATTTTATGCAGCGGCCGTGGAGGCTTGGCTTATTAAAGATTTAATCCCAGAGAGTAAAGAGTTGACTAGAGCAACGAAAGACATGCTGCAGGACTCTAGTAATGACGCAACAAGTTTAGTTTTGGATCTATTAACAGGAACAACTAGTGGCCCTTCATTAACTGGACAAGGTTGGGATTCATGGAAGCAACAACGGCAATTAGTGAATCACTGGCTCAAGGCACTTGACTGGGAAGAGCTTAAGCAAATTAATTGTTGTCAGAAAACATGGAGCGAGGGACCATATGGCAGAGAACAAGATTTCTACGGAACTGAGCAGGGTAACCGAAATGCAATTTCGACAATCGCAACAGCTAGGATGCTTGAGTCAATAATGACAGGTGAGATCCTTTCACCTAGAGGATGTAAACGCCTTCGTGAATACTTATCCAGATCACTAGATGTTAATCAACGAGAAAATGATCCTGAGAACCAGGTAGATGGATTTATCGGAGAAGGACTCCCAAAAGGAAGCAAGCTTTGGAGCAAAGCAGGTTTAATGAGTCAAGCTCGGCATGATGCTGCATGGTTCTGCTTACCTAATAAAGAACCAATGCTTTTAGTCGTTTTTAGTCTTGGAAATCAGAGAGCTAAAGATATATCTTTATTACCACTAATAACTAAAAGATTAAGCAACTTTAGCAGAAGTTAGTATTATTTTTAGAGAAAGAACTAGGTGCAAATTTATTAGAATTAAAATAATTAAGTTCCTATTTAAAAGAAAAGAGCTTAAATCATTAAATTTAATGATCTTTCTATAATATATTATCAGCTTTAATCGAACCATCCTCGATTCTCAATATATGATTACAGCCTGACAAGCTTTGTATTCTATGAGCAATCATGATAATTGTTATATCAAAACTAATTGAATCTATTGATTGCATTAAAGCAGCCTCAGTTTCCAAATCTAAGGCACTTGTGGCTTCATCAAATATTAAAATTTGAGCATCCTTATAAAAAGCCCTTGCTATTGCAATACGTTGTCTTTGCCCCCCACTAAGCCTAACGCCTTGCTCACCTACAAAAGTTGAATAACCATCCGGCAAATCATCAATTAAACCTTCGAGTTGAGCTTTTCTAGCTGCTGTTTTTAGTTTAAAGAAATCAATATCATCTTTCGCGATTCCAAGTGCTATATTCTCTGCAATAGTACTATCTGTAAGATAAATATCTTGAGGAACATGAGCAACAGATGCCATCCAACAATGAATCATTTCTGGCTTGCATAAATCGTGCAAATCATTACCGTCTATGAATACCTGGCCATTAGTAGGCCTAAGGAGACCCATTAAAATATTCAATGTTGTTGTTTTCCCTCCTCCAGTTTTGCCAATAATTCCTATTCTATCTCCTTTTCGGATCCTGAAATTAACCTTATTTATGACATTGGGTAATTGATCTTTATAGCGAAAACTTACATCTTTAAAAGATATTTCTGAATTTAACTTTATAGGCTCTATATTAGCTAATTGTGCATACTCGGGCTCGGGTAAAGACAATAAATCCAGAAGCCTCACCAAACTAGGCTTTCCTGCCTTCAGGTAGCCATAGCATTCATAAATTTTCTGGGCAATTGGCAAGAGTTTCTGAGCACCAATTACAAGTGCTCCAATAATTGGTAGAGCTTTAGTAATCCCACCATTTAAAACTAGAAAAAAGCCAATGCTCGCAATTAGAACAATCCCTAAAGGCTCTATAATTAATTTTGGAAAACCGATAAGGTATCTAATTTCTCCAACTAAATCTCTATTCTTCCTATCTGAAGCCTGAAATAAATTCACATAAAAATTTTGTGTTCCATCTAAAATTACATCTCTGACTGCTCCAAATCCTTCATTCAAAGCTTGTAAAACTTTTTCGCTAAGTTTAACTTTCTGAGATCCAGATTTTTGAAGCTGTATCTTGGCATTGTTTATACAAATAAAATAAACTAAAGCTATAATAAGTCCAGAGGCAATTGTAATACGCCAATCTATTATTAACAATGCAATAGTCAATGCTATAGAAATTAGACTAGAACTACAAAGTATAAGAAACGGGCTAATTATGAGAGCGACTGTTTCAGCAACTGAGTTCAAGATTGTAGAAATAAGCACACTAGAATTCTGACTTACATGAAAAGAATATGGTTGCCATAATGTTCTTGAATAAGCATTAGAAGCTAAATCAGATCCAACAGCTGCAGAGAATCTAGAACTAAGTCTTAATTCTAGAAGACGAATTGAGGCAGAAAGAATCGCTGACAGGCCAAAGAAGATTGTAATAATGAGCAAAAGCTCCTGAATTCCATTAATTCCTAACCGATTAGTCAAAAACCGGATGAAAGGGTGACCTAATAAGCCTTGTGGGTTAGCAATAACAGCTAAAAAGGGCAATACAGATGCAAGAGTTAAAACCTCAGCCAAGCTGCTAGCAAACATCAATAGAAGAAGAGAAAATAATTGTTTCTTCCGTCGTCGATCTACTTTGGACCAAAGCTGGATTAGCAAATGGTTGATTGTCTTTGACTCGTTCTTAAAGGTTTTCGTATTCATTAATTCCTATGCGAAGGGTTCGCTGGCAAACACTATTAATCATGAGGTTAACCTTAGTTAGAGATAACTAATAAATCCAAATATCTCCATATTGGATTTAGATTAAAAGAATGCCTAGATAATGGATTCCTATGTGAATAAACCCTAAAAGTAAGCAATTGCGAAGAGCGATGGAGGTGTTTTCAACTCGTGCGATAGATTCTCAAAACAATCATCTATTAAATAATCATACGAGCAAAATAACTGACTTTTCTTTCTTAGAATCTCATGCTGTGATGCCCAACCCGCTTTCCAGGCGAGACCTCTTGTCCAACCCCAGATCTTTCTCTTGTTATAAAAGTGCTTAATTTCCTTAGCGCCTGCGCGTTTCAAGAGTTTTTCTAGGCCCTCTTTCGTAAACAATGTCCTATGAAAAGGCGCCATGAAATTCCATGCATACTCTTTCAATACTTTCATTTGCAGGGCAGAACCAGAAGGCACTTGTATTAGAACTGCTCCTCCTTCGTGTGACAAGGCAAATTGTTTGATCCTTTTTATCGAATCAAGTGGATCCCAGAGATGTTCTAAAACATCACTAAGAACAACAAGGTCCACCCTTTCCAATGAAAGCATTAATTTATCAAGGGATTCAATGGATCCACAAAATAACTTGTCTCGTAGCTCCGGTTTAATGGTTGTAACTTCAAACGCCTTTGAATCCGGTTCAACTCCATATGCTTTAAAGCCTTTTTCATGAAAACTCGCGACAAGTTCTCCATTCCCACAACCTATGTCAAGAATAGATTTAGGAATAGTGCTAAGGAAACTAATAAACTCTTCCGCAGTATCGAGACATAACAACAATCTCTGCGCAATGTCTTTTTCAGGGGCAAATTTGAAATTTGATGATGAATACCAATACTCCTTATGTAATTCTGAGAGCGTTTCCTGGTCTTGAACCTGCTCATCTTGCAGAAATATTGTGAGGCAATCTGCACACTGCGAGTAGTTGTATCCTGACAGTGAGAAATCCTTCTTGACTGAAATAAAATTATTGGTATTCCTTTTGTCGCTTTGACAAGCGGGGCAATTCATTCAATAAAAGTAATTTTTAAAATCTTACTTCAACGACACTAAAGCTGAAATTAGGTGGTTCACGATAATTTTCGAATGAACCAAACAGCTCATTGACATGAAATTAAAAATATCTTCTACATGCTTCTATTCAGTCATAAAGGAACTATCAATTTTTTTAACTCGCATTCACGTCATTGAATCTTAAAAAGTACGGAGAGGAGTGGATTCCGCCTAAGACCCTATGACACCGTATGGGAAGGCATGTGACGCTGTAATAGGTAGTTGAGGGCATTTCCCCCACAATTTCCCCCATGCATTAGTTGATACGGGATGGCACTATGTGATTACACCTGAGACTTCTTTTTGAGCGTCCAACTACCTTTTCTACACTTTTGGGAGTCTATGAGACTCCCTGAATCAACATAGATACGGAGAGGGAGGGATTCGAACCCTCGACAGAAGTTGCCTCCTGTAACTCCTTAGCAGGGAGCCGCTTTCAACCACTCAGCCACCTCTCCAGTGGCTTGCCTACCTTATCAAGTTGCCTTGAAAAACGTCCAAAGAAAAATCGAAATCACTTTCAAATAACAACTCTAGGCAACCGGTCCTTGAAGCGACAAAGGACCTCCCATGGAATGGAACCGCTTATATCACTCCAATATTGGGGTGTAATGCACTGACCTTGATCCCGCCCAAAAATTGTAATCACACTCCCGACAGCTAAGCCAGGGTGATCAGTTGCATCCAATATCAATTGGTCCATAGTTATTGCGCCCACTTGAGGGACAAATTCCCCATCTAACAAAGCAGATATATTTCCTGAGAGGGATCGATCAACACCATCCGCATACCCTATTGCAACAACAGCCAGTTTTGTTGGTCTATCGGTGATAAAAGAATGCCCATAACTCACTCCAACACCTGCTGCTACATTTCTCAATAAAGTAACTCTGGCCTTAACTGCCATTGCAGGAATTAAGTCCAAGTTTTGATTACCAATGGGACTATATCCGTAGATAGAGAGGCCTACTCGAACCATATCAAAATGTAATTTCCTATCAATCAAAGTTCCTGCTGAGTTAGCCAAATGGAAGCAGGGTATCTCTGAACCTGTTGAACAGTTTGTGACTACTGACTCAAATCTCTCTCTTTGTAGATTGGTCAACTGTGAAGCTTGACCGTTATAAACATCATCAGCAGATGCTAAGTGGCTATATAAGCCTTCTAATTTAAGATTCTCGAGTTGTTTAATCTTCTCCACTAAACTATTTGCGTCTTTCAAATCACATCCAAGTCTTGTCATTCCTGTATCAAACTTGAGATGAGCCCTAAAAATTTTTCCCGAATCTTGAGCTATCGAGTCACAAATATAAGCTTCCCTGATAGAACATAAGGTCGGCATCAGATCCCAATGAAAAGATGCCCTTAAATCTTCCGCATCTATCAAATTTCCTAAGATTAAAACTGGTTTATTAACTCCTGCTTTCCTAAGCTGAATCCCCTCTTGAAGGGTTGCAACCCCTAAGCTGCTCGCCCCACCTCTTATTGCAGCTCTGGCCACCGTCTCAGCACCATGTCCATATCCATCAGCTTTCACAACTGCCATTAAAGAACAGCTTGGTTTTATATACCTTTTAAGAATTGCTGTATTGGCTTCAATTGCCTGCGGGCTAACCTCAATCCAAGCCCTGAGACGCGGATTATAGATATCCAAAGCCTCATGAATCGTACCCGTAGGTAGATCACCTGATTTAGCGATCAAATCGCTCATAGAAAAAAAAGAAGAAGTGCTGCGAAAAAATTTTTATACGGTTATCATCTCGCTTAATTAGGGGGCTGGCATGGTCCAGGTTCTGGTTCTAAATGCTTCCTATGAGCCCTTAAACGTCACAACTTGGCGTAGAGCACTAGTGATGATGCTCAAAGGTAAGGCAGAGAGTCTAGAAGAAGATGAAAATCGTGTTATTCGTCATGGGACCAATCTCCCCACTGTTATTCGATTACGTCATTTTGTAAGAGTGCCTTTTAGAGAGCTACCTCTCACAAGGCGAAATATTTTTAATCGAGATAATCACTCCTGCCAATATTGTGGTTACATAGGTGAAAAACTGTCAATAGACCATGTAATACCTCGAAGTCGCGGAGGAATTGATAGCTGGGAAAATGTTATTACAGCCTGCCTAGATTGCAATGTCGTCAAAGGAAATCGAACTCCTACTGAAGCAAATATGCATTTAAGAAAAAAGCCAATAAGGCCTGCTCACAACATAAGCTTTGAAGCTAAGAAACAAATAGAAGCTGGTAGATATAACGAGTGGAGAAAATATGTGATTGGCTGGAATTAAATAATTAAGAATTATCCTCTTAGGAATTGTCCTGAATAGATAATTGTTCAATTTGTGCCCTTTGTTCTTCTGCTATACAGGAACCAATTAAATCATCTAATTGCCCTTCAAGAACTGGATCAAGAGCAAAATTCTTACCTAAGCGATGATCAGTAGTTCTATTGTCTTTATAGTTATAAGTACGTATCTTTTCACTGCGATCACCAGTCCCAACCTGCGCTCTTCTTTGAGAACTTTCTCGTTCATTCGCCTCGGCTATTTGCCTCTCAAGCAATTTAGCCCGCAAAATCTCCATCGCCCTTTCTCTATTTTGTAACTGTGATCGCTCTTGAGTACAAAAGACTCTTATTCCTGTTGGCTTGTGAAGTAGATCAACAGCAGTTTCAACCTTATTCACATTCTGACCTCCAGCTCCACCAGAGCGAGCTGTATTAATTTCTAGATCGCCTGACTCAATCTGAACCTCTACGGGATCTGCTTCTGGCATTACTGCAACTGTTGCTGTAGACGTATGAACCCGCCCTTGAGATTCGGTAGCAGGGACTCTTTGAACTCTGTGAACTCCAGCTTCAAACTTGAGTTGACTAAAAACAGCAGGACCTTTAACTGAAATAATTAACTCTCTAAACCCTCCCAAATCAGCTTCTGTAGAACTCATTGGCTTAACTAACCACCCAACTCGTTGTCCGTATCTTTCATACATGCGAGCAAGGTCTCCTGCCCATAAACAAGCCTCATCGCCTCCTGCTCCAGCACGAATTTCAAGCATCACACTCCTTTCGTCTCTGGGATCCTTAGGAAGTAATGCAAGAGTTAAGCGATTAATGATTTCCGACTTTCTACTCTGAATCTGATCCAACTCATCCTGGACCAAGGCTTCCATATCAGAGTCACCTCTAATTTCACGAAGTAAATCCTGATTCTGTTCCCACTCCTGTTCAGCGCCTTGAAGTTCTTCATAGTCCAAAACAAGTGGTTCAAGTCGAGATCTCTCTCTAGCAATACTCTCCAAACGTTTTGGATCTGAAGCAACATCAGGGTCTGCCAACTGACGCTCTAGACTTCGGAAACTAGAGGTGGCTGTTTCAAGACGAGATTTCAGAGCTGAAGAATCCATAACACTTTCCTATTTTTGCTATGGACTGTTTTGCATAAAAATCAGACTTCAGATTCTGGTTCCTTCTTGGGGTTCTTAGATGACTTTTTCGATTTTACTGAGGCATCATCAGCCTCTTTATCTGAAGAGGATCCCATTCCATATTTGCGCATAAATCTATCAACGCGGCCCTCAGTATCCAAAATCTTTTGTGTTCCTGTGAAAAAAGGATGATTACCACTCCAAACATCTACATGAATTTCAGGCTGGGTTGCACCAGTTGTCATTACAACCTCACCATTACAAATCACTTTCGCATCTGGATACCAAGTTGGATGAATGTCAGGCTTCGGCATGGAAATAAATTAGAAAGAATAAAGAATAAAGTTCAGCGTTTTGAAAACTGAGGTGCTTTTCTTGCTTTCTTCAAACCATATTTGCGTCGCTCTTTAGCTCTAGGGTCACGACTTAAATGTCCCTCAGTTTTAAGTGGTTTGCGATTATCCGGCGAGAGTTCGCATAATGCTCTAGCTGCACCTTGTTTAATTGCATCAGCTTGACCTGTTAACCCACCACCATAAACATTAACCAATACATCATATTCCGAATTAAGACCAAGAGTTTGAAGAGGGGCCTTAACAGCAGCTAGATAGGTAGGGTTGAAATTCAAGTAATGATCACCTGGGCGACCATTAATTGTGATAGTGCCTGAGCCAGGAACCAACCTCACTCTAGCTACTGAGGTTTTCCTTCGTCCTGTGCCCATGTAAACGACTCGGGAAGAAGAAGAAGAAGAAGAGCTACTCATTTATAGAACCTGTGGAATCAAACTTAAGGGGTTGAGGCTGTTGTGCGGTGTGTGGATGATCAGGCCCACGATATACCTTTAACTTGCGGAACAACTGCCTACCCAGAGCATTATGAGGCAGCATACCTTTAATAGCCTTCTCAATTATTCGCTCAGGGATCCTGACATTCAATGACTGAAATGTTTCTTCCTTCATCCCACCAGGGCGACCTGAATGTCTTCGGTAAATCTTCTGCTCAGCTTTTTTACCAGAAACCTGAATCTTCTCGGCATTGACAACAACCACAAAATCTCCTGCATCAAGATGAGGAGTGAAATGCGGTTTGGTCTTACCACGAAGAATTGAGGCGACTTCTGAGGCAAGTCGGCCAAGGGTTTGATTCTCTGCATCCACCAGATACCACTGACGGTTAATAGAATCAATTGAAGGAACTGAGGTCTTGTTCATCTAGCCGGCACGCCGGTTGTTCTTACTTGGTTGCGCTAACAAAGTTGATAGCACTGTGATAGAGCTCCAGGCCAATTTAGCTAGGCACTGTTGAAGCTCAAACTAAAATTTTACACTTCCAAGGTGCAATTCTGATAAACCTATCCTAGGAGATAGGAATTTTCGTACTAGGGGGCCAATGGGTTACCCCCCTTCAAAAAGGGCATAGGAGGTGCATTCGAGCTGAACAAAGAAAATAAAGGCTGAGAATCAAACCAAGCCGATCCGCTAAAGAGTTCTTCTGGGTATCCAATCCTCAAAAGACATAATCCCAAAGCTGGAGCAGCCTCCTTCACTTCTTTTCTTCGTCGTTGTTTCCATCTTTCTTCAAATTCATCGCAAGCCAATCGATGCTCGCCTACGGCAACTAATTGACCCACTAATAATCGGACCATGCCATACAAAAAACCCGTCGCCTGAATCTCAATTCTTATCAAGTCTCCATATCGTTCAAGTTCGACTTCCTGAATTGTTGTTCGAGCATGCGCACGCTGGCTGCCGGATCGCTGAAAAGCTGAGAAATCGTGGGTCCCTTTTAAGCTGATTAAAGCTTCTTCCATTAAACCTTCATCTAAGCGAACTTGATATCGATGCCAACTCCACGGAGCTAAGAAAAGATTAGGGTTTCTTCCGTTATAAATGGTGTATCGATACCGCCTATAACAAGCTGAATAACAAGCGTGCCAACTTAAAGGTCTCTCAACGGAAGCTAAAACCCTTATTGATTCTGGCAATCTGCCATTTAAAGCAGGAGCCCAACGATTGCCAGGAATTAAGTCAGAACAATCAAAATGGACGACCTGACCTGAGGCATGCACACCAGAATCAGTTCGACCGGCAGCAAAAGTCTCAATTGGTCGATGGGGGTCAAGCCTTTGAATGGCATCTTCCAAAACAGACTGAACACTCAAACCTTCGCGTTGTCGCTGCCAACCACAAAAGCCCTTTCCGTCATATTGGACAGCAAGTGCAATGCGTCGCATAGTTAAAAACTATGGATATGAAGCAAGTGATTCTTCAAAACAATGAAAAAATTATCTTTTAAAAGACTTTATTGGACTAAACAAGTTCAACAATTGACATTTGAGCGTTATCTCCACGTCTAGGAATAGTACGGAAGATTCTTGTATAACCACCATTACGGTCACCATATCTCTCTTGCGCTTTTTCAAAAAGAGCATGTACAAGTTTCTTGTCGTATATGTAGCCTATAGCCCTCCTTCTAGAAGCAAGACTGCCATTTTTGGCAAGGGTTATCATCCTTTCTGCTTCATCACGAAGTGCCTTAGCCCTTGCTGTGGTTGTTGTGACTCTTCCTTCTCTAATAAGTTGAGTAGTTAAACCACGAAGCATAGCCTTACGCTGATCAGCGGGTCTACCTAGTTGAGGAACTCTACATTGATGACGCATTTTTCTAAAAAGTTTTGGAGCGAAGTGTTAGCTAACCAGAGGTTCGACTTTGAGGAATAGAGATACCAATTCTCTCAAGAGCTTCAATAACCTCATCTGCTGATTTGGAGCCAAAATTCTTTATCTCAAGAAGATCTTCATAACTAAAGCCCATTAAGTCAGATACAGAATTTACCTGAGCACGCTTCAGGCAGTTATAAGCCCTTACTGAAAGATTTAGCTCTTCCAATGGAATCTGAGCTTCAGCAGTTGGCTCAGGCTCAACAGGCTCCTCTTCAACCATTGTTACCGTGGCAAGAGGCTGGAAGAGTTCAATCAACTGATTAGCTGCTTCAGCTAGCGCATCATCGGGAGTAGTTGATCCATCGGTAACAATTTCCATGCGAAGCCTTTCTCGCGTAGAACCACCTTCAGCAACTGCAGTTTCATCAATAGTGAAATTGACCCTTTGAACAGGCATAAATACTGCATCGATCTGAAGTAAATCAATTGCACTTACCTCTTCGTTATGACGATCAACAGGCCGATAACCAACTCCCCTCTCAACATGTACTTCTAATTCAAGTGCGTGTCCTTCATGGACAGTAGCTATAGGTCGGTCGGCATCTATTACTTGTACTTGAGAAGAGAATTGAAGGTCCTTAGCCCTAACATCGGCAGGGCCTGTAACAACTAAACGACCAATCTCAACTTCATCATTTCTGCTGTTGAGAGTTAGCTGTTTACAGTTCAGGAGTATATCTAGAACATCCTCGCGGACACCAGGAACAGTTGCATATTCATGGTTTACTCCTGCAATACGAACAGCTGTAACAGCACTTCCTTCTAGGCCCCCCATCAAGACTCTCCTCAAAGAGTTGCCTAAAGTGGTGGCTTGTCCACGTTCCAAGGGGCCAATAAGAAAGACACCTGTTTGGGCACGGTCATCAGAAACTTGATGTTCGATTCTGTCGATCTGGTATTGCAACACGGTCTAATCAGGGGAATAGTTTGGTATGAAAAGAAGCGAATGATGAAAATAATCAAACGCGTCGTCGTTTAGGCCGACGACAACCATTATGTGGAAGAGGAGTAACATCCCTAATCAGCGTTATTTCCAAGCCAGCAACCTGCAAAGCACGGATTGCCGTTTCACGTCCTGAACCAGGTCCTCTTACTAAAACTTCTATCTGTCTCATGCCTTGATCAAGAGCTCGTCTAGCTGCAGCCTCAGCCGCTGTTTGAGCCGCAAAGGGTGTTCCCTTCCTTGCGCCTTTAAAGCCACTTGCTCCAGCAGATGACCAGGAAATCACTTCACCTGAAGTGTCTGTAATGGAAACTATAGTGTTGTTAAAGGTGCTCTGAATATGCACAACGCCATTAGGGACATTGCGCTTGGTCTTTTTTGAACCTGATTTCTTAGCAGTTGTGGCCATATTGTTGGGCCTAAATTAGGCAGATGTTGGGTAAAAGGGGCTGAAGAAATAATTGCTTATAGATAGGCAACCTTATTTCTTTTTGCCAGCGACTGTTTTTCTACTGCCACGTCTAGTGCGAGCGTTGGTCCTTGTGCGCTGACCACGAACTGGAAGACTCATCCTATGACGACGGCCTCTAATGCAACCGATATCTTGCAATCGCTTTAAAGCCATCCCTTCCTGTCGTCGAAGATCTCCCTCGACAGTAAAAGCTTCGGTAGCAGCACGAAGCTTCTGGACATCCCCATCATCAAGGTCTTTCACTCGAATATCTGGATTAACTCCAGCCTGAGCCAAAATAGTTTTGGCACGAGTCAAGCCAACCCCATATATGTAGGTCAGAGCAACTTCTACCCGCTTTTCGCGGGGTATGTCGATTCCGGCAATCCTTGCCACTTGGTAATTAAATCGAGATGGGACATTTGAGTCGCAAAGAGCGACTTGAAAATGGAATTAGGAAGAGCTAAAAGCTTAGGACTTTCCTGCCATTGATAGATTGGCAGACAGGGTCAACCCTGTCTCTGCTTGTGCTTAGGGATAGTGCAAATCACCATCACCCGGCCATGGCGGCGAATCACCCGGCACTTTTCACACATTTTTTTAACTGAAGCGCGCACCTTCATTTGGTGATAACACTCCTTATTTGCAAACCCAAATCCTACAACATCACTTACTTCAAAGCTGCTTCAATCCTAGTTGTAATTTCATCAATGCTGCCAATTGCCTGTATTTCAAGAACTAATCCTCGTTTTCTGTAGTATTCAATCAGCGGCTGAGTTTTCTGACGATAGACCTCAAGACGGTTCTTGATAACAGATTCCTCATCATCTGGCCTCCCTCTCATAAGCAATCTTTCTAATAAAACAGAATCATCTAACTCCAATAAAATCACTCCTTCTATAACTTGATTTAATTTGTTTAGTAATGCTTCGAGGGATTCAGCCTGGTTAACGGTCCTAGGAAATCCATCTAAAATCCAGCCAGAGACACCGTTTAATAGTTGATTTTCAACGATTCCCAAAACAATTTGATCACTAACTAATTCTCCCTTATTCATAAGGTCTGCAGCTGACTTACCTAAATCAGTTTCGGCAGCAACCTCAGCCCTCAAAAGATCACCGGTAGACAAATGCTTTAAGTCGCAAGCAGTGCAGATCCTTTCAGCCTGTGTACCCTTACCAGCTCCTGGTGGTCCAAGGAATAGAAGTCTTTGCTTCATAGAACTAAAGAACTTTTAGAAAGTTACTAATAAATTACTCTCGTACAAGTCCTTCATATCGTTGAGAAATGACATAAGTCTGTACCTGCTTAGCAGTGTCAATTGCCACTCCTACAAGGATTAACAATGATGTGGCTCCTAAACCCTGAAATGTCTGGACGTTGGTAGCCCTCTCTACGGCAGCTGGGACAATTGCTACAGAGCCCAGGAATAGCCCGCCCAAAAGAGTTAAGCGATTTTGAACACCTGAAAGATAATCAGTTGTAGCCCGTCCAGGCCTAACACCTGGTATAGCGACTCCTCCCCTTTTCAGATTTGAAGCAATATCAATAGGGTTAACTGTTAGTGATGCGTAGAAATATGCAAAACCGAGAATCAACGTGAAAAAGACAATCGCATATGGCCAAGGATTAGATGAGCCAGGATTAAGTGCACTAGCTGCTCTTATTAGCAATGGGTTTTTAGAAAAATTAGCAATCGTAATAGGAAGAAAGATTAATGCCGACGCAAAGATTATTGGCATCACTCCGCCAGCATTCAATTTTAAAGGCAAATAACTCTGTCGAGTTGGCAACAAACCAGAAGAGCCGATCTGTCGTTTTGCGCTAACGATAGGTAAACGACGTGCACCCTCCTGAACAAAAATAATTCCAACAATAGTAACTAAAAAAACAAAGAGTAAAACAATAATTCCAACAACGTCGTTTCTATCTCCAGTTTGAGCCTTCTCAATAGTCGATCCAAGAGCCTTCGGCAAAGTAGCTACTATATTCAAAAAGATAACCAATGAAGCACCTTGTCCAATTCCTTTTTCAGTAATAATTTCACTTAACCACATTACAATCATCGATCCAGTTACTAGTCCTAAAGCTGTTTGACATACAAAAGCTGTTTCACTTAAACCTTCAACTGAATACTGACGAAGTATCAATGCAAAAATCACACTCTGTACAAGACCCCAGCCAAGAGCAACATATCTAGTAATTTGTGCAATCTTTCTCCGTCCTGCTTCACCTTCATTCTTTTGCAAATCTTCTAGCTGAGGCAAAGAAGCTGTTAATAACTGAAGAATAATTGAGGCATTAATAAAAGGAAGTATCCCAAGTGCAAAAACACCTAATGTAGAAATTCCTCCACCAGTAAAGATGTCCAAAAAACCAATAAGTTGTCCACCTTGTTGCAGAAATGACTGAAATGCTTCTCTATCAATCCCAGGAAGAGGTATATAAATTCCAAGTCGAATCAGAAGCAATAGTCCCAAAGTTGTAAGCACTCTACTTCGTAACTCAGGGTTACTAATTAATTGAGTTACAACCTCACCAGCACTTGGATTACGGCCTCTTCTTACGTACATTATTTATCAAGTATTTCACATTTACCGCCAGCTGCTTCAATCTTAGTTCGAGCAGAAGAAGTAAAAGCAGAAGCCTGAATAGTCAACTTAATCTTCAAATTGCCATTACCCAAAATCTTTAAAGGATGCTTTGGGCTGGTAATCAAACCTTCTTTGACTAAAGAGTCCAAATTCACAACTGAATCTGCTTTGAGTTCATTTAATGCAGAAACATTGATAACAGTAAAAAGCTTTGAATTAACAGTTGTGAAGTGCTTTAGTTTAGGGACACGTCTATAGAGAGGCATTTGCCCACCTTCAAAGCCTGGTCGAGTGGGTCGTCCTGATCGGGATTTTTGGCCCCTCATACCAAATCCACAACTAGCTCCTTGCCCAGCAGCTATACCACGGCCTTTGCGTAGCTTGCGGCGTCTGGCACCAGAGTTAGCCTTTAATGAGTCAAGTCGAAATGTCATGAGAAAAATAAAATCAAGAATAAATCTGTTCTAGAGGGATACCTCTTTCCCTGGCTGTTGCCTTATGAGTCCGCAGTCCTGCCAAGGCAACCATTGCAGCTCTAGCATTATTAAGGGGGGTTTTGCTCCCTAACCTCTTAGCTAAAACATTTTTAATCCCAGCAAGCTCTAGAACCGTCCTAATAGAACCACCGGCAATAACCCCAGTTCCTGGAGCAGCAGGACGGATAAGAACACTCGCCGCACCATCTCTACCATTAGAAAGAGTTGGAATAGAACTATGTCTTGTTAGAGGAACTCTAACTAAATGCTTTTTACCATCTGCAACTCCCTTACGAACAGCACCGATGACATCACTAGCTTTGCCAACCCCAACTCCTACTTGACCTCTCTCATTACCAACAACCACAATCGCACGAAAACTCATCTTCTTACCGCCTTTAACAGTCTTAGAAACTCTTCGAATCTGAACCACTCTTTCTTGCCATTCTGAATCACGCTCTTGCGAGCGTCGATCTCCTCTTCTTCCGCCACGACGCTCGCGGTCTCCCTTCCCACTTCGTTGCTGTTGCTCTTTACCTTCAGCTGCAGCAGGTACACCAGCCTTGGAATTGTTTTCTTGAGAGTTAGTTTGAGATTGGGTCATTTGGAAACAAGATTCAGAATTTAAGGCCAGCTTCACGAGCAGCATCAGCTAAGGCTTGAACACGGCCGTGATAGAGGTTTCCGCCTCTGTCAAAAACGACCTGTTTTATTCCTTTAGCAAGAGCTCGCTTAGCAACTAATGCCCCAACTGCTGTAGATGCATCACAACTACTACCTTGAGACTTAAGACTTGAGCGGAGATCTTTGTCAAGTGTTGATGCAGCACAAAGAGTGTTCTGCGCTTCATCATCAATAACTTGAGCATAAATATGATTATTAGAGCGAAATACAGCAAGTCTAGGTCTGCCAACTGTGCCACTAATATTCTTTCTTAAGCGTTTATGACGCTTTTGAGTCTGCTGTTTTCGAGATAAAGAGGAGGACATGATTAAGAAGCAATTAAAAAAGATAAGAAAGAAACTATTTCTTGCCAGATTTACCGGCTTTTCTAAGAATTCGTTCCCCTTCATACTTGATGCCTTTGCCCTTATAAGGCTCAGGAGGTCGAATAGCTCTGATTTTGGCAGCCTCGTTTCCTACAAGCTCTTTATCTGGTCCGGAAACGGTGACGTTCGTATTGTTCTCCACCGTAAAGCTAATGCCTGCTGGGGGAACAACTTCAACTGGATGACTATATCCAGCACTCACAACTAAGTTTTTTCCCCTTATCTGAGCCCTTGAACCAACACCAACAATTTCCAGCTTCCTAGAGAAACCTTTACTTACTCCTTCAATCATATTTGCTACTAGAGAACGGCAAAGGCCATGCCTCTCTCTCGACTTACGCTTTTGACTAGATGGTGAAACCACAATGGTGTTTTCAACTTGGCTAATGCTGACACCTTCAGGAAGAGTGCGGCTCAGTTCACCCTTTGGTCCTTTTACAGTGACTGAGAGACCATCTAGTTTGATGGCTACTTTCTCAGGGATCGAAATAGGGCTTTTACCAATACGAGACATGATTCAGGCTCCAGATCAATACACGTAGCAGAGAACTTCTCCGCCAACGCCTTGTTTACGTGCATCGCGATCACTCATAACTCCTTTCGAAGTCGAAATGATCGCCACTCCAAGACCTCCTAAAACTTTCGGCAGGCCTCTTGTATTTTTATAAATCCTTAGCCCTGGTTTACTTACTCGCTGCATAGAGCGAATAGTGGGAGCGCGATGCTTGCCGCTGTACTTCAATTGAAGGACGAGGTTAGTCCTTACACCTTCACCTTCTTCACTAATATCGGCAATAAAACCCTCCTGTTGCAAAACCTTGGCAATACTGCGGGACATCCTTGAAGCAGGAATGCGTGTTGACTGATGTCGTTTCTCACTCGCATTTCGAATGCGGGTGAGCATGTCTGAAATTGGGTCGTGATTAGCCATAATCTCAAAAAATACTCAATTACTACGGAAAGGCATTCCCATTTCCTTCAAGAGGGCAAGGCCCTCTTGATCGGTTCGGGCAGTGGTAACTATGGTTATATCCATACCTCTAATTGCATCGATTTTGTCAAAGGAAATTTCTGGAAAGATAAGCTGCTCTTTAACTCCAAGAGTGTAATTACCTCTACCATCAAAGCTCTTAGGACTAACTCCTCGAAAATCCCTAATCCTTGGTAAAGCAAGATTAATTAATCGTTCTAAAAAGGCATACATCCTCTCCCCTCTTAGGGTTACAGCACATCCAATAGGCATCCCTTGTCTGATTTTAAATCCTGCTATTGCCTTCTTCGCTCTTGTAACCAAAACCTTTTGACCAGTAATTGTGGCAAGCTCACTAATAGAAGCTTCCAATGACTTGGAATTGGTAGCTGCTTCGCCAAGTCCCCTATTAACAGTGACCTTTGTCACTTTAGGAACTTGGTGAATATTGGAGAGATTTAATTCTTTCAGCAATTTCGGCTGAATTGTCTCTCGATAGCGCTTTTTGAGTGACATGAGTGGAAGGGAATTTGCTTCTGGTCTTTGTCAGAAGGGATGAAAATAATTAAAGGAGATTGAACAATTAATAAAAACTGGCGTATTAATCAATTAATTCGCCAGTTCGTTTAAGTCTTCGCTTTTTAGTGCCATCTTTCTGAACCACTAACTCAACTCGACTAGGAACCTTCTTCTCTTTTGAATAAATCATCACGTTTGAAGCATGTACTGATGCTTCTTCAGTAACAATTCTGCCTGTTTCCCCCTCCTGAGTTGGCTTGACATGTCGCGTGCGAAGGTTAATCCCCTCAACAACCACACGATTCTCTATTGGCAACGTTCGAATTACTTCGCCGGTTTTCCCCTTATCTTTACCAGTAATAATTTGAACAGTATCTCCTTTCCTGATGCGCATCTTTATGCGATTGGTCAATTTCTGTTTTTTAATTGCTGCTGACATTTAAATAACCTCCGGAGCTAATGAAACAATCTTGGTGAAATTCCTTTCTCGAAGCTCACGCGCAACTGGGCCAAAAACCCTTGTTCCCCTAGGGTTTTTATCATCATTTATCAGAACAGCCGCATTGTCATCAAAACGAATGGAGTTGCCAGTAGGTCTTCTCATGGTTGCTTTGGTACGAACCACTACTGCCTTAACAACATCTGATTTTTTTACCCCCATATTTGGCATTGCATCCTTCACAGCGGCAACAATTACATCGCCAACATGTGCATACCTTCGATTAGAACCAAGTACACGAATACATTGAATTCGCTTAGCACCACTATTGTCAGCGACGGTAAGAAAACTTTCTTGTTGAATCATTGTGAGACCTCCTTGGCTTTGATGTGGTGACTAAGAACTTCGACCACAGCCCATCGTTTTGACCTACTAAGCGGTCTTGTCTCAGTTATGCGAACTCGATCACCTTTTGAACAGGCATTGTCCTCATCATGAGCTTTATATCGAGTGGTTCGGCTTACAATTTTTTGATAGATGGAGTGTGGGAAGCGGTTTTCAACAGCAACAACAACTGTTTTATCCATCTTGTCGCTTACGACAGTACCGATTCTTTCCTTTAAGGCCATTGGTTCTAAGGGTAGGGAATCAAGAGGTGGCTATGGAGCGACTTCGCTCCTTCTGAACCGTTAAAAGTTGAGCAAGTTTGATACGTGCCTCTTTAAAACGGTGAGTGTTATTCAACTGCCTAGTGGCTTGCTGAAAACGCAGATCAAACAATTCACGACGTAGGTCACTGATCTGTTGATCAATCTCATTGTCTGCAAGCTTGCGGACGTCGGCAGGGTTTGGTCGGGCCATAATCAGGACTCCACTTGGGCTGAGGAAAGGCTGGAGGGGGTAGCAGTACCAATTTGTTCCTGGTCTTCCAAAGCCAGAAACTTAGTCTTAACAGGAAGCTTGTATTGCGCTAATCGCATGGCTTCCCGAGCAATGGATTCGGTGATCTCCTCACCACCCATCTCAAAGAGGATTCGACCTGGTTTGATAACAGCAACCCAAAATTCAGGATTACCCTTACCGGAACCCATGCGTGTTTCAGCAGGGCGCATTGTGACTGGCTTGTCAGGAAAAATCCTTATCCAGATCTTGCCTCCACGTTTTACATATCGGGTCATGGCCCTACGACTGGCCTCGATCTGGCGAGAAGTAATCCAGCCGCATTCCTGAGCTTGTAAAGCGAACTCACCAAAGGCAATTGTGTTGCCTCTAGTAGCTACACCGCGCATGCGGCCTCTTTGTTGCTTCCGGAATTTGACTCGTTTTGGACTAAGCATGATTCAGATCTCCTTATCAACCCTCGTTGGAACGGTCTTCAAATTGTTGGGGGCGGCGATTCCCCCTGCGTCGAGGACTTGCCCCAACTGGGACTTGCTGGTCTTCATTTGACAAGACCTCACCTTTGAATACCCAGACTTTAATTCCCAAGACTCCATAGGTAGTAGTAGCGACTTTGGTGGCATAATCGATCTCAGCACGAAGTGTATGAAGAGGTACGCGGCCTTCTCTCGTCCATTCTGTGCGAGCAATCTCAGCTCCATTTAGACGACCACCAACCTGAATTTTCAGACCCAGAACTCCCGCTCGCTGAGCACGCTGAACAGCCATTCGAATCGTGCGTCGAAAGGCAACGCGCTTTTCTAACTGCTGAGCAATGTATTCAGCCAATAAATAGGCATCGGCATCAACCCTTTCAACTTCAACAACATTTATCCGAACTTGCCTATTTTTATCGCGAATGGTTTTCTGAATACCTGAACGAAGTTCCTCAATACCACTACCTTGACGTCCAACCAAAACACCTGGACGAGCAGTTTTGAGCTCTACTTCTAGTTGGTCTGCTTTACGAGCAATCAAAACATCACTAATACCTGCAGCTCCATATTTCTTATGAATAAAGCTACGGATCCTATCGTCCTCTTGAAGAAGAAGTGGATAAGTTTTACTTGGTGCATACCAACGAGAACGGTGTTCCTGGGTGATTCCCAGCCTTAAACCAGTTGGATGAATTTTGTGTCCCATCAGTCTGAGTCGTAGAGGTTCAAGATTCGGTCTGGGCCATAACAGCAATGCTGATATGGCAGGTTTGCTTTTTAATCGCATAAGCCCGGCCTTGGGCACGAGGCCTAAAGCGTTTCATTGAAGGGCCCATATCAGCGCTGGCTTGAGAAATGACCAAGGAAGCAGGGTCTAATCCAAGATTATGCTCAGCATTAGCTACAGCTGACCTTAAAACCTTTGTAATAGGGCCAGTAGAGCGATAAGGCATGAACTCAAGCATGATTAGAGCATCGCGATATGTGCGACCGCGAATTTGGTCAAGTACACGACGTACTTTCGAAGCTGAGCCTCTCAAAAAACGTCCATGAGCCTTTGCAATTGGCAATGATGTTGAAGTTGTCATTAACTCAACGGCCTCCTTTTTTGTCTTTGATGTGACCTTTGAAGGTTCTTGTAGGAGCAAACTCTCCTAATTTGTGACCAACCATTTGTTCAGTAATAAAAACAGGGATATGAGTCCTGCCGTTATGAACAGCAATGGTATGACCGATCATCATTGGAAGAATCGTGGAAGCTCTAGACCAAGTTTTGATAACAGACTTGTCATCATCTGCATTTTGCTTTTCAACCTTTTTTAGAAGGCTGTCAGCAATAAAAGGCCCTTTTTTTAGAGAACGTCCCATGGTGAATTAAGAAGAAATTAAAAGGAAAATTTTCATCATGAATCGCGTCCTCCTCGACTGCGCTTGGAAACACGACGTCGTTTACGAAGCACCAACTTATTGCTTGGTTTGTTCCTTTTGCGAGTTTTAAGCCCTAAAGCAGGCTTACCCCAGGGGGTAACGGGACCAGAACGTCCTATTGGTGCTCTACCCTCGCCACCACCATGAGGGTGATCGCAAGGGTTCATAACACTTCCGCGTACTTGTGGGCGACGACCTAACCATCTACGTCGTCCTGCTTTCCCTAGGCTGGTATTGCGGACCTCTGAATTACCCACCTCGCCAAGTGTCGCGTAACACTCACGACGGACGAGGCGCACTTCAGTAGAAGGCAACTTCAAAGCAACATAGTCCCCTTCCTTAGCCATAACCTGAGCACTAGCTCCTGCAGTACGAGCCAATTGGCCACCTCGACCTGCATATAACTCAACGTTATGAACGTTCGACCCCAAAGGAATAGAAGAGAGGGGCAAAGCATTGCCTGGTTCCAATGGAGAGTCTGGCCCTGACCAAATCTCCTGACCTATTGATACACCTGCTGGGGCAAGGATGTACCTTTTTTCGCCATCGGAATAAAAAAGAAGCGCTAATCGAGCATTGCGATGAGGGTCATAGTGGATTGCTGCAACTTTTGCGGAAACACCATGCTTATTCCGACGAAAATCAACAACTCTATAAAGACGCTTATGTCCTCCTCCACGGTGTCGACAGGTTATAACCCCCCTGTTATTACGACCCTTTCGGCGATGTTTAGCGACCAAAAGGGAACGTTCTGGCTTGCCACCAGTAATCTCACTGAAATCAGTGACCACCCTGGTTCGGGTTCCTGGAGTGTATGGACGGAAAGTTCGAATTGCCATGATAATACCCTCAGGACTCAGGGAAAAGTTGAATTGAATTGCCCTCGGCAAGCCTTACCACAGCTTTCTTAACCTGAGAACGTTTTCCAGCAAAACGTCCGATTCGCCGTGAACGTCTAGGTGGATTCATGGTACTGATGCCAACTACGCGGACATCGAAAAGCTTTTCAATAGCAGCTTTGATATCAGGCTTGGCAGCCCTGTGGTCAACTTCAAAGGTGTACTGATTTAGCTCCAATGCACTGGTAGCTTTTTCTGTAATCAAAGGACGACGAATGACATCCTCTAATCGATTCGTAAAACGTTTAGTCATCTCCATAAACCTCCTTAATCTTGACCAAGGCCTTCTCACCAAGAACTAAAGAATCAGCATGGAGCAAATCAAAGACATTTAATTGATCTGCAGAAATCAACTTGACTCTTTCTAGATTGCTAACTGAGCGGCGAATAATTTCAGAAGGGTTAGAAAGAATGATCAAAACTTTTGAATCAGCTTGAAGACCAAGACGTTCAAAAGCCTCTTTAATCTCTCTTGTTTTAGGAGCCTTAAGGCTATTCCCAAAATCTTTAACTACCACCAAATCATCAAGCCTAGACATTAAAGCAGTTCTAAGAGCCAGGCGCCTTTCCTTCTTATTCATGGAAAGGTTGTAAGAGCGTGGCTTAGGACCAAAAATAATTCCTCCTCCTGGACGCAGTGGAGTTCGAATGGATCCCTGCCGCGCACGTCCTGTACCTTTTTGCTTGTAAGGCTTCCTACCTCCACCACGAACTTCTGAGCGGGTCAAGGTACTTGCTGTCCCCTGCCGGCTATTAGCTTGCTGACGTAAAACAGCACGGTGCATGAGATCTAAGGCTGTTGTTTCTTTAGCAACCTTCAGTTTGAGGTCAACTTTTCCAGCCTCTTTCCCCTGCCAATCTCGAAGAACACATTCAGCCATTAGTTTCCTCCTGCTTGAGTGGCGGTTCCACCAAATCTTTGAGTAGGCCGAATATTCAGTAAAGCTCCTGGCTTTCCTGGAACCGAACCTTTTACAACCAAAAGGTTCAGATCATTATCTACTTGAAGAACAGTCAAACCACGGGTAGTGATTTGCTTGCCTCCATAACGACCAGCCATCCGTTTCCCTGGGTATATGCGCCCAGGGGTTGTACCTGCACCTGTGGATCCTGGTTGACGATGATTCTTGGAACCATGACTCATAGGGCCTCGGCTAAACCCATGTCTTTTCTGATAGCCAGAAAAGCCTCGACCAATAGTGTCCCCACTAACATCTACCTTCTGGCCAGCTTTAAAACTAGCAACAGTTACTGCTGCCCCTAACTCCACTTCATCCAAGGTTTCAACTCGATACTCCTTCAAATACCTAAGTGAATCTTTGCCAGATTTTGCAAGGTGGCCTTTTTGAGGTTTGTTAATAAGCTTTTCACGGATGTCTCCAAAGCCAATCTGCACAGCGGTATAACCATCTGTGGAGACATTTTTCAATTGGGTAATCCGGCAAGGTCCTGCCTCTATCAAAGTGACAGGTACAGCTTTGCCTTGATCATCAAAAAACTGAGACATGCCCAGCTTCTTTCCAAGGATTCCTATAGACATAAAAGGAAAATGGCGCCAGCAGGTGAAAATCTCCATTAATGGAGATTTAGATATGGAGCTGAAGGAACAGTCGCGATTTTCACTGAAAGATTGCCAAAGCCTTCTTTTATAAGGCGTTGAAAATTCAGTAAGAACTAGCGGAAAATCAGCTGGCTGGGACTTGGCCGAATCTTATGAATCGGTTAGTTTCCCGACAAACAAGGGTGAATTAGACCTTATTTGTTGTGGCCTGAGAATCCAGCGCTACCGCTGAATCTGCAATGACTTTTGGAGGCCCAGCTAGCGTAAGGGCACAAAATCAATGCAAACTAAAACATTACACTACCGAGGGGCAGTTAAACTAATTAGAGGGAATTAATCTCCTGCCGTACTTAAAACACTTGATTTGAATCAATGCCGCTGTTGCTCTCTGGGAAGGGGTTTCGCAGTGCCCTGGAAAAATCGGGGTGCCTTGCTATACATGTCCCCCTTGAGGGTGGTGCAGAAACTCGTCTTTTAAGAAGATTGCGTTCATTCGGCTACCAAACCCATATCACTACAGCTAGAGGGTTAGGAGATCCAGAAGTATTTCTGCTTCAACTTCATGGAATACGCCCACCACACTTAGGTCATCAAAATGTAGGAAAGAATGCAGCAATTGGCGAAGTTCAACAAGTTATTCCTCAGTTAAAAGAATTTTTAGAAACAAATAAACCACTAGCACTTTGGTTATTAGAAGGACAAGTCTTATCAAAATCTGAGCTCTTGTCCTTATGTGAAATTTCTAAAAGAGAACCCCGTTTAAAAATTGTTGTTGAGATGGGGGGTGCTCGTAGTTTGAAATGGCAACCTCTGCAAATCCTTTTGAATAATTAAAGAGCCATTCACTGCAAAAGTTCACTAATGCAAAGACCTGACCATGGTGACTTGGCGATGTCTAGGGGAACTTGGGTAAAATTAATCTGCGGGGCAAGCAATGAAGACCTTCCTGCGATTTCTGATCTATGTGCTTTATATGCCGCCGCCGGAGTTCACTGTATAGATGTCGCTGCCAATACTGCAGTTGTATTTGCAGCAAGAAAAGGGCTCGATTGGGTTGAAGCTATTTATGGGAAACGTCCCTGGCTAATGATCAGCATCAATGATGGCCAAGACGTTCATTTTCGCAAAGCATCATTTAACCAAAAACTTTGCCCTAAAGATTGCCATCGTCCATGTGAAAAAGTCTGCCCTACAAATGCAATATCGCAAAACAATGGCGTTCTCTCAAGCCTTTGTTATGGATGTGGGAGATGCTTAACAGCCTGTCCTATAGGAATCATTAACGAAAAGAATCAACTCCTCAGCCTTCCAGATTTACCTAAACTGCTGAGCGAAATTAATCCTGACGCTATAGAAATCCATACTGGTCCAGGTCGAAGAGAAGCTTTCGAAGCAACAGTAGCAGCTATAACTCGCGCAAATATCCCTTTAAAACGTCTTGCAATTAGTTGCGGATTAGACAAACATATTGATGCGCAAGATCTATCTAAAGAGCTTTGGGAGCGTCACGACTGCGTCAGAAATTATGGGCTAAAGCCTATCTGGCAGCTTGATGGTCGACCTATGAGTGGTGATTTAGGGATTAGTACTTCAAAATTTGCAGTATCACTATGGCAAGAAATCCGCCCTCTTTCTCCTCCTGGACCTCTTCAACTAGCAGGCGGGACAAATGAAAACACCATTCATCAACTGCCTCACACAAATGGACCGGCAGGGATTGCTTTTGGTGGGATGGCTAGAAAGATAGTGTCACCTTGGCTTCAGGAGGCAGCGCGTAAAAAAGTCAACCTTCGTGATTGGCCTAATGGTTGGTATGCAGCCTTAGAAAAAGCAACTGAACTGATTGAGCCATGGCTTACACGTAAACCAACTAAAAGCTTTTTATAACTTTATCTACCCATAACAATTTTAACCATAATTAACATAAATGGACACCAAAAATATAACTGATGATTTAAATCACTTACTGGATATTTTACCAGTAAGTGTTCAAGAAGCCCTAGAGTTAGACAAGAATAAAAAAGATCTCATAGAAATTGTATTAGATCTAGGTCGAATTCCTGAAGCTCGTTATTCAAACAAAGTTGTTGAGTTGAAACATATAACTATTAGTAATAATGACCTTAAAGAAGTTATTACAAAGTTAGGTCAATTTGGTCAAGATAATCGTGCAGGTATTGAACGAACCCTTCATAGAATAAGCGCAATAAGAAATCGAAAAGGTGACATCATCGGTCTTACCTGTCGTGTAGGGAGAGCAGTTTTTGGGACAGTCGCCTTAGTGCGAGATCTTCTTGACAGTGGACAATCACTACTTTTAATGGGGCGGCCAGGAATAGGAAAAACTACTGCCCTTAGAGAGATTGCAAGAGTTCTGGCTGATGAACTAAACAAAAGAGTTGTCATTATCGACACAAGTAATGAAATTGCTGGCGATGGAGATATTCCTCACCCTGCAATTGGCCGGGCTCGAAGGATGCAGGTCGAACGTCCTGAAAATCAACACCAAGTAATGATCGAAGCAGTTGAAAATCATATGCCAGAAGTAATTATCATTGATGAGATAGGAACAGAACTAGAAGCTCTTGCAGCTAGGACAATTGCCGAGAGAGGCGTACAACTAATTGCCACAGCACATGGCAATAATCTTTTTAATTTAATAAAAAATCCAACCCTAAGTGACCTTATTGGAGGTATTCAATCGGTAACACTTAGTGACGAAGAGGCAAGGAGAAGACGAACACAAAAAACAGTTCTAGAAAGAGCTGCAGACCCAACTTTTCCAACTGCAGTGGAAATGGAAAATCGTTATTTATGGTTAATCCACAAAGATGTTGCAAAAACAATAGATTTAATCCTTCGTGGACAAGCAACAAAGGCTCAAAAACGATCTTTAACTGAAGATGGTTCAGTCAAGCTGGTAGAAATATCTCCTACAAAAGAAAACACGGCAAAGGAAGATCGGCAAAAGCCTAAATTTTTGAAATTATCTAATTACGAAGCTAACAACAACTCAAGTGTCGTTAACGAATCAAAAATAACTGTCCCCACTAAATCTATAAGCATCGTTAGCTGTGGAATTACGGAGCAACTTCTTGATGAAGCTATACGAAGGATCTCTTTTCCTGTTTTACGAGTTACTGAGCTCTATCAAGCTGATGTATTGATAGCTATGCGACAAAGCCTTAGTCATGAACCTGATTTAAGGAAAAAAGCTCATGAATCACAGATACCAATCCTCGTCATCAAATCAAACACCTTGCACCAGTTAGAACGAGCACTTCAAAGACTGATTACTAGAACTCACAAGCCATCTTTAGAAGCTCAAACTTCCAATTACATTCCTGACAACAAAGAAGACGCCATCGCGGCTCTAGAAGAATGCAGATTGGCTGTTGAAAAAGTTGTAATACCTCACGGTCGTCCTGTAGAGCTTCTCCCTCGTGCCCCTAGAATCATTGAAATGCAGATTGATCTGGTCAATAGATACCAGCTGAGGAGTGACATCTTTGGACATGCAGAGCAACAACGCCTACGTGTCTATCCCCCTTAAACATGGCAAAACCTCTTAATGAGGCATTGACTAAAATCACTCCAATATGTGTAACTATTTGAGAGGCATAGAAAACTCATTCTTTGGGTAATTTATGCATCAATGGGCCGTCGCCAAGTGGTAAGGCAGCGGGTTTTGGTCTCGCCATTCCTAGGTTCGAATCCTAGCGGCCCAGTTCTTACAAGCTTTTAGTGCCATCTAATCCCTTATTGGTCTTTGATTGTGATGGAGTCATTGTTGATGGGATGTACGAGTATTGGTCAAGCTCTCGCCAAGCCTGTATCGATCTCCTTGGGGCTGAAATCACAATTCCAACCTTGCCAAAAGATGTTCCACAAGCCTTTCAAAAGCTAAGGCCCTGGGTTCATCAAGGCTGGGAAATGGTTGTTATAGCAGCAGAATTACTGCGTCATAAAAGTCCTCTTCTCTCAAAACATCCAAAGAATTTTTCAAGTAATTATTCAATCTATTGCCAACTCGCACTCCAAGCATGGAGCTGGGATTCAAATTCTGTACAAAAGGCTCTTGATAACGTGCGTCGACAAGCTTTATTACAAGATAAAGCTGGCTGGCTGGCATTGCACCAACCGTTTCCTGAGGTGCTCCAACTTATCCAAAGCTTGAAGGGACAAGGAATTGATTTTGCTGTTCTAACAACAAAATCAGCAGAATTCACGCAAGAGATTCTTGAGTCCTTACAAATCAAACCAAACCATCTTTTTGGCCATGAGTCAGGGAGTAAAGCCAAAATCCTTCTGGAATTAGCTCAAGAAAGGTCAATCCTGGGACTCATAGAAGACCGTAGGAAAACACTTGAAGAAATCAATTCCATTGCAGAACTCTCTGCTTTGCCATGCTATTTAGCTAGCTGGGGCTATCTCAAACCTGAAGACAAGAAAAATCTTCCACAAAAGATTTCCTTACTCAGACCAGAAGAATTGTCCACCCCCTTGGCGAGCTGGCATTAATTCGTTAGCGTACGTCTGTACTATTTACCAAGCCTTGGGTGACGATAAATCCTCATCGAATTTATCAATACTCCTTAGTGCATGAGATGCCACCAAAGGCACTAAAAGTCATCTTTTGATCTCTATTACCAATTGCCATGTCAGTTGACGTCAAAACATCAGGAACAATCAATCCTCAAGCCCGCAACAGCGATGAAAAACCAGGAGAAAAAGATAAAGCCCTGAACTTAGTATTGGGCCAGATCGAAAGGAATTTCGGCAAAGGGTCGATTATGCGTCTCGGAGACGCGTCAAGGATGCGTGTGGAAACAATATCTACAGGGGCCCTCACTCTTGATCTAGCGCTCGGCGGAGGCTATCCGAAAGGTCGAGTAGTTGAAGTGTATGGTCCGGAAAGCTCTGGCAAAACAACTCTGACCCTACATGCCATAGCAGAAGTACAACGACGTGGTGGAGTTGCTGCTTTTGTTGATGCAGAGCACGCTCTCGATCCTGTCTACGCAGCATCCTTAGGTGTTGATATTGAAAACCTGTTGGTCTCCCAACCAGACACAGGAGAAATGGCACTAGAAATTGTCGACCAACTAGTGAGGTCTGCAGCAGTAGACATAGTCGTAGTGGACTCAGTAGCTGCGCTAACTCCCAGATCTGAGATCGAAGGCGAAATGGGAGATCACGCAGTAGGAAGTCAAGCTCGACTAATGAGTCAAGCTATGAGAAAAATCACAGGGAACATAGGTAAATCAGGATGCACAGTGATTTTCCTCAACCAGTTACGTCTCAAAATAGGGATCACTTATGGCAATCCAGAAACAACTACAGGAGGGAATGCTCTGAAATTCTATGCATCTGTAAGGCTAGACATTCGTCGTATTCAAACACTAAAACGAGGTACAGAAGAATACGGAATACGAGCGAAAGTAAAAGTGGCAAAAAACAAAATTGCTCCACCATTTCGTATTGCGGAATTCGACATTCTGTTTGGCCGCGGAATAAGCACACTTGGCTGTTTACTGGATTTAGCTGAGGAAACTGGTGTAGTTACTCGTAAAGGTGCTTGGTATAGCTACGAAGGAGACAATATTGGTCAAGGACGTGACAATACAATTTCTTGGCTAGAACAGAATCCCAAAGCAGAAGAACAGATAGAAAGTCTGGTACGAAAAAAACTAACGGAAGGTTCTGAAGTGACAGCTAATTCAATGAAACCACTAGCAGCAGCAGCTAGAACTGCTGCGAAAAGCAAAGCAACCGAAATTGCGGAAGCAGCTTAATAGATAAGGCAGCAGGTAAAAATCACTTATATGGCATCAGCAGGAGTCCACCATCCTGCTGATGGGCCAACAAAGCGAACAACAATCCAAACTAGTAATAGAACAGCAATGCCAATCCAAGTGGCACGAGTTGTTATCGCATAAAACTGATTCTTTTGATTAACAGTGATTGGCAACCAAGAGACAATACGTGGAGAGGTGTCTTGTGAAGACTTGCTCTTCTTCTTAGGGGGTAATCCTTGACTAGCGCGACGACGAGCTTCTCCCATGGGCTTAAGAAGGATTGGTACCTTGTTCAAGATTAGTACTCTTCATAAGGTAAAAGGTGATGCAACGGAGTCCAAGGTTCCAAAATCTGCAAAATATCCTGACCCCAACTCCGTTTATGCAACCTTCCATCCAAAATTGCCAGCCGGCTCTTGCTATCTCTAATGGGTTGAATGGCTAATACTAGAAATAACAATGCCTCTGGTAGTAAAAAATCGCGAAACCAATCACGACCCTGGGTTTTAATTGCAGATACCCTGGCAGCCGTCAAAGGGGATTGAAGGCTGGGGATCGGAATTAGGCCTATTAACAATTGATCAGGAATAGGTAATTGGTAATGATTTTTGATCCACCAAGAAAATGAACAACTAAGAACTCCATTCACTTCTGGCGCAGTAGTCTGAAAAGTAACTCGGCGACCAAACTCTGCGGCTAACTCAGCAGTCAAAGTACGAAGCAATTGCTCATCATCCAAAAGCAAAACAGTTAATCCAGGGCGGCCAAGAATTAATCGACGAGATTGCTGCAAAAGATGAGTGGAAAAATTTTCGGTATTAGGGAGTGGTTGCTTTGGGGGGGGCAAACAATTCGATTGGTTCAAAAAAGTTTGGTTCAGTCAAAGAAACCTCAACATCAGCAATAAAAGATGCCGATTCAAGCTCAGATCTCAACAAACGATTATTGCCAGCAGATGATATAAACAGGATGGAATAATCTCGGAGACAAGTATTTAGCAATTGCAAAGGTTCAAGAGGACTAAATTTCCATTTCCAGTTCAACAGTTTGTGATCTAAATGGGCCCAACTAATCCATTGATCAGGTTGAATTAAATTTAATCCAGACCAAGGTTGAGGTGAATTAGATAATGCCCCAACCAATCTTTGTAAAAAAATTATCTCTTCACAATTGACCTTCACTATTCCATCAGTACTAGTAGCTTTAGAAAATAACTGAAGATTAAGCTTTTCGTAGAAACTTATTAAAGATGACTCTAAAGAAGGATGGGCTCTTCTTAAGACTTCCCAATCTGAAGAAGTTATCTCAATGGACATTGAACTTCTTACTCGCCTACTAAAAACCTCTGCTTCAGGAACAATCAACTGCTTTGAATTTAGATACCCTTGTTGATGAGCCTGTATAAGCTCAGAAGTATCCATCAGCCAAACCTGTCCCATGGGAGGGGGTGTGCTTCCTTCCCAAAAAGGGAGATCAAAGCCTGCATACTTAAGTCTTGGTAATTCCTTTTGAAAAAGGCGACTTCGCTGAGCCTTTGAAAGTATTAATACCGCAGAACTTGTATCTAAACAAAGCGGAATCAACAAGCCAGGCCACCAAACATTTGGGCTCCAAGGCTCTAAATGAATCAGAGTATTATCTTTGCGTCGCAAGCTACGAGCAATTAGCCGGCTTAATGTCAGGTGATGAGGCCATGGGCAAGTTACCCCCTGCAAGAAAGTCTTAAGGTGATTGTGGGATTGAGCTTCCAACATGCAAAGAGCCTATCTAGGACTCACCCATCCATCTTGCTCAAGATGTTACCTAGGTTCAAATGAATCAAAACAAACAACCTCCCAAACTAGTAGGAATTGTCGGATTGGGATTAATCGGTGGTTCCTTAGCACTTGATCTACAGGACCGAGGTTGGAAAGTGCATGGACTAGTCCATCAACCAAAAACAGCTCAACGGGCTCTAGAAAGAGGAGTATCAAAAGTCATAAGCACTAATCCAAATATCCTTTCTAAATGTGATCTAATTATCCTCGCTATTCCACTCGAGGAGATCCTCAATCCAGATCCAGAACTTATCAAAGCTTTACCTAAGAATGCTGTAATCACTGATGTTGGATCCGTAAAACAACCTGTGATGGAAGTTTGGCGTGAACTACACCCAAAATTTGTAGGGAGTCATCCAATGGCAGGAAACTCTTCATCAGGTGTTGAAGCCAGTATCAAAGGCCTGTTTAAAAACCGCCAATGGGTCTCAACTCCTGAGGAGAAAACAGATAAAAAAGCCTTGCAATTAATCCGCGAGATGGCAATTTCATTAGGAAGTCACTGGCTAACAACAGATTCCAAAACACATGATCAAACCGTAGCTCTCATATCACATTTACCTGTATTTGTAAGTGCAGCGTTATTGAAAACATTAAACATTGAAGAGGACGAAATTATCCAAGATTTAGCAAAACAAATTGCCTCCAGTGGATTTGAAGACACCTCTAGGGTGGGCGGAGGCAACCCTATTCTTGGCGCTTCCTTAGCATCAAACAACACAGAAAACATATTATTAGCATTAGCCCACTATCGATCTAACTTAGAAGAATTCGAAAAAACAATACGAGAAAGAAATTGGAGCAAATTAAAAGTCGAATTAGAGAAAACGAAAGAGCTGAAAGAAGATATAGCAGGTCTTAATAACAAACTAGTCAGCTAAATCAAGAGGGCAGCCTCTTTGTCCTAACAATTGTCTACAAGCAATTAGAGCGGAATTGCTTACACCAGCAGTTCCCTCCCCTGGATAGACAGAATCTCCACATAGCCATAATCCCCTAATCGGACTCCTACTAGCAAGCCCAAATGGTCCAAATCCTAAGGGTGTCTGACCTAATCCTCCTACGATTCCCTGGGGGCGTCCGGTCCATTTAGCAAAACTCCTTGGCGTAGCAAATTCTTGATGAATCCAATTATCAACTGAACAATTCAACCAGTTTTCTAAAGCACTCCTAATAGAAAACCAAGCAGACTTTTTTCGTTTTAAATAATCCTCTTCAGATAAATAACACCAATCTCCGGTCGGCGTAAATACACTGGCAATAACTGTTGCATCACCCTTCGGAGCCCTCCCATCACCTTCCTTACTAATTGAGACAAACAATGGGCCTGGATCTTCCAGGAATAATTGAAAATGAAGCGGGCAATTAGTAGGAAGACAACTTCTATTAAGGGCACCATAAAAAACAAATGCGCCAGTGGGTTGTTTCAAATGCTTTATTCTTTCGAAATAGGGTCTTGCAACACTCAACCCTGAAGGCATCAATGTTGGCAGTAATTGAGGTGGCAGTGTAAATATGACATCTTTAGCACTGAACTTCAAAAGCATCTTGTTTGAATTAAGTGCATTCACCTCCCACAACTTAATGCTCTCATTAGTTGTTAACTTAATAACTCTATGACCCAAAAGAACTTTGCCTCCATACTTCCTAACAACCGAAAGCAAAACATTACTAAGTGTTTGCATAGAGCCATATAGATGCCATAACCCAAGTGGTTCCTGAGCCATTTGGAGAACAGTAGCTCCATATAAAGCAGACGTTCGTTCTGCTGGTTCTTGGGAATAAAGCTTTAGCTGAAGGTCAAGAAAACTCTTTAAGCGCAAGTCGTGATGGCAACCACATATTTTTAATACATCTGCTATCGAGAAAGGAATGAAAAGGGAAGAAGCAAAATTAGGTAGCCGTAAAGCCTTAAAAAGTTGCAATAAATCGGAAAGATTCCTGGGAGAAATTACAGGAAATCTATTAGAAAAAGCCCAATTAATTTTATGTAATCGAGAACAAAGTTGCCAAAACTTCCCAGTACCTGGAAATTGAAGTTGAATTTCTTCCTTCCATCTCTTGGGATCATGCCACAAACTTATTGGAGAGGAACCATCTGCAAGATCTACTAAACAACCTGGATCTAAAAGTTCTGCAGTGGGTCTAGGAATACCTAAATGCCTAAATAATCTTGAATGTATGCCATTTACTTCAAAACCCGCCACTTGTGTTGCCCCCACATCAAAAATATATTTACCCCGCTTAAAAGTCCCTGCACATCCTCCAGCTTGGTAATGCGCTTCCAAAAGAGTTACAGAAACCCCTTCTTTGGCAAGCAAAGCTGCTGCAGTAAGACCTGCAATGCCTCCACCTACAACTATTACAGATTCATCTGACATAACCTAAAAAAGGCTCAACGGCAATATAAAAGAATTTATGAACCCACTAATTGATGAAGCCCTTAAAGATTTAGAACAGCCACTAAGAGATCGCAAGGTAAACAATATCATTCCTTTATCAGTAAGCTCGAGTAGCCAATGTTGGGAAATTGAATTAGAAGCGGGAAAAAAATTATTTGGGAAAACTGGTGAAGGCAATTCTATTCAAATGTTGGAATTTGAATGGAATGGGCTTTTAGCTCTAAGGAATTATATGAACTCAAAGTTTATTGATATCCCGAAACCGCTGGCATTCAAAAAAAACATATACGGAGCTGCATTATTAATGCCTTGGTTTGAATTTGGGAATGGATGTCAATCATTACTTGGGAAAGGACTGGCTGAGTTACATAAAGCATCAGCAGAACAAAGTCCTGACTGTTTTGGCTGGGAGGAAGAAGGATTTATCGGAGCAGGAGAGCAAAAAGGAGGATGGGAAACATCTTGGGGAGAATATTTTGTAAAGCTCCGTTTACTTCCCCAAATGCAGATTGCACAGAAGAAATGGAGGCTTGAGGTTCCTAATCAAGAATCTTTATTGTCTGCATTGATTTGTTATTTAAGTAATCATAACCCTTCCCCTAGCTTGGTTCATGGGGACCTTTGGAGTGGAAATGCCTTTGTCAAAAAAGATGGCCGAGGACTAATTTTAGATCCTGCAACATATTGGGCGGATAGAGAAGTAGACCTTGCAATGACAAAGCTTTTTGGAGGATTCTCAAAAGATTTCTACCAGTCATATCAAAAAACCTGGCCTACGCAGAGTTCTGCTAAAGAAAGGGAAGAGATATACAATCTCTATCACTTGCTAAATCATGCAAACCTCTTTGGAGGAGGGTATAAAAACCAATGTATTAAAAGTATTATTAATATTTGGGGATTCCTCAAAAGCTAGCCAACAACAAAAGAATTTAACCTAAATATTCTTTTCTCAAATTCTGAACTCTCTCAAATACTGCTCCTCTCTTTTCACTAGTGGATAAATTCTCCCAGCTCCACTGACCAACCACAACAACACCCAACAGCTCTAGCAAACCTGGTAAGACTGGAAGTAAATTAATGGTATCAATTACTCCTTTAATAATTACTTGAGCGACTATTACCACTGTAATAATCCCTGCAGCCTTCCCATATTTACCCATCTGGCTCCAATCAACCTTGCCCAGGGTATCGTTTACGCTCGCCATTATTTGACTATAACGATCAGAAAAATTAATCCCATCGCCTTCCGGACTAGCTTTAGCAGCGGGATTTTCAAATTCTTCCTGAGGACTTACATCGCTCATGGACACAACTTTAATTGCAATTATGACGGGATCTTATCGAATGAGGCTAAATAATGCTAGGGCAAATCAAAATCAATCATGATTGCCTGATAGTTCTCAATCGCACGTTGCCTGCAGTAGCGCCTGAAGAAGGATGTGCATTAATCCTAGGTGAGCAAATGGATTGCCCTGGAAATAGCGGACATTTTTCCCAACATATTCACCATATCTGGCCATGCTGCAATGTCTGGGGAAACGAAGAATTAAATCTTTGGGGAGGAAGAAGAAGGCAACAAAAGTTTTTGAACCAAATTTCAAAAAAGAATCGTTTTCTAATAGACCCACGTGAACAGATCCACGCCCAGCGGTGGGGCAGAAAACATGATTGGGATGTATTAGGCACTTGCCATTCTCATCCGAAAGGGAAGCCAGTTCCATCAAAAACAGATATTGAATTCGCAAATTCTGCTAGATTAATGCTAATTCTATCTGATAAAAAAGAACTCCGAGCTTGGTGGATATGTAAAAAAGGCTCCTATACAGAAATCCAATTAGCAATCGTTAAAACCCATTAAATGGCTTTATAAAATAATGAATATTCCTACTATTGATGATCATTTAAGTGAAGATTATACTAACAGGTTTAGTCGTCAAATATGCTTACCAGAAATTGGAATAGATGGTCAAAACCGTCTCAGATCGTCATCAGTGCTATGCATTGGAGGTGGAGGCCTTGGATCTCCTCTTTTGCTTTATCTTGCAGCAGCCGGGATTGGAAATATAGGAATTGTTGATTTCGACCTAGTTGAAGAGTCGAATCTTCACAGACAAGTAATTCATGGATCTGGATCAATTGGAAAGTCAAAAACACTATCTATTAAATCTCGGATCAATGATCTTAACCCTCATTGCAAGGTAGATATATACAACACAATTCTTACATCACAAAATGCACTTGACATATTTGAGTCTTATGACTTGATTTGTGATTGCACAGATAACTTCCCTAGTCGCTATTTAATTAATGATGCCTGTGTACTATTAGGTAAGCCTAATATCTATGGTTCTATTCAGCGTTTTGAAGGTCAGGCATCAGTCTTCAACTTGACTCCCGATAGTCCTAATTATCGAGACCTCATTCCTAAACCTCCTTCTCCTGAAATAGTACCTTCATGTGCAATTGCTGGAGTGATAGGTGTTCTTCCAGGAATAATAGGTTTAATTCAGGCTACAGAAGCAATCAAGATTATTACAGGAATAGGTAAAGTTCTAGATGGCAGATTATTGGTTTTCAATGCACTAGATATGCGTTTCAAAGAACTATCTCTACATCCAAGTAAACAACGGGCCATAATAAAAGAATTGATTAATTATGAAGAATTTTGTGGTTGCACGGCCGCAAATCAAAAAGCATCTAAAGAAAAAAGATTAGAAAGTATATCTATGTCTGAACTTAAAAATATACTAAGAGAAGATGAAAAGGATTGTGTTATATTAGATGTTAGAACTAAAGAGGAAGCCGATATCTTTTCACTACCGCAAGCTATTTTAATTCCCCTAGATGAAATTAAGGGCGAAGAAAATATTGAAAAAATAAAAAAGCTATGTCAAGGGAAAAAGCTTTTTGTACATTGTGAAAGTGGGAGAAGGTCTGAAAAGGCCCTTAACTATTTAAACAAAAAAAATATCAAAGGTGTAAATGTAATTGGTGGACCAATGAAATAGAAAATTAATAGTCAACACCTCTTTTCAGATCAACTCCTTGCTCAGCATAATGCTTATGACAAACCATTTCTGAATGTACACTTGCTAAGTCAAAATAAGAAGGAGGGTTCTTACAGCGGCCAGTAATAATTACTTCCGTTTCTATAGGCTTACGAAGTAAAGTTTGAACAATTGGCTCTATTGGAATTAATTCCAAGTCAACACTAGGATTCAATTCATCAAGGATAACAGTCTTATAAAGGCCGCTTGAAATTGCAGCCCTTGCAATTTCCCAAGCTCTTTCAGCTTCTACATAGTCGATGGGTTGCTGCTGACCTCTCCAAACAATCGCATCTCTACCAGAGCGAAGATGATCAACTAAATGTGGATAACTTTCTTGTAAAGCAGCTATTGCAGCATCCTCAGTGTATCCAGTACCTCCTTTCAGCCATTGAAGAATTAACACCCTATGACTTTTATCTTGGCTAATACCCCTTCCTATTGCTTGCAAAGCTTTACCAAGGGCACTAGTTGATTTTCCTTTTCCTTCGCCTGTATAAATCTCAATAGCCCCTACTGAATTACTTGCTGTTTGATTTTGGTTCTCTAATGGAGGACGACGATGCGCGCGCATTTCAGAATGCAAATCAGCAATCCGAACCAAAGAAGCAGGAGCTGCTCTTCCGGTAACAATGATTTCCATACCTTTAGGCCGATGCCTCAAAGTCTCCACAACTTCTTTTTCATCAAGCAACCCAAGCTCCAAAACTGGATTCAGTTCATCAAGAACAACCACTGAATACAACTCACTTGCTATTGCCCCCTTGGCAATATCCCATCCACGCGCAGCTTCAGAGCGATCAAAATGGGTAGCTTCTGGGGCAGTAAAAAAATCCGCTCTTCCAGTTCTTACTTGGTCAATTAAATGAGGGAAACCCTGCTGAAGAGCTTCAATCGCTGCGTCCTCGTCATAGGCTCGACCAGGTCCCTTGAGAAAACGCAGCAAAAGAACACGCGTACGACGCTGCTCACAGATACCTAAACCAATAGTTCTAAGTACTACACCTAAAGCGGCCTGACTTTTGCCTTTACCTTCACCGTCATAAACATGCAACTGTCCATTACTGCGTTCTTTGCTATCAAAAGCAGTAACAATACCAACTCCTCGCCTAACCCTTCCGCTGCTGGGAGAGTTGGTTTTTACAGATTTATTTACTGTTGCCCCCTCTGACTCCATGCAATTATCACTATAGGTTTGGAGCTTAACGGGATAACTCAAAAGATGGTATTAGGAAGTTCATCTGAAATGCATTATTTTCAACAATTGGAACCTTTACCGCCATTAGTACTCAACAAACTCAATGGTTTGAGAGAATTCATTAAGAACCTAAAAAAAGTTTGCGTAGCCTATTCCGGAGGAGTGGATAGTGCCCTCGTAGCAGCAATTGCTAAAGAACAACTTGGTACATCTTCCATTGCAATAACTGGAGTATCTTCTGCATTAGCACCATACCTACTGAATGAAGCACGTGAACAAGCCAAATGGATGGGCATAACCCACAAGGAATGTGAAACGTTTGAATTAAAAGATCCTCAATACAACAAGAATCCAGCAGATCGATGTTTCGCCTGCAAACAAGAATTACATCATCAACTTAAATCAATAGCAAAACAAGCAGGCTCTGCCTTTGTTATTGATGGGGTGAACCATGATGATCTGAAAGATTATCGTCCTGGAATCAAGGCAGCACGAAAAGCCAATGTAATTTCTCCACTGGCCGAGCTAAAAATTAGCAAGGCTGAAGTACGTCAGATTTCCAATGCTCTTGGATTTCCCTGGTGGAATAAACCTGCTCAACCTTGTCTGGCATCAAGGTTTCCATACGGCGAAAGTATTACCAGTCAAGATCTCAATTTAGTCAGCCAGGCAGAAGATTATCTAAGGCAATGTGGCCTACAAGAAGTAAGGGTTCGAATCCAAAAACAAGCTGCAAAAATAGAAATCCCACCCAAGCAAATCAAGGGATTTCTCTTAATGATTGATAGGAAAGAGCTAGTAAAAAAATTTCTTCAACTTGGCTTCACAACCGTAAGCCTTGATCTAGAAGGATTAATTAGTGGAAAGATGAATAGGGATATTCAGGAATAATTAGCCAAGTTCAAGTCAAACTAGAAAGCTCTCTGATATCACTCTAATTTTTGAAAAAGAATAGGGGATCGGATTGAATTTGCAATAGTTTCTGGGGTTTTCCTCTCAAAGCTTTTTAGCAAATGTTTTTTTGCAAAAAACTCTGCTCTTATTACCTCGCAGGCTATTTCAGGCATAGTGTGGTCCCCACAAGTAAAAACATCAACTGCCGCATAACCATTTTCAGGCCATGTATGAATCGAAATGTGAGACTCAGCTAAAAGTGCCAAGCCTGTAACCCCCTGAGGTTCAAACCTATGAGTGATCATATTTAAAAGTGTTGCCCCAGCTTGTTTGGCTGCAGAAGTAATCGTTGTTCTTATAAACGCCTCATCATTGAGCTTGCTCTGATCACATTCATAAAGCTCAAGAATGCAATGTTTACCAACCATATCTTGGGTTACTGATGGAACAGTTCCTGCCCCATCAACAGAACAACTATCGTCCCATCCAGGATTGGGATGGGCCCATGCCAATAGTTTCTCCATCAAAACAATAAAAATAGCTGGCTACATTAACTGAAATCGGCAATTTCTTTAAATGAGTCAATCCCTAATATTTGAGAGTGTCGATGCCATTCGCCCTCAAACGCTCCTAAATGAGTAGCGGTTACAAGGCATTGGTGATCTTCTCCAACCGCTTCTAATAAAAGTAATTGTCTCGTTGGATCTAATTCTGCGAGTACATCATCAAGGAGTAGTACGGGAGGCTGTCCATAAATCTGGCCAACCAATTCAAGTTCAGCCAACTTCAAAGCCAAAACAACAGTCCTCTGCTGTCCTGCTGATCCAAAACGACGCGCTTCAACATCATTCAACAACAAACCAACCTCATCTCGATGAGGACCTATTTTGCAAATTCCAAGTCTTTCTTCCTGGGGTCGCTCCAACTTAAGTTGTTTCTCAATTCCTAATCTCCATGGCTCCTCTGCCTCTTCACCCTCTAATTGACAGCCAGGGCAATAAGAAAGTCTCAATTTCTCAACACCCTTACTTAAATGAGTTTGCCAACGAGCTGCCAATGGTTCTAAATGCCTTAAAGCCCTTTGCCTTCTGCGATGAATTCTTGTACTGACTAGTGCCATTTGCACATCAAAGGCATCTAATAAAGACTCGCGTTCCTTGCTAGAGAAATTTTCAGCTCTTTTCCATAATTGACTTCTCTGCCGAAGTAACTTGCTATATCTGCTTATTAAATCTGAATATATTGGTTCAAGTTGTTGAACAACCCGATCAAGCCAATTACGCCTTATAGAAGGCTCACCTCTTAACAGTTCCAAATCAATTGCACTAAAACTTACACATCGCAATGGTCCAAGAAGATCCAACTGCCTTACTAATAATTTGTCATTCCTCTTAGCCTGCCTACCACCCTTTCGGCGCAATTCCAATTCAATGGTCTCATCGGTGGTAACTGCTCGTAAACAAGCCCTAGGCTTTTCCCAATGAATCAAGTCTTGATCTCTACTACTCCGATGGGACCGGAGGCTCCCTAAAAGCTCTATAGCCTCTAGAAGATTGGACTTACCAATCCCATTTGGCCCAACAATTAGCAATCGCTTTTCAGAAATCTCAAGCTGAAGCCGAATGTAATTCCGGAATCCTTGAATTTCTAAATGGTGAAACCGAATTTTCATCTAGCGGCTTATGGCTAAGGTAGCTTGATTGAGGTAACTAGAAAGGAGATCTAATACAGCGACACCAAGTCCACTTATGGGCATGTAGCTCAGTTGGATAGAGCATCAGATTCCGGTTCTGAGGGTCGGGGGTTCGAGTCCCTCCATGCTCGCTGTTTCTTTTAAAAAATTCTCCTTTTTATCTCAACCTCAAACCCATTGCACGTATACCTCCAGGATCAATTAAAAAACCCTGTTCCTTTAAGGAATTAATTGTAAAAGATGATGCAGCAATTGAAATGCTGCAACCTGGTACATCTCTTTTCAAAAAGACTAAAGCTTTATGAACCAAAACAGAAAGAAAGATGCCTTGAAGTTCACAAGGCTCTGCAACCAGATTCCAAAGATTAGCATTAAGGCCAAGATCACTTGTTGCTCGAACAAATGCAACAAGATCTCCCGTTGATTCTTCTACAATACTTAAACAAAAAATACTACGTTCTAAAGCAAAGAATAATTTCTTTCTTGAAAAAGTTTCTTCACCACACCTTGATAGAAGCCTATTCAAAACTAAAGGTTGTGGTTTTTTTTGAGTCTCCAAAATGTACCCTGCAGGTAATCCTGGTTTAGATCTACTCTCAAGAAAAGAAATCACAACAAACTATCCGGTATTACGCATCCCCGCTGCAATTCCATTAATGGTTAAAAGAGCTCCTCTAAGTAATTCACTGCGGCTATAAGTTCGACTATCTCCATCAGCACCTGGAGCTTCACTCATTGGTGGCTGGCGATTCTGATCTCGAAGACGACGCAACAAAGCTACTTGTAAAAATCCTAAAGGAACAATAGTTCTATTACGCAAATCAACTGATAGCTGCAATGCAGGGTCTGCTGCTAAAAGCCTTGACTGTCCAGTAATTTCCATAACCAATGATCTAGTTCTAGTGTATTCCGTAGAAATTATTTGAAAGATTTTGTTAAACGCGTCCCGATGGTCAGCACCACCCAAGCTATTCACATAATGATGGGCTAAATCAAGATCAACCTTTGAAAGTGTCATTTCTACTTTAGAAATCAACATACGGAAAAAAGGCCATCTTTGATGCAACATGCGCAACAATTCAATTTGAGCTGGATCAGCTTCAAGTTCGGCTTCTAAAGCCGTACCTACTCCAAACCAACTTGGCAAAAGAAACCTACTTTGAGTCCAACCAAACACCCATGGAATAGCGCGCAAACTGGAGAGGTCCTTTGAGCCACTTTTCCTTCGGGCAGGTCTACTAGAAATCTGCAACTTACTAATTTCTTCAATAGGAGTAACTTGCTGAAAAAAAGCTACTAAATCAGGGTTGTCATGAACCAAAGCTCTGTAATGCTCCCTTGAACGGGCGGCTAAGCGAGTCATTAATTGATTCCAGTTCTCTGTAGCATCTAATTGGTTTGTGACAAGGCTATTCTGCAAGACAGCTGTTGTAACCGTTTCGAGGTTATATAGTGCCAGCTCAGGAAGGCTGTACTTGGAAGCCAAGACTTCTCCTTGCTCTGTAATTTTAATTCTTCCCTGAAGTGTTCCACTTGGTTGAGCAAGAATTGCTTGATAAGCAGGTCCGCCACCCCTCCCTACGGAACCACCTCGTCCATGGAATAGACGTAATGCAACTCCTTGTCGACTAGCGAGATTCTGCAAAGCTATCTGAGCTTGATGAATCTCCCAATTACTAGAAAGGAATCCAGAATCCTTATTACTATCCGAATATCCCAGCATTAACTCCTGTAATTGATTCGAATGCTCACCAACACGTGGCAACAAGTCTCGATAAATAGGGTTCTGAAAAAGCTCATCCATCACTGATGGAGCACGTTGCAAGTCTTCAACAGTCTCAAACAAAGGAACTACAAGCAAATCTGACTTGCCTGTGCTGGGATCAACAACACCAGCCTCTTTAGCTAATAATAAAACTTCCAATAAATCAGAAGCAGTATGACTCATTGAAATCACATAAGTCCGACAAATTCGACTGCCAAATTCTTCCTGTAGACGATGGAGCATTCTAAAAACTGAAAAAGTTTCTGCCGTATTTGATGACCAAGTAACTTCAGAAGGGATCAAAGGTCTTCGAGTATTTAATTCCGCTTGCAACCAATTAAATCTCTCAATTTCGTCCATTTCATCATATGGCTTTGGAAGTTTTAAATATCTGGTTAATTCATCTATAGCATCACTATGCCGAGTACTCTCTTGACGAATATCTAAACTCGCTAAAGAAAACCCAAAAATTCTAACTTGGGTTAACAAAGTATCGAGTGGTTCACAACTAAGATCTGTACTTACTAGACTATTTCTTATCAGTTCAAGATCACTTCTGAATTCAGCTACTGAGCCATAATGGAGAGCCTCTCCTGAATTCGGAATTTTAGTAATTGGATTAATTAGCTCAGGGATGGTCTGCCAACCTGAATCAGCAAGTTGTTGATTTCTAAGCTTGGTAAGTCGAAGGCGTTCAAGGGTATAACTCAACTTCAATCGATAAGGCTCTAGTCGATAACGAGCTGCTCTCTCCTCATAAACCTCCGGGAAATGAAGCCTATCCATTTCAAGCGACTCTAAAAGAGGAGCACTGACCTGACTCCATTGCATCGAAATACTCAATTGATCTCGAAGATCTTGAACTGCACTGATATAACGCTCAAGCATCAATTTTCTTTGATAACAAGCTGTTCTCCAAGTGATTTCAGAAGTAACAGAAGGGTTGCCATCTCGATCAGAACCTACCCAAGAACCGAAGGTGCAAAAAGCCGCTTGAGGGATATGAACATCTGGATAACTTGATGCTAATGCTGCTGTAATTCGTCGACGCAATTGGGGCATTGCATCAAACAAAACCTGCTGAAAATAATGAAGCGCATAATCCACCTCATCAAGCACTGAGGGTTTGAATTGATGTAGTTCATCCGTTCTCCACCAAAGGCGAATCTCTTCTTCAAGCTCTAATCTGAGGCTTTCCTTCTCTGTAGGAGAAACAACTGATTCAGATTGCAATTGTTGTAGCAAAGTTGCAACTCTCCTCTGCTTATGACGAACAGTGTGACGTACAATTTCAGTAGGATGTGCAGTAAAAACGAGGCGAATATCAAGCTCTTGAAGAAGAGTCTCTAATTGAGCAGGAGGAACATTTAATCGCCTTAATCTTTCAAATAATTCTCTAAAAGTAGCTGGATCAGTCTGACTCGCCAAAGGCGGGGCAAATGGATCCAATGACTCATCAGAAATAATATCTTTAGATCTATTAATGCTTTCAAGATAACTATCCTCCTCAATCCGTTGTTCTAGAATATTAACTAATTGGAAATAAAGAGAGAAAGCTCTTGCTGCAGAAATTGCCTCTGCTAAATCCATTTCTCGAATTAATAAAACAATCGCAACACTGGTACTATTCTGATCAGATCCTTCCAAAGTCATTGGATCACTTAGCTGTTTTAACCTCAATAATCTTTCAGCCTGTTCAGGGGGGCATTCACTCCGTAAAACTGTTTCCCAAAGATCTTCTACTAATTCAAGTCTTTGCTCTAATAATCGAGCAGTGTTCCTTGAAGCATGGTTTTCAACAAGCTGATCATTCTCATTTCCCATAAAAATAGAGTGCGTATTCGAATCGCCACCTGATCGAATTTTGGAATTAGGTTTTATCATTACAAAAGTACCTCTTCTTGTTTTATTGGAAGCTCTTCAGCAACCATTTTTCTTATACCTGCTTGAATAACTTCTTGAAGAGTTTTCCCATTAGATAAGTCTTTTATCCAATACATAGCTTGATTCCCTTTTTCTAACAGTCCATGCAATGGGACGAGATGCTGTTGCAAATCAAATTCAATCGCTATAGGAGTAACCTCATCAATAATTTGCTCTAGCCAGTTTCTACAGGTTAAAGCGGTGCCATCTCTCCAATGATTCAATCTCGCATCAAAACTTTTAATAGCAACTGCTGCATCATTCTGATCACTTAAGGTAGCCAATTCTTTCGGAGTGAGGCTACTAACAAATAAAGGGTCAAGTTTCTCTGGATATTTCAGGATACCAAGTACTCTTAACTCTAATAATGCAGTAACTGCCAAAAGAGTTGCAGGGTCTGAAATTAGATCACATATTCTTAACTCCAACCTATTTAATTCATAAGGCCTTCTCGGTCCGTTAGGCCTCACAGAGGTCCAAAGATGCCGCTCATTGTGCATTGTACGATTTTCCAATTGCTCCTCAATCCATTCGACATAATGTCCATAACTTAAGAACAGTGGGACGTTCTCAGGAGTCAAAGGGAATTGACTCCATCGCTGGGAATGGTTTGCAGTTCTAACCCCATCAAGAAAAGGCGAGCTGGCACTTAAAGCAAGAAATAAAGCCGCCTCACACCTTACGAGTCGCAATGCAGAAAAAAGACTTTTAAGATCATTAATCCCTAAGTTAATATGAACACTTGCAGTTACTACTCTTGTCCCATAAGTCTTCTCAATAAAATCATGATATGGGTTGTCAAGATCTGAACGTTCAAAACAATTACTATTCCCCAAACTAAGAGTACTACCTGGTAGAAGAGTTAATTTTCTAGGAGCCAACCACTTCCTAAGTTTTCTCCTTGGGGCTATTAAAGCTTCTGTCAATAATGAATAATCTGATAAAGGTTGTGTAATAAATTCAAGATTTCTCAGGTCTGGCTCTTTTACAAAATCAGAAAGATCTCTTGCAACATTTGCAGAGACCCCAACATGCTCCCCGCTCGGAGTGCCAGTAAAAAGCTCTACTTCAAAACCTTTAAGTAAAAGCTGATTAATCATGACTCAAAAGATTTTGATTCCAAACAGGCAAGAGCGGTAAGCATCGCCCTTGCCTTATTAAGAGTCTCCTGATACTCAGAAGAAGGGACAGAGTCTGCAACAATCCCAGCTCCTGCTTGAACCTGAACAACAAAACCACCTTTATCATGAGGCCTTACAACCATAGTTCGAATAGTTATTGCAGTATTAAGTGCTCCTGATAAATCCACTGATCCATAAACACCGGAATAAGGGCCCCTCGATTGACTTTCGAGTTCGTTAATCAACTGCATTGCCCTTATTTTTGGAGCACCGCTAACTGTTCCTGCAGGGAATGAAGCCATTAATAAATCCCAAACGTCTTTATCTTTTGCCAGCACTCCTTCTACTTCGCTAACTATATGCATTACATGGGAATATTTTTCAATCACCATTAATTCCTTTACTGAGACACTGCCAGGTTCACAGACGCGTCCTAGATCATTACGGCCTAAATCAACCAACATCACATGCTCAGCTCTTTCTTTTGGATCAGATAAAAGTTCTGATTCCATTTTCCCATCATGAAATTGAGTCTGACCTCGTTTTCTAGTACCTGCAATAGGACGCAAGCTGGCACGAATCCTCCCATCTAACGGTTCAGCCTTAACCATTACTTCTGGACTAGATCCAATTAATTGCCAATCGCCAAAATCAAAAAAGGCCATATATGGAGAAGGATTGACCATACGAAGACTTCTGTACATATCTAGTGGTTGTTTTGTGCTATGTGCCTCTAAACACTGACTAAGAACCAACTGAAACACATCGCCTGCTGCGATATGTTCTTTGGCAATTTCAACAGCTTTCTCAAATTGGGGCTTAGTGCAACTACTCCTAGTTGAAGGCTGGACATCTACATCAGGATTCCATTTAAAAGGAGGCGTATTAGGAAGTTGTCCTGTCATCTTCCCTTTTAGCTCTTCCACCTTGGAGATAGCTTCCTCCCATGCAAAATCCACTGATTGATCCTTTGTTAAATCTGCATAAGAAACTGCAGTGATTAACCTTTTAACTTGATCAATAATGAGTGTGCTATCCATTAACATCCAAATTCCATCAGGAAGAGCATTCTTTTCCGCTAAATGAACAGGAACAGTTTTTTCAATCCACCTAATCAATTCATAACCCCACATGCCATAAAGTTGGCCTAAGGGAGGCAAATCTGGTCTTGGAGCCGTTCGATAGGGGGCGAGCCAGTTACGAAGACAATCAAAAGGATTGCCAACAACTTCTTCCACTTCTCCACTTCTATACCGTCTTTTAATTTGATCACCATGTGCAGTAGCTAACCACAGTGGATTAGTTGCTACAACGCTCCACCTCCCAAGGTTTTCGCCACCCTCAACAGACTCAAGCAACACTCCAGGTGAATTATTCAACCCCACTTTCAACCAGGTTGAAAGTGGGGTCTCAAGGTCTGCAGGCCAACTAGAAGCTACTGGCACAAAAGTGTACCCACTAGCAATTGCCTTGTTAAATTTTTCTCGTTCTAAATTTCTCATTAAGGGATCCTCGCAGCCCAAGGAGTGCAGCTAAGAATCCCTTAACGTAAACAACGAAATTAAAAAATTAATTGTCGTGTGTTTGCTTGCCAGTGAATTTCAGGCTAGCAGGGTTTGGATTCTGGCCAATACGACGTGGATTGTGGTTGACCATTGAACGACCTTCGTTCACTTTTTCTGGGAACACTCCATCCTTGGGATGAAGGTATTCAGTATCTCCTCCGGGGAAAATACGATAAATCTTGTAATCCTCAATACGTGGCTTGAAACTACTACGTAACTGAGTTCCAAGTGCTAAGCACTGCTCTTTTCGGGCGAAATACATAATGTTATCGCCCTCATTCATGATTGCCGCACCTCCAGTTGGCAGCTCAAAAGCTTGCGATTTACCACTAGACCAAGTGATAGCGTACTTTTCTTCGGTCTCTGCGGAATTAAGAAGTCCCCCAGTACTACCTATGGACTGTGGAAGGTTCCCTTTAAGGGCCGGATCTGTCATGGCTGTCCTCGGAAAATCGGAATGCCGTTACTAGTACCAAGTATCACTGAGTTTTGTGCCATATGGGATTTCATGTTGACAACCTTCACACCCGTCAACAATCCAACAGGTTGTTGCATTAGAAAAAACATCAAGCAATTGGGAAAAAAACTGTTAAGCCACTATTCCTTCTATGGGTTAAGCGACCGCCAAGACTGGCAAAAAGCTGTCTTGTGGCAGCTTGACTCAACTCAAGACTTCCCGTCTCAGGGTTCCAACTCAAAACAGCTCCCACTTCAGATTTCTCCATTTGCGGAAATTCATCTGAGTCATCAACGTTTGATGTTTGACTGAAAATATCTAGCTTGAGACGCTGACCAGCCACTGCAAGCTTCAATAAAACTCTTGCTCCAGAAGGTAAACCTCTACAAATTCTGTCCAGTAATCCTCCTAACATTGGCTCCAACCGTTCTGAATTACTTAGTACTTCAGGTAAATCAGGAGTTATTTCTAGAAGGAGGCTGATCCCTCTCCGCTCCAACTGTTGATTCCATGCTGGATACAAAAGCTTCAACATGGCCCCTAGGTCTGTTCTTGCAAGTTGCGATTCTTCTAATGGCTGCCTATGAAGTTCAGCCGCATTAAAAATCAACCCAAAACGATCTATCTGCTCTGTACACTCACCATCAATATCTTGCAGATGATTAATCACTTCATTTGGAAGATCATTTCTTCTTAGCAATAAGCGAATTAAAGTCCTAATAGTGGCCAAAGGAGTCCTGACCTCGTGAGTGAGAGCCTCAAGCAAAATAAGTTCTGAACTGGGGTCTTTACTCGTTTTATTTTCTTTGGTCGATCCCTCTGACAAAGTCTGAACAGTCAAACTAGGAGCCATTGAGGCAAGGCGCTCAGAAAGACGCAACCAAAATATCTGCTCAATACTTTCCGAGCTTCTTAATTGCCCTAAATCCGCCAAAGCGTTTCTTAGTTCAGTTGCTTGGGAAGGATCTTCTATGTCCAATCGATTATCAAGGATCCGCAAAAGATCCGACAGCGTTTCAGGATCACTGCGCATGATCAAATTACGCTTTGCTGATTGCCCGTTTAAAGCAAGCGCAATTTGGATCTGAGGAGTTAATAGCAATAACAAAGGGTCCTGGCCATCATCCTTCCTTAGAGGGAAACGTTTATAGGGCAAATCAATATTCCTATTTGCTTCTTGAACTGAAAGGGCTTGTTCAGGGGGTAAAAGACTTGCTTGAGGTGAATGAATATGGAGAAGCTCTTCAGGCGCCCAAACCCATCCCTGCAGACGTTCTAACAATCTTGGTTCATAAAGTGCTGGCAGAGGGGCTGCAAGCCAAAGTCCTCGATCTGGTTCCATAGGAAGCAAGATGTCCTCTTGCAAAGTGGCCAAAGCAGCCCACCAAAGCCTTCGCACTGTTGGTTCATCAACCCTCCCTGACGGAAAACCTTCTGCCATCCTTTCTTGAAGAGCAGCATGCGAGAACTGAAAAGTCAAAATATTTTGCTCGTCGGATGGCCTCTTCGCGCAACAGAAAGGCAAAGACCGAGAGACATGAAATTAACCAATAATGCAGATCTTCCATAACTCATAAAAGGAAGAGGAATGCCAGTGACCGGACCTAATCCAATCGTCATAAAAATATTCACCACAACCTGAAACATCAACATAGTTCCAATACCAACAACAATTAACGATTCGAAGTCACTACTTGCTCTCCGAGCAACTTTTAGTAAATAAATCATTATCAATGCAAATCCAATAACCGCGAAGACAGTTCCTAAGAAACCCATCTCTTCTCCCAAAGCACTAAAGATAAAGTCTGTATGTTGCTCAGGGATAAAACGAAGTTTGGTCAATTTCCCTTGCAGCAAACCTGTTCCAAACAGGCCTCCTGAACCGATGCCAACAGTACTTTGAAGCAAATGGTAACCACCACCCAATGGATCCTTGGATGGATCTAAGAAAAGAACAAGACGATCTTTTTGATAATCCTTTAGCCCATGCAGCCATAGCCATGGGGTAATTGAAGCGACGAGAACTTGCAAACCTATTGTCAAAGATGCGGCCCATCGTCGAAATGGGAGTGAACGGTAAGCGAAAACACCCATTAGAGGCATCCATATAAATAGGGTCAATTTCGACACGCCAACCAAAATTGCAGTTATCAATCCAGATAGAAGGAGCACAACCCATTCCAAGGGCATTCCTGACCAATAAAGCATTGTCAACAAAACTGCACCGAATACTATTGAAGTCCCCAAATCAGGCTGAACAAATACTAAAAACCAAGGCAAAGAGATGAGAGTTAATGGTCGAATCAGATCGACAGGACGTTCTACAGGATGCTTAGAAAGTACTGAAGCTAAAAGCAAAATTGCTGCCAATTTTGCAAATTCAGATGGTTGCAAGTTAAACCCCCCAATGCTTATCCAACGCTGAGCACCCAAAGCAGAAGTTCCTATTAAACGAACTGCTATAAGGCTTAAAACAGTTAGAAAATAAATTGGGATTAATAGTGGCTGCAATCTTCTGATAGGAAGTCTTGCCAAACCAATTGCAAGCAATACTCCAATACCAGCTGTTATCCAGTGGTTATACCAATCTGCATAATTAGCTTGTCGTTGAGTACTAGCAATCAAAATTCCAGCAATCATGACCATAATCAATGGAACAATCCAAAGAAGAAGGTTTTTCTCTTTACTTGATTTATTTGATGGGTAAGGAATGTATTGTTTTGCGTTTCTTCGCCGTAAAAACCCAAATGTCATTTTTGAATTAATTAAAAACCTGCTCTATCAGCTTTTGAGCTAACTCATTAAAAACCTTTGCTGTGAAGGATTCAGGATTCTTCTGAATGATAGGTCTTCCTTGATTTCCTGCTTCTTGAACAGGCATCTCCATAGGAACTTTCGCTAAAAGCGGAACATCATATTCATTAGCCAATTGCTCACCACCACCAGAACCAAAAATTGGATAATTGTGCTCTGGTTGATCAGGAGGAATAAAAAAACTCATATTTTCTACAACGCCTAAAACTGGTACTGCCATTTGCTTAAACATTGCCAACCCTCTTCGAGAGTCTTCTAAAGAAACTTTCTGAGGAGTAGTCACAATTACGACTCCAACCATGGGAACTGCCTGAGCGAGAGAGAGTTGAGCATCTCCTGTACCTGGGGGCAGATCAACTACCAAAACATCCAATTCTCCCCAAGAAACTTGATAAAGAAACTGCCTAATAATTCCATTAAGCATCGGCCCTCTCCAAATAACAGGCTGATTTTCATCAATAAGAAGTCCCATCGAAACCATTGCCAGCCCACAAGTCTTAATTGGTTCCATACGCTGCTCGGAGCCATTACCAGTCACTTCTGGGGTTCGATCTCCAACCCCAAGCATTGTTGGGGTATTGGGTCCATAAATATCAGCATCCAACAAACCAACCTTCAATCCTGATTGAGAAAAGGCACAAGCAAGGTTGACGGCAACTGTGCTCTTGCCTACGCCTCCCTTACCGCTGCTTACTGCAAGAACACGCTTCACGCCAGGCACAGCTTGAAGAGGGGCAGATTGCCCATGACCTGCCTGGCCTATACCTCCAGCTCCAGATGATGCACCTAACTCGATTTGAACTTCCTTAATACCATCTAATGACTGCAATAAATCACGTGCCTCTTTCGCCAAACGATCCCTTTGAGCTTGGGCATAATCTGGCAAAGTCAAACGAAAAATTATTTTAGGATCGATTACTCTTATCTGATCCACCCATCCAAGTTCTACAACTGAGCGGCCTGACCCAGAATCTTTCACCCGATTAAGAACTATCTTGACCTGGTCTGGAGTTGTCATCCCTTCTATTTAGATAAGTAAGATCCTAGTTCTTGGATCATTTTACTAACGCATAATTTCATTATGTAGGAACTAATTTTAAAACCTCAGACAAAACACAATTTTTTGAAAGATTTCAATGCTCCGCTCTCTACTTCGTAAAGCTTTTACAAACCCAAATAATTCCAAAACTAAACTGCATGGAATCCAAAAAGCTAATAATTCATCTTCCTCATTGTCATTGCCTCCTAGCGACTCCCGTATTAGCGCTAAAAATCTAGTGCTGGAACTACAAGATGAAATTTGCAGTGGGTTAGAAGAGCTTGATGGGACTGGCACATTCCAAGAAGAATCATGGGACCGTCCAGAAGGAGGGGGTGGGCGTTCTCGAGTGATGCGAGAAGGCAAAATTTTTGAGCAGGCTGGAGTTAATTTCTCAGAAGTCCACGGAAAAGAACTACCACCCTCAATCCTTAATCAAAGGCCCGAAGCAAAAGGCCATCCGTGGTTTGCAACAGGTACCTCAATGGTCCTACACCCTAAAAATCCTTTCGTTCCTACTGTTCATCTAAATTATAGATATTTTGAAGCAGGTCCTGTTTGGTGGTTTGGTGGAGGGGCAGATCTCACCCCGTTTTACCCCTTTCTGAACGACGCTCGTCATTTCCACACAATTCATAAACAAGCTTGTGATTCAATAAGCCCCAACCTTCATAAAGTGTTCAAGCCTTGGTGTGATGAATATTTTTATCTCAAACACAGAGCTGAAACCAGAGGTATCGGTGGCATTTTCTATGACTATCAGGATGGATCAGGAAAGCTATATAAAGGTCAACAGCCGAATGGAGCTGCAGCAAGTATCGATAAAGAAATAGGTTCTCAAGTAATGAGCTGGGATCAACTATTTAATTTGGCAAAAGCGTGTGGGAAAGCATTTATTCCTGCATATATACCAATTGTTCAAAAAAGAAAAGATCTTGAATACAATTCAGAGCAAAGGGAATTTCAACTTTACCGAAGAGGTCGTTACGTAGAATTCAATTTAGTGTGGGATAGAGGAACAATATTTGGCTTGCAAACTAATGGAAGAACAGAATCAATATTAATGTCACTACCACCAATGGCCCGATGGGAGTATGGCTTTAAGCCTAAATCAGGAACAAGAGAGGCCCTTTTAACAGAGGTTTTTACACGTCCCCAAAATTGGCTAGGTGATAACAGTCTGGAAGCAAAATGCGAGCCACATCAAGCCATTGATTAGATAAAATCAATCAACTTTAATCATATAAACCTTTCAATATTGCATCCACAATTCTCTGTGATATTTGAGTCAAAATTGCGTCTCTAGATGAAGGATCCCTCAATTTCTTCTCAAGTTCTCCACCTAGCTTTCCAACCTCAAGAATCCTAATCTGTCTCCTAGAAGCTCCCAGCCCACCCCGAAATAGCAACGGATATCGACCAAAACTTCTCGCCAGGCTCTCATCAACCATATTTAAATTTACTGATACTGGAGGAATCAAACCAGATCCAAAGCCATATTTGCCATATGCATCAAAATGGATTTCTAATGCATAACCTCCATTTCGGGCATGGTTGTATCCAACTGACCAGTTAGTGCGCGGGTCATTCTCATCAACAATCGTCCTAATCCCAGGATCATAAGAAGAAATTTGCAACCCCTTCTCCCTTCCAAGCTTTACTACAAATTCAAGTACTTTGAGATTCCAATACAACTCATCACTAATTTGGGGATCCATCGGGTTTTCACCCTTCAGATCAACCAATTCCCCTGCTGTACCCGCACCAGCAATCCCCTGAGAATCTGCATGCCCTGCCATTATCAAAATAGACATGGATCTGGGAACTTTCTGCTCACCTATCCAATTAGCAGGCAATTGAACACGTGGGCCTGTTAAAAAATCAATATCTCCTAAAGTTATAGAATCATGAGGAAGCCTTAAAACCTGACCAACATTCAAAATTTTTGATTCCGTGAGGTTATTAATGATAATTAAATCACGTTCTCTAATGTTATAAATATTAGCTATCTTCCGCAAGTTGTCTCCATCAACAACAATATGGGTATTGTAATGCTTTACTTTTTTGTGCCTCCGTTGCTTGTACTTCTTATCATATTTTCTTTGAGATAAGAATAACTGATTGAAGTTATTTATCGGCCAAAAATCATTTAAGTAAGTCTGACTATTGTTATCATTGAGGAATAAAATATCTTTAATAGTTAGTTTATCTTCTAAAAAAGTGAGCAAGGTCGTTAAGGATAGAATGACAGGAAAAAGATAAAATTTATAAATCATTTGAGACCTCTGAACTGAAAGTTTTAAAAGTCAAATTGGAGAGGAAAGCAAAGCACCATCACTAGCCAGTTCAAGACTTTTAGCTAGTTGCACCTCCATGGCTATCAGCTCATCTCGATGTGCTCGAATTCGCAATGTACTACCTTTTCCTTCTCCTTTATCCATAAGCCTTACTTCTAAGGATTCACTTCTATTTGCTCGTTTTTGATAAACCAAACCTGCAATAGGGCCCAAACAAGCCAATAATAAAGGCCACCATCCGAGAGATGGGTATAGCTGTATAAGAACCAAGCCCAAACATCCTGAACCTGCTATGCCAAATACAGACAATAAAATGGCAAGCATCTGACTTGAAGCAACGTTTCCAGTAAAACAAAGCAATTGCCTTTCGACATCGCCGCCATCAGGTCTCCAACCTCGCTCTTCAAGCCATTGACTAATGCCGTTTAATACCTCAAGAGGTGGTCTAGGAGAATAGACCTCAACCACTGTAGTTCGATCTTTGCTAGCGGCTCTCAAAAAGAAAATTAATCCTATTGCCAATAAAATCGTTAATAGCAAGGTTGAGGTAAAAACAGTTTTCATTGCAGCAAATTAGGCACATATGTGCCCTCCTGTTCTAAACCTTTATTGTGAAAAGGTACCAATGAAATTCACTATTTTCTTAAAACGCTGAATTTCAAAAGCCTCTAATCAGGACAAAATACCTTCAAAACCTAAAGAAACCTGTCACAATTAACATCCCATAGAAGACCTAGCACTGGAAAAAGATTTTCAATTAAAAGCATTTACTTCCGTTAAAGATCTATCAGAGTGGGTTATATAGCTATACAAACCAAAATTTCCTTAATTAATGGAGCAATTCAATCAAACTCCCTCCGATTTTGCTGTATTTGATGGGGATCTTGATGCAAGTTGGACAAAACAATTTGCAGAAGCAGATGCCTTGGCAATTGATACGGAAGCGATGGGGCTAATACATGGCAGAGATAGGTTATGCCTAGTACAAATTTGCGACCCTTTTGACAATGTAGCTTGCATCAGAATCAACTTTGGTCAAAGCTCAGCACCCAATCTTCAATCTCTTTTAGAGGAAGCGTCTATCGAAAAGGTTTTTCACTTTGCTCGATTTGATGTCGCGGCATTAGCAAATGGTCTTGGAATTGAAGTGAGGCCAATCTTTTGCACAAAAATCGCCAGTCGACTTGCTAGAACATATAGTCCCAGACATGGACTGAAAGAGGTTGTTTTCGAATTAGTTGGCGTTGAGCTAGACAAGCAAGCACAAAGTAGTGATTGGGGTCGAATAGAAGAACTCGATTCAAAGCAGCTTGCTTACGCAGCGAACGACGCAAGATACCTTTTAGCTGTGAAAGAAAAACTAGAACAGATGTTACGTCGTGAAAAAAGATGGGAGTTAGCAAGAGAATGCTTTGAATGTATTCCAGTCATGGCAAAGCTCGATAGATTCCATTTTAAACAAATATTCGAGCACTAAGTAATTGTTTACAACTAATCTTCTATCATAAAATTATCTTCTTCAGCTAAAGCTTCTAATAATCGATCAAGTTCTTGCACCGTTTTGTTCTTATCCTTTCCATCTGTTGTCTTAGCTAATTGAAGCATCCGCAGAGCTATTAACTTTCTAGCAGCTATGTCTCTTGTACCTTCTTTTACAGCTTCCAGTTCAACTTTCCTACGGGCAGCAGCGAGACTAATACTCCAACAACTTGCGAGCTCAGCGCAAAGCTTTAGATAAGCATGGTCCTCAATACCGGGCATAACAAAACATCTTCATAAATTAAGTATCCAGCGTAGAGATTCAGAAAATAACCATGGGTCAACTTTCATAGTCTCTCAATAAAACTCTTAACGCAATATTAGCTAATTTAATACTCCCACCTATAGAACCCATCCTTTGAAAACCTATGTTTCCAAGTCTTTCCCTCAACTGAGGATCTCTCAAAAGCAAATTCAAGCGACTAGAAAATTGCTCATTGCTAAAGCAAGGCATCACAACTCCACCCAAAAGCCTGCTCTGACGAATTGCAAATCCGCGCTTGAACTGAGGCCCTGGGCCTGGGAGAGAAATACAAGGTATTCCCAACCCAACTAATTGCTCTGTAGCCGTTCCAGCAGTTGCGAGGCCAACCTCAGCCCACTGGGCCCAACGAGAGAATTGTCCTGAACCCACAAAAATCATCCAATCAGCTTTGAAAAAACATGCTGAAGCCCCAATTCCGTTCAGAGAAACAGAACTTTCAACGAATCCATCTTCCTGAAGAATATCTTTGATCGTTGGAATCGAAGGATTGCTCCCAAGTGCAACAAATACAGCCATTCGGTCAATAGTGGGGTGATTATTCAACGCTGCAAGCAACCTTTTAAAGTTGCTTGCAGCTTCTGGCATGCGACTCCCACAAAGCAATATCAATCTTCTATATGGCTTCAGGGAATCGGGTAACAGACACCGAGCGAATCCATCCATCATCGGATTTCCCAAACAATGGGCCTTCACTTGATGTCCCTTAAGGCCCCGAGCAGTCAAATGATCCCTTACAGCAACAAATTGGCATCTAGATGAGCGCATAAGAGCCCACTCCCAAGGATCCCATTCACTTCCTTTAAAACGATGATAAACATCACTAAGTGCAGACCCAGGACCACTCCTCCATGTGTAATCGCTTTTGGGTGTTCCTAAAAAAGCAAACCGAGCTCGAGCTGACCAAACCAACGCCAAAGGCAATAAATCCCCAACTACTAAAACAGAATGACCTTTTTGGACTTCAGATCGAATACAGCACCATTGCTTAAGGGTTATCACAAACAGCCCTGCAAAAAAATCAGCTAATAAAGCATGAAAACTTTGATTACTAAATCCTCCACTAGGAAGCCTTGCTAATGGACCTAGTTTTTTTAACCATCCAGAGGATATAGCTGGTAGAAAAATCTGCCCTTCTCCAACCAGCGGCAAAATTGATAGAGAAAGGTTGGGCCTTAAATTATGCAACGCCTCTAAAAGACGCAAGGAAATCAAGTCCTCTCCGTGGCCATTGGAGACAACCAAGAGGGCTGGATATGGCTTACTGATACTATCCAAAAGAGAGAGGTCACCCTCTTCAATGGCGGCATGGCCAAGTGGTAAGGCAGAGGATTGCAAATCCTTTATCCCCAGTTCGAATCTGGGTGCCGCCTTCTTACCTTTCCAGCAGATCAACTGCAGGAAGTCAATTATTAGGTCTCTCTTCCTCATTCAGTGCGGCAGGTGAATGGTAAGTGAATGGCTGATTAGCATTCTTCTTTGCATTATCTCAAGAATTCACCTACTAGGACAGAGGAGTAAAGACTGAAAAGCACGTATATTCATCAAAGATTGCATTAAGAAGGGCGGGGTATTTTGATCCCGCCCTTTGAGTCAAGCACTAATTTTTTATACCGTTCGTGCTCTGACTCCTAGTCCATTTCTAATCATGTTGAAAACATATGTCAGTAGGCAAAAGCTCTCAACTTACATATCTTTCAAAATCCTAACTAGCTAAAATCTATCCTGATTACCTCCTTGATCTGATTAGAAGCCTTTACCTCATTATTTTTGAGCTATAGACAAAGGAAATCGAAGCAAGAGTCAGGCCTTCTTAAGGCCTTGGTATTAGTCTCAGCTTTGATTAGAAGGCAGACCATCAAACTTCTTTTCCTACTGTTAAAAGAAGTTTATTAAAGCAAGACATGAACTTAGTAATTGGCATAATTTATATATTATTAGATTCTAATAATATCCTCCTAATTGTAGATAGCGAGACTCCAGTTTGTTCTCTAATAGCTCGATAAGAATATCCTTCTGATCTTAATCTAATGACTAACAGTTCCTTCAGTTTATTAATTCTAGGACGTCCACTGGCGCTGTTTACCCTTTCTCTTTTTATCTGAAATTGCAAAGATTTATTTGCAAATGAGCCTTGAGATCTTAAGGAATAAAATGATTCTATAAAGCCAATTATTGATAGTGCAGCCTTTCCTAGCTCTCTTGTATTAATTAGTTCATCTAAAGTTAAAAGATAGGCTCCTTTATAGATTACCTTTCTTACTAAGAGCAAGACCTCAGATATATCATTACCCAAGTACTCAAGGCTCGGTACAAAAAACTGATCCCCAGAATTCAGATTTTCCATAGCCGCATTTAACTCAGATCTTTCTATGCAAGATTTAACTGTCGCTTGTAATTCCTCATAGACAACTGAACACCCTTTTCTCTTCATCTCAATGATCTGAGGGTTTTCCAACTCATATGAGGTGCAAGAAAAACAATATCCAATTGACTTTTGCGAATAAGACCGCAAAAAAACTGGTCTAGTAAATCTCCGTTGCCGAAATTCATACATGTTTCAAACCATGTAACTTATTACTAAGTATTCTAAAGTGTTTTTTAATTACAGACAATATTCTCTAATAATAAGATAAAAAAAGGATTTATAGCAAATTAGAGGTGTTTGATTAACTGTTTTATTTCCTACACTTAATAAAATAGAGGAGATCCTGACAAATGAGGCCTTAACGAAAAGAGCTTAAGGGCACCAGCAAAAGATTTTCCCAGGACGCTCTGACAATCTCTTTTAAAGGAATAACGCTGCGTAGAGTTAATGCTTAAGAGAGCAAGAGTCATCAAAATGATTTATAAGAGTAAAAACCTACAATTCCCTATGAGTAAAAATATGGAAAAAATATCTGGACTGAAATCAGGAATATTTTTGCTATTAAGAATTGCTATATTAGTTAATCTTTTTCCAACAGGAGTGTCTGCAGAAGTGCAAATTTGCGAAATCAAATATGGTCAAAAAAATCTTGAAAGATCTAAGTCTTTGGAAAGACTCACTCAGCTGCTTAACAACAAAAAAGAGAGTTGCTATCAGATAGGTAATGAGTTTAATAAAGAAGGGAAAGCTATTCCTGAAAAACCGATCTATGCCTGCTGCCATCCAGAATAATATATTGATAAATTTTCAATTATTCCAAAGACGAATGCAAAATAATTTAGAAATCTATTTCTAGCAACCCTTTTAAATCTTTACAAGCCCAGTTCTCGGAAACTAATTCATGATAGGGTAAGAAAAATTTACTCTCACTATTACCCTAAAATCCTATGTATAATTATCGCTGGAGGCAATTCTTTGGTGTTCAGGTGGCTGCTGTAATTATTGCAACACTTGGCGTTATTGTTGGGTATGAAAAGCTTTTCTTTCCCTTCGCTGGCTAAAGCTAATCTGGATTTAATCAATCAAAAAGCGTAGTGATTAACACTATAAAGTTAGTTACTGCCCTTTTTGATTGCAGTATTTAATTAAGAGTTTTTAGAGAATTGAAATCAATTATCTGTCAAATCTTAGGGTCAGGGCTAACTACAACTGGCATAGTTGAATCACTAGATGGTAATTGCACAACCTTTTTTGAGGGTTTAGAAGGCTCTTGAGGCTTGGATGTTTGTTTTGTTTGGGTAGAGTCAGATTCAGAAGATTCACCCTCTTTAGAGCAGGCAGCCAAAGCCTCCTTAAGTAAAGAATCAAAAGTAGCGCCTGGTAAGCGGTGACGAGCAACCTCTAAAAAAGTTCTAGGAAGTGATTCAGCTGCTGCATTTTGTAATGCAGGATTATTTCGACGATGTTCCTGCTCATCATGAATTGCACGAATAAATCTTTGGGTAACCTCTCTTTTGGTAGATGCTTTGATAAAGGTGTCGTTGTTATCTCCAAGAGAGTTTCCAGTAGCTCTCTCTAAATCTTGTATTCGCCGCTCAAGGCTTTCAAGCACTTCTGCTGCTTCATTAGAGATATGGGCAAGTTGGCCATCAGAAAGGTTAGGCAAATCAGCAACATAAACTTTTCCATGGTCTCGCAAACTTAGGAAAGTAGGTCTTGCGGTTTGTCTAAGACCTCCATTCCCCTCGTAATCACTATAAAGTGGACGTCTCGGTGGGACTGGCCCAGCTGATGTACGCCGACGAGTTAAACGATTAGGGCTATCAAAAGGCATTGAAATTAAGAATGTAACTACGCTGCTTCCGAATAAAATATTCGGTCTGCCTCGTTTGATTTTACTGAATTCGTTAAAGAATATTCTATAAAGATATAGCTCGTAGAACTCCGAAGTAATACGGAAAGCTAACCAAGCCTGGATAACTTAGAAAGGCAAGCCTAAAAGTCTGGACTCATTAGGCTCCGAGGAAGTCTCTATAGAGCCAAGAATCCATGCAGGAAAACCTCTCTTTTGACATACATCGAGGGTTTCATCAGCTCTCTCCTGCTTCACGACCAAGCAGTAACCAACACCTAAATTAAAGGTATTCCAAAGATCCCTCTCTGGTATCTTCCCCTGCTCTTGCAGCCATTCAAAAATATAAGGTTTTTCCCAGCTACTTTTTTCGATATGAGCACTTAATCCTGCAGGCAAGCATCTAGGCAGGTTCTCAGGAAGACCTCCTCCAGTGATATGTGCCATTCCTTGAATAGGTATCTGACTCTCAAAAAGAGCTTTCACTAACTCAAAATAAATAGTTGTTGGAGCCAAAAGAGCTTCTAAAAGTGACCTTTGACTATTACCCATTAGAGAATGAAGGTCAATTGCATTAGTGCTCAAAATCTTTCGAACTAAACTGAAACCATTGCTATGTAAACCACTACTTTCAATAGCTATCAAAAGATCTCCTGGTTTTATAAAACGCCCATCGATTAAGTGGTTCTCCTCAACAATTCCAACACAAAACCCAGCAAGATCGTATTGATTTTTCGAATAAAATCCTGGCATTTCAGCTGTCTCTCCCCCAAGCAAGGCACATCCACTTAAACGACAACCCTCTGCTATCCCTTGCACAACTTCAACCATGGCTGAAGGTTTTAATTTTCCTGTAGCAATGTAATCCAAGAAAAAAAGCGGTTTTGCCCCAGAAGTAATTACATCATTTACACACATAGCCACTAAATCAATTCCAACTCCGTAATGGAGATTATTTTCTTGCGCCAATTCAAGCTTGGTCCCTACGCCATCTGTACCTGAGACCAAAACAGGATTTATCAGGCCCTTGGGAAGCCGCATCAATCCTCCAAAGCCCCCGATACCGCCTATTACATCTCTGGTATGAGTGGCCTCAACACTCGAGCGAATTTCATCTACAAAAGACCTTCCGGCCTCTACATCAACCCCTGCTGCCTTGTAATCCATAAATTCACAGATGGGATGAAATCAAACGTTAATGAGTTCAAAAATCAAGCGAGTTGTAGCTTTAAGTCAATTTCTCAAAACATTACCTCGTCTTGAGGAGTTTGAGGTTAAAAAAAAGCAATCCAATGAAAAAAGAGACTTGTTTTTTATAGTTCAACACAAAAGCTCTTATGCTTTTTAGTGAACAAAGGAAATTAGTCACTTCTCTTTTAAGGAGGTTTTCAACTGAGCTTTTCTCTTCTCCATACCCAATCCGAACTCAAAGAATGGCTGCAATTCCACCAGGACAAAGAAATCACCTTTGTGCCAACCATGGGGGCTCTACACCGTGGCCATGAAGCACTCATCAAAAAAGCAAGTGAATATCAATCAGCTATAAAGTCAAACCTTACATTAGTCAGTATTTTTGTAAACCCTCTTCAATTTGGACCTAATGAAGATTTTAATAATTACCCACGAGATATAAAGCAAGACACACTTATAGCTAAAAGATGCGGCGCAAAAGCCTTATGGGCCCCATCATTGGAAGAAATTTTTCCAGGAGGGCCTCACTCAAATTTTACAATTAAAGCTCCAGATTTTCTTCAAACACACCTTTGTGGAGCTAGCAGACCAGGTCACTTTGATGGAGTGGCAACAGTAATTCTTCGTCTGTTAAATATTGTTCGCCCTGAAATACTTATATTAGGAGAAAAAGATTGGCAGCAATTTGTAATTATAAGAAAGCTCTTGAAAGATCTAAATATGCCTATAAAACTTATTGGAGTACCTACCATACGTGATCAAGATGGTCTGGCATATAGTTCACGCAATCTAAAATTAAATCTTGAAGAAAGAAAAAAAGCAATCCATCTCCCGAAATTCCTCAGTCAATCAGTTGAAGAATATCTCAAGTTTGGGGAATTAGATATTGAAAATCTCTATTTGAATCTCAAACAAAAAGGGTTAGAGATTGAATATTTAGAGCAAGTAGACCCATTTCTTCTGAAACCAGTCAAAACATATAAAAATATATCATTAGTTGCCGCATCTGTAAGATTTGGTTCAACCAGACTCATAGACCACAAGTTCCTAATGAAACGCAAACCAATTGTCGCGATAGACGGGCCTGCAGGCGCAGGCAAAAGTACTGTAACCAAAGAACTAGCTAAAAAGCTAAATCTCATTTATCTCGATACAGGAGCCATGTATCGAGCAGTAACTTGGCTGATAAAAGAAATGAATGTCGATATCAAGAATGAAGACGAAGTGAAAAATTCACTTGCAAATCTAAAGATTGAATTCAGTTCAAATCAGTTAGAAGTGCAACAAGTGCATATCAATAGTAAGGATGTAACTGAAGAAATTCGTTCTCCGAATATCACTGCTTTAGTTTCTGAAATTGCTGCCCATCCATCCGTACGAGAAATCCTAACAAAGCAACAAAAGGAAATGGGTGATCAAGGTGGTTTAGTAGCAGAAGGAAGAGATATAGGCACTACAGTTTTTCCAGGGGCTGAATTAAAAGTATTTCTGACTGCCACCGCAAGCGAGCGTGCCAGAAGAAGAGCTTTAGATATGAAACGAAGAGGCTTTTCAATAACTAGTTTATCTGACTTAGAAAATGAAATAATTAAGAGAGATGAATTAGATTCATCCAGAGATATATCTCCATTAATCAAGGCCGACGATGCAATAGAGGTGATTACAGATGGGATGGAGATTGACCAAGTTGTAGAAAAACTAATTGACCTATTCCGACGCAAGGTACCCTATGAGGCTTGGCCTAACCCGAATTAGAAATACTATCTAAAAGACCTAAGCAAGCATCTTCAAGAAGATCTAAAACCTCATCAAACCCTTTATCTCCTCCATAATATGGATCTGGCACCTCAAGGGTCTTTGAATTCTTTGCAAAGCTCAGTATTGGTTTAATAAGAGAGTTATTTTCTTGTTTTGATTCCTTCGCAAGAGCTCTCACTGCTTGATAGTTATCATTATCCATCGTCAAAATTAAATCAAACTTCTTGAAGTCATCTACATTAATTTGCCTAGCCTTACTCACAAGGGAAATTCCTCTGCGTTGAGCAGCTGATTTCATGCGATGATCTGGTGACCTGCCTACATGCCAGCTTCCTGTGCCAGCTGAATCAACTAGATAACTTGATTCAAGATCCTTGGCGGAAATCAAGTGCAAAAAAACCCCCTCAGCAGCAGGAGACCTGCAAATATTCCCAAGACATACAAACAATAATTTTGTCTGCATCGAAAAACCCTCAATACAAAAAAGAAGAAGCATCTATGCTTCGCAAAAATAGTTTAATAAAGAAAAACACACAAAGATTGAGTCATTCATAAAATGGTAAACCACTAACTCTTCAAATCAAATAACACATCATGAATATAGGCCTCAGTCCATTCTCTGCCATAAAATCGAGTTAGCATAGCTCTTGCAGGATCTTTATATGCTCTGTATTTGATATAAAGACTTTGGCCTGAAAGTAATTCAAAGGCACGATCATGATTGACTGCATTCGCATGATTAACTAAATCCAAATAAAGCTCTAAGTAATCTCTGAAAGCAGGTCTAATTACGTCCTCAATTAATTGATCTCCTTCCACACCTAATGGAATTCTCGTCCAAAGAAAGCATGGTGAAAAGAATTTCCTAGCTTCTTCTGGAATATCACCACCATGGGGCAGAAAAGATTTCCACTTTTCATAAAACTCTCTTAACCTTTCCCAAACAAGCTGCGTATGATGAGTATCTAATTGCAATACTGGTTGCAAATCTAATGCGATAAGGTGTCCCGAAGGAAGAGTTACAAAATCAGCCCCAAAAAAAGGCAAATCATAATAATGGAATGGACTAATTAAAAAATTAAACACTGAAGCAGAGGTTCCTGCTTCAACACAAGCAGCACGTACTTGTCTTAATTTTGTAGTTCTACAAGCCCAAGTATGAGTTGTTACATCAACAGGTTTTGACTTAGATCCTATAACAGCAGTTTTTGATAAGAAAGCAATAGGTATCTTATACTCAATCGGATTTAAAGGCGATAAAAAAGAGATTGCATCATCTAAAAATAGAGACCATCTCCATTTAGAAATATCAACTGGATCAAGACTAGAATTTCTCAAGGCAATTCAGAATCCTTCCTATATTAAACTATTTCAGCTCATGCTAAATGGAAAAAGAAACTCACGTAAAAACCTCTCAGACCATTCCTTTCCAAAATGACTAGAGAATAATGCGTGTGCAGGGTCCCTTTCGGCACTGTAAATATCATATTGAATCTGTAAATCCTTGACTTCTTTTTCAGAAATAATTGAAGATCCTTTTATAAAGGACAAAGACAAATTCCAGTAACAATTAAGAAATTCATTAAATGCTTGAGGTAACGAACTTTCTGCTTCCTTTACACCTCCTCTACAAAATAGCAACCATGGAGAGAAATATTTTTTAGGGTCAAAGGAACGCATGACTTCTTCGCTAGACAATTCAGGGAAGCGACTATTAAGCAACCTTAAACCTTTGAAATGGCGATCCAAATAATCCTGAGATTGAGTTAAAGGTTGAAAATCTAAGACAGCAACAAGCTTTCCAGTGTTGCCAAACCAAAGCAAATCAATGCCCAACAAAGGCTGATCATTTACATAATCGGGGTACGCAACAGAATTAAGCACTTGAAGGCTTTTACCAGCATCTAATCTTGTGACTCGCCATCTTCTAAAACCATTAACTTTCCATAACCAACTCCGAATCACACTTTTCCCTTTAATAGATCGACATTCGTCAAAGCCCTCTGGAACAGGAAGAGATTCTCCGCCATGTACAGCGATACTGCTTTGTAACTGATCTAGTAATGGGTCAAACATCAACCTAACAAGTAACCATAAAGTGCATTGGATAAGCTCATCACAAAACTTGTCGCCCTGCCAACGAATGGACTAAGGCGCAAGGTAGAAGCAGATTAAGCAAGGTTCACTGCCTAGAACTAGTTAATCATTCAAAAACGCCCTAAAAGTTTGTAAATACATTAAAACCCCATTCTAAATTAGTGGTTTTTTGAACTTAGAGAGATTCTGTACTCCCTCTCCGAATAGATCTTGTTAATAGTTGAAAAAGTATTTTACCAATCGTCGCAATTAAATTACCTTCTAACTCCTTGAAAATATCCATATTAAATTTAAAAGCAAGGTTAGCCTCTTCGACAATCTGATCAGCCATTAATTGATCAATGGGTAGACTATTAAGAACCTGACTATAATGTTCTTTAAATGATTTTTCATTCGCAATTAAGTCAAATTCATAGAACCTTAATCCATCATGATCTCCAAGCTGCATTGCCTTCTGAGCAATTTTCTTAAGAATTTGGCCACCAGAAAGATCACCTAAGTATCTTGTATAATGATGCCCAATTAATAATTCTGGAAATTCTTTAGATACCTTTTTGATGCGCTCAACATAAGCCATTGCCGAAACAGTGGGCTTGACTTCGCTTGTCCAATTCTCCCCAAAATAAAAGAACAAATCATTTTCTAAGGACTGGCATCTTTTTAATTCTGGAAACGAGATCGAACTTACAATAGGGTGACTCTTTAGAGCTAATTGCTCAATCTCATCTTCCATCGCTTTGTAAACGAAATAAAGATCTGCCAATAGTTTCCTATAACTGGACCTGTCGACAACACCTTTTAAAAAGCAACTTACAAAACCAGTATTTTCAGCCATTGTGTGGGCTTTTTTAGTGCCTTCTCTAAGCTGCCTAGCTAAAGCTACAGACATTGGTTGGATAAATTAAATTGGTTGTCCACTGCGAAGCAACCCTTGACCTTGATAGTAATTGGAATTTGAAAATTTACAGGGAAATCGTTTGCGAGGTCTGATCAAGGGAATAGTAAAAAAAGATCATGACAAATCGCATGTAATTTGGCCGTCTGATCTTTCATTGGTAAAAAATCACCGCTAGGAGTCCAATCACCAACAGTCACAATCCGCCATCGTTCGCCCTCATAAGTCATTCCCCGAATAATCACCCCTAAAAGCTGGGGGAAGGAATGATCTCCTCCTAAGGTGAGATTGAGTTGTAGGAACAGACTCCTACATTCCAGCCTAGGGCTCCAACCAGGAAAGTGAAATGCCAAATCAAGAGTGTCTCTCTCAAACCATCTCCGCGTTTCCGGATCATCTCTCCAGGGTGTGAGGTTTTCACTAGCCTCTGGGAAATGCTGTCTTACAAGCCTTACCACTGAAGCAAGAACATGCGCAAAATAGACACTATCCACTTGATCGGCTGCGTTCACCTAAGCCTCCAGAGGTTAAACATAAAATAAAAGATTCCATGCAATTAGATTTAACGCAAGTTGGAGTAAGCCAAAAATTAATTTAGTTCTATGAAACAAAGCAAAACATCATGAGCAGAGATTCCCTAGCAAACCAGTTCGACTGACAATGAAAAAATCCAAAAAAACAACACGAGTAGGCTTTTATTTTGTAGTAGGTATTACTGCTGCTGCAACACATTCTGTAGTTTTGATAGTGCTAAATGTTTTTCTTTCTCTCTGGATAAGCAATCTATTAGGATTTTTGTCAGCCTCATTAGTGAGTTATATTGGTCATTCTAAATACACCTTCAACCCTGAAACAAAGGGTAATAACTTTGCACGTAGATGGTTAATTTATCAATTTACAATAAACCTATGCCTAAGCATCTTATTGCCTTTAGTATTAATTACATGGGGTAATTGGATTATAACTAAAATCCTTTTAATACTTTCACCAACAATTATGAATGCGCTTATTTGGTCTCAGGCAGCAAAGTTTAGTGCTCGTCGACACCAAAAAAGTTTAACAAAACCTATTCTACATGCTGACGACCTGGGCCTAACATCACAGACCAACATTGCGATACTAGATCTAGTAAAAAATGGAAATCTTGATAGTGCAAGCTTGCTTATCAATGGTAACGCTGTTGAGTCAGCAATAAAGGATTGGAAGAAAGAGAAAAGAGTTTCTTTATATCTACATTTCTGTCTTACAGAAGGTCCAGCATTATCACAAAATAATACTCTAGAACATATTGTTAATAAGAAAGGGGTTCTTCATTATTCTTTTGCTAGATTAGTCTTAGTTTCGTTAATCCCAAGATTATTTGAATATCGGAGAATAATAGAGCATGAAATTCAAACTGAATTAATAGCTCAAATCAAACATTATAAATTACTAACTGGAGAAAACAGAATTGCCTTAGATGGACATCAGCATGTTCATCTAATTCCAATAGTCCTGTCTAGCATACTTAAAGTTGCAAAAGAAGAAAATATTAATTGGATTCGTACAGCATCAGAACCCTTGCTAGCAAATCTTCCTATGAAATCTTGGGTAAGATCTTTCTCAAAAGGTGGCTTGTTAAAATGGTTGGTTCTTCTAGCTTTAAGTTTCATCGGAAAACAAGAGATTTTAAAAGAAGGTATACAAACCAATTCAGCATTTGCAGGGGTCCTATTCACTGGGCAAATGGATAGAAAAGTAATTTCCTCTGCATGGAAGGAGCTCAGTCTGCTAAAACCTGGCCTAGGAGAGACAGATCCAATGATTCTATGCCACCCAGCCTCTTGTCCAACATTGGAAACACAAAAAGAGCTAATTAATTTTCCATTATCTAGAAAATTTCTTTACTCTAATTGGAGAGAAAAGGAATGGATTGTTCTCAAAACTATTATACTTAATATGAATTAATCAAGCTTATGAATTGCCCTGATGAAGTAATGAGGCCTAGCTTTTGCATCAACATAGATTCTACCTATATAATCCCCCAATACTCCAATTCCAATAAGCTGTATTCCTCCTAAAAACAATACAGCGACAATTAAAGAAGCATATCCAGCAACATCAATCCCAATAAAAACTGTCCTTAATATAATCCAAAAAGCATAAATCAAACTCAGAGTGGATACTGAAATACCTAAAAAAGTCCAAACCTTTAATGGTAAAACAGAGAATGAGAATATACCGTCTAACGCATAATTGCACAATTTCCAAGGGCTCCATGAAGTCTTACCTCCTGAACGAATAAAACGTCTATAACTCAATTCAACACTTCGATATCCCGTCCAAGGAAGTAACCCTTTAGAAAAGCGACTAAATTCACGCATTTTTGTCAACGCATCTACAACCGGTGCACTCAAAAGGCGGTAATCTCCTGCCCCTTCTTTCAACTGAATGGAGTCAACTAATCTATTAAATACTTTATAAAACCAAGTTGCACTTGCAACTTTAAAAAGTGATTCCTGATCACGGTCATCTCGAACAGCTGTAACAACTTCTGCACCGTTGACCCAAGCCTTAACCATAGACGGAATCAACTCTGGAGGGTGTTGCAAATCTGAGTCAATTAAAACCACAGCATCACATCTACCAGAAACATGGTCTAACCCAGCCAACATGGCTGCTTCCTTACCAAAATTCCTAGTTAATTCAATGAGGGTAACTTTATTAGCTATGTCTTTGGTCACTACTGAATTCTGCCAATCGCAAACTTGATCAACTGTCTTGTCATTAGACCCATCATCCACTAAAACCAGCATGCTCACCTCATCCAAAGCCAGCACTCTTTCAATAAATTGAGTAATAACTGCCTCCTCATTGAAACAAGCTGCTACTACCCACACTTTTGAGTTCACTGGATCTGGGACAACTAAAGAACTCATTCTGAATTAATTCTCGAAAAGAAAATGCTTTATTTGATTAAGATCACTGTAAAAGATTCGATCAAGCCTACTCCCATGAAGATGAGTCTTACCACGTAGTCATAAGCTCAAATAGAGACTACCTAAATACGCAGAAAAAAATCTATGACTCAATTCAATAAACTAACAAAACCAAGTCAAGGAAAAGCCATCCGATTTGAGAACGGTCAGCCCATCGTTCCAAATGATCCCATCATTCCCTTTATCAGAGGTGATGGTACCGGTGTAGACATCTGGCCAGCTACTCAAAAAGTTATTGATCAAGCCGTCTTTAAAGCATATAAAGGAACCAAGTGTATTAATTGGCTAAAAATCTATGCTGGAGATGAAGCTTGTGATCTATACGGAACCTATCAATATCTTCCAGAAGATACCCTGAAAGCCATCAAAGCTTATGGGGTGGCAATAAAAGGGCCTCTCACAACCCCTATTGGTGGAGGAATACGTTCATTAAACGTCGCTCTTAGGCAGATGTTTGATCTTTATTCCTGCGTAAGACCTTGCCGATACTTCACTGGTACTCCCAGTCCTCACAAAAGGCCAGAAGACCTTGATGTCATCGTTTACCGAGAGAATACAGAGGACATTTATATGGGAATTGAATGGGCATCTAATGACCCTATAGGCCTATCATTAATAGAACATTTAAATGCACAAGTTATACCAGCGAATGGCAAGCTCGGGAATCGTAAGATCCCAATTGAATCGGGCCTAGGGATTAAACCAGTAAGCAAAAATGGTAGTCAAAGACATATCCGGAAAGCAATTCAACATGCATTACGTTTAAAGGGGAATAAGCGTCACGTTACCCTCGTGCACAAGGGTAACATTATGAAGTTTACAGAAGGGGCATTTCGGGATTGGGGATATGAATTAGCTACAACTGAATTTCGCAACGAATGTATTACAGAACGAGAAAAATGGATTATAGAAAATAAAGATCAAAATCCCTCAATAACAATTGAGAAGAATGCAAAAATGATAGAGCCAGGCTTTGAATCATTGACAGAAGAAAAAAGAAATATGATTTGCAGTGAAGTCAAAAATGTAATTGATTCAATATACAAGACTCATGGAAATAATGCTTGGGTAAAAATGGTTTTAGTAGATGACAGAATTGCCGATAGTATCTTTCAACAAATTCAAACAAGGCCCCAAGAGTATTCCATTCTTGCGACAATGAATTTAAATGGGGACTACATTTCTGATGCGGCTGCTGCAATTGTAGGAGGTCTGGGTATGGCACCCGGAGCAAATATTGGAGACAATGCCGCAATATTTGAAGCGACTCATGGAACAGCTCCGAAACATGCAGGTTTAGATAGAATTAATCCAGGCTCAGTAATACTTAGTGGGGTAATGATGTTGGAGTTTTTAGGCTGGGAAGAAGCCGCAGAATTAATTACAAAGGGGGTCAGTTTGTGTATTGAAGAAAAGAAGGTCACATATGACTTAGCTAGATTAATGGAACCCCCTGTTAGCCCTGTAAGCTGCAGCGGATTTGCCAATGAAATAATAAAGCGATTCTAAATTAAAATACTATATCTAAGGTTTTTAAAATTCATAGCTCAAAGTATGCAGATTATGAAAAACAAACATTTTAAAACCCAATAAATCATTCCATGACAGACTTAAACCCAGATACACAACAAAAAAACAAAGAATCGAAAGCATTTACTGAAGGGATTATCGACCCTTGCGTTCATTGTGGATTTTGCCTTCCCACTTGTGCAAGTTATAAGGTACTTGGTACTGAAATGGATTCACCAAGAGGGCGCATTCATCTTCTAAAAGCAATTAACAATGGTGAGTTAGAACTTGATGCGGATGTTGCTAAACACTTTGATACCTGCCTAGGATGCTTTGCTTGTGTTACAGCCTGCCCATCTGGAGTGCGCTATGACAAATTAATAGAATCCACTAGGCCTTTACTAAACAAGGATGGTCTTCGATCACCCTGTGCAAACATTTTTAGAAGGATTCTGCTACAAATTTTGCCCTACCCAAGAAGGCTAAGAGCTATTCTGCAAACACTTAGAGGCTATAAAGAAAGCCCTCTCCAAAAGGTATTTAATCAATTTAATGTATTAGAAAAAATAGATCCAAGCCTTGCAGCAATGGATTCACTCCTCCCCTCGCTTTCTGAAAAAAATTTTAAGGATAAGTTCAAAGTTTTTAACCCTGCTGAAGGTACTAAAAGAGGTCGTGTTGGTTTAGTGCTTGGATGTGTTCAAAGATGCTTTGACCCAGATGTGAATCATGCCACCCTGGCAGTTCTTCAAGCCAATGGGTTTGAAGTGATTATTCCGAGAGATCAAGGTTGTTGCGGAGCTGTTGCTCACCATCAAGGAGAAATTAAAAAAACCAAAAAACTAGCAACTGATCTGATTAAAAGCTTTCAATCTGCATTAAAAGAGAGCGTAATTCAAGAACCAAAGTCATTAGAAGCAATCCTCATTGCCGCATCTGGTTGTGGACATACTATGAAAGCTTATGGAGAAATTCTCAACGGAAAGATTGACTTTAATGTACCAGTATTAGATGTGCACGAGTTCTTATACCAGCAAGGCTTATCAGATAATTTCCTAGAAAGACTTCGCCCACTCCAAAGTAATAAATCAAACATCAATCCTAATCAAACTACTGAAGTAGTTTTTCATGATGCATGCCATATGATTCATGGGCAAGGGATCATAGAACAACCTCGTTTATTACTTAAATCGATACCAAAGTTACGCTTATTAGAAGCAATGAATTCAGGGGTTTGTTGTGGAAGCGCAGGAATTTATAACTTAGTTCAACCAGAAGAAGCAAATGAATTAGGACGAATAAAATCAGCCGAATTAACCGATACAGGAGCAAAGATTATTGCAAGTGCCAATATTGGTTGCAGTCTTCAAATCCGTAAACATATAAATCAAAGCTTCTTAGTCAAGCATCCAATGCAACTACTTGCTGAATCCGCAGGCTTCCATTAACTCCCATACTTCAAATAATGTAGTTTCATCTCCTAAATTTCCAGGGAATGTAAGTATTGGAATACCAGAGATCTTCTCACTCAACCTAGGCCTGACTAATGAAATACCAGGTAGAAGTTGACCTTCTAAATAAACAGACTTTAAACCTAAACCCCTTGAAAGCATTGTATTTGTCGTGATTCCACCTTTACTAATTAAATAGCCAAGATCTGACACCAAAGATCCAGTTAATATTGCAGTGAACTCAGCTAATCTTTGTCCGAACAACACACTTTCATCGAAAGAGGGGAGTCTTAACTCACCTCGAGTAGTAAACACCACTGGTGTACCACCTGTTTCCCAAATACCACGAATTATCTCAATTAATTTACTCTCAATATCTGATATAAAGTGCTCATTATTAGATCTAAATGCGGTATATAATTTATTTACTGGTATATGAACCGATACACATTTAGGAGTTTGCAATAAATACGACAACTGTTGATCTGCCAAGGGAACATGAGAACCTACAAGTATCATTCCAGGCAAAGAGTTTCCCGCTTGATCGCGGAGTCTCATATCCACTAAATCCTCTTTAGTTAATTGCTGCGGGCTCAATTTAGCCAATGGATTTAATAAACTAGAGGCAGACCTGAAAAGGAATTGCTTAGTATCGCCAAAATGATTTATAGCATTACTAAAAACTTTTAAATGTTCTTTTCTTTGTGCGTCTACTATTACTATCTGATTAGCTTGTAATGAATCTAAAAATTGCTTTAAAGCAATCATCCCATTGGCACTTCTTATGGCTTTATCCAGCTGAGAAATACTTAATAAACGGACACTTTCTTTCCTAATGTTTCCAGAACTTTTTTCTTCCAGCCATTCAGCAAGGTTACTTGTCGAATAACCAAATAGGGAATCTTGAGCAAAAGGAGTTTTGTGAACTGGCATCCCATTCAAAAAATGAACTCCATTCACTGTCGTTCGACCACCCTCTATAAATGCAGGAATATAAAATGTCGCAGCAAATGGTCCGAATTCCTCTTGAATGACCTCTGGTTCAATAACAGCATGACCTCTCAAAGTCGAATCACCTCGACTAACAAACAAAACATCACTCTTTAATATCCCTTCGACTCTCATAGCCTGTTTCAAAGAAACGCAAATTTGCCTATTTCTATTGACTGCTTCTTCTGGTAAAAGGGCACGTGTATTTGCCAATATGAAAAGCAAGGGGGAATCATGCCTCAAACCCGCCCTAAGAACATCTACATCCCAACTGAGTAGTAATGGGCAGCTATGAACTGATTGAGATCCAGTTGGATCGTCATCAATAACTACAATCTTCATGTGACCACCGTTCCGTGGAAACTCCCTCCCAACACTTACCAATTAATTCCGTCACACCAGCTTCTTTAAAAGACCTACAAGAACTTTTAAAAGAAATGTATGACAAGGCTACTCCCTGCCTCCCAAGTGGTTTGGGAAGTCGAGTCGAATGGGGCCCTCCAGTGAATTCATCTCCCATAAGAGTAAGTATGAAGGATTTTTCGAACATTATTGATTACCCCAAAGATGATCTAACAATTACCGTTGAAGCTGGATTACCTTTTAATGATCTGCAGGCATTTCTGGAGAAACAAAACCAATGGATCAGCATCGATTGGCCATGGGGGACTGAAGAAAGTTCCGAGCTATCGAACGCTGGAAGTATTGGTGGGTTAATAGCAAGAGGATTATCAGGCAGCCTAAGACAAAAGTATTTAGGCGTTCGTGATCAAATTGTTGGGATTGAGGTTGTTCGAAGTGACGGGATTGCAGCAAGAGCAGGAGGGCGTGTAGTCAAAAATGTTGCAGGCTATGATCTAATGAGACTTCTTTGCGGTAGTTGGGGCAGTCTTGCTTTTATAAAAGAAATCACACTGAGGACTCAACCCATAAAACCTGCCCGAGCAAAGATATTAATGTCAGGGCATGTAGAGACTCTGGAGAAAATAAGGTTCAATCTTCTTGGATCTGTTTCTGATCCAGAATACTGCGACTGGGTCCAAGACAGCGAAGGGTGGCAAATAGAAGCTGGTTTTGCAAGTATCAGTAATTTAGCGATTAATGCTCAACTAAATAGTCTTAAGAATCTTGCAAATAGCTATAAAATTAAACATGAAAAAAAAGATTGGGATAAACCCCTTCTAGATCAAATAAATCAAAGTCATTCTTTGAAAAAAACAAACTGGTTAACTAGAATTGTTTTACCACCTTCAAAAATTCACACTCTGCTTCTAAGCGAAGAGTTCCAATCTCTTGAACATTGGAAATGGCGCATAGGTGCTGGCACTGGAATAGGAGATGGTTGGCAAATATGTACAGGGGAGGTAGAAATGGCAAAGCATGAAAAAGTTGAACTACTCAGGAAGAAAATTCTTTCTCTAAATGGTCAATTAAATATTTTTAAACAGCCAATTAATAATAATGGAAAACAACTTTTTCACTGGCTCAATGCTGAATCAAGTAGCCTAATAAAAGTAATTAAAGAGCAATTTGATCCAAAAATGCAACTTTCTCCTGGAAGAATTCCTGGAATTGCTAATTAATTAAAAACTTAAATAACGACATCCTAGTTCCATTTTTTCTCCTGCCGGCAATACTAATCTACGTTGCCCGTTAATTAATGAGTTTCTTGGACTGGTCCAGGGTTCAAGGCAAACCATGGAGCGAGGAGGATCAGTCCAAATCACTATCAAATCCATAGGATATTCAGCCTCTAATTGTATTCGCGAATTAGACACATCATCTATCAATATGACTTTTCCTTTTGGAGATACAAGAAAATCCACACCTTTAGTTAAATCAGATATCTGAGATGAAGTTTCTACTCTCATCATTTCTAAATGTGAAAAACAACTTTCTTCTAATCCCTGCAATCTTACAGCTGATAAATCTTCAACCTTGAAGTATGGGTGAAGACCAAATGCAAATGGCATTTCGGACTTACTTAGATTTGAAATCTTAATTGTAATTTCTAAAGAACCTGAAAGCAATCTGACTTCCATTTCTATAAGAAAAGAGAAAGGAAATGAAGATCGGGTAAAGTTATTATCTGAACAAGTTAAACAAACACCATCTTTTGATTCCAATAAACGAATTTGCCATGGTAAATCTCTAGCAAATCCGTGCTGTTTAAGTTTTTGAAAAGTATTTGAGAATGGAATAGTGTCATCAGATAAATCACCACAGATTGGAAAGAGTATTGGAATACCTCCCCGAACACTATTAGACACATCAGAAAAACGTTCTTGATCAAAGTAAAGAATTTCACGGCCATTACAGAGCCACTCCGTAATTAATCCACCTCGTTCAGGAACTAACCTGATTCTGTCTCCAGAATCAGTATTTAAGAACTGCCAATGTCTATAAGGAAAATTTACTTGATTAAAAGTTATTGGCATAAATACAAATCCCTAACAAGTCAGATAATAATTTTTTTTAAAATCTATTCACTGAAACTTAGATTATCCATCCAATCTAATAACGCAGAGTTCACTTGATCCGGAACCTCATCATGTGGACAATGACCCGCCTCTAAAACCACCTCGGTAGTCAAAGGTGGTGCGAATCTTTGAAAAGCTGCTCTCTTTCCTACTGCATTCATCCAAGGGTCAAGGTTCCCCCAAAGTAAAAGTAAGGGCGCCTGTAATTTAGAGAACAACTCATCTAAAGGCTGGCCATCTGGGCCTCGTCCATCAAAAACACTTCTAAAAACGCCAAAAGCCCCTGGATCCAGAGATGGCCTTCTAATAGATTCGACCAGAAAATCATCTACATTGGTACTGTCTATATAAACTTGCTTAAGAGTTCTTCGGATATTTGAAGGATTTCTCAAATTTTCAAAGATCAATCTCTGAACCAAAGGATCTCTCAAAACACCTCCACCAATTCGTCGCCGTAATCTTGCGAACCAACTTGTTGAATTTGTTGTTTTTTTACTATCACTAAAATACCCTGCGGCATTAAGCAAAACCACACCTGCCGCTTGAGCGCCTAGATCAGTTCCTGCCGCCAAAGCTGCGTAACCACCCAAAGAATTGCCAACAAGAACAGTAGGCCTGCCAATGCGATCTCTTACGTAAGAAGTCAACTGCTCTCTCCACAACTGTCCTCCATAATTCAGGTCACTAGGTTTGGCGCTTCGGCCAAAACCAAGCAAATCCAGAGCATGGACCTCATGTGTCTTTGCAATAACAGGTATGTTGTAACGCCAATGATCAGTAGATGCTCCAAAACCGTGTACTAATAAAACAGCTGGCTCATTTATATTTCTTGCTGATAAAGAATCACAATATGGGCTGTTTTTTATGCAATGGACCTCATGGCCTAAATAGCTCCAAGGGTCAGCTTTAGCAACAGCGAAGGTCATCTAGAGGAATTGGAAAAATTAAAGGTTGAAATACTAAGCAATTTTTGGATCTTTATCCAAATTGAAAGTTAAAAATAAATCTCTTGTACTGGTCTTAGGTTCAAGAAAAGAATCTTGGCCTAGATCAAGCCAACTGGATTTGCCGCTACCTCGTCAGGAATTGAATTTCCACCTCCTGGGGTTTGGTCTTTTAGTACTAAACGAAGCAATACAGGAGCTAAAAACGTTGTACCTATAACCATCAAAAGAATGGCCGCTTCAAGGGAAGGAGTAAGCAAACCAGCACTAGTACCAAGTCCTAGAAAAATCAAACCTACTTCACCCCTTGGCATCATCCCTAAACCAACAACAAGTCGATTAGTTGGCTTATCAATAATAAAAGACCAACCAGCAGCAATTTTTCCAATAATCGCAATCACAAGTAGGAAACCAGCAACAATTAGAGCAGAGCGACTTGCTGGATCTAAAGGATTGATAACTGAAAGATCCATTCCTGCGCCAACTAAAACAAAGAAAATCGTTGCAAACAAAGAGACAAGAGGAAGAACGGATTGCTGTATTGCATGGTTGTTTTTTGAACTACTAAGAATCAATCCAGCAGCAAAAGCGCCTAAAGCAGCTTCCAAGCCAATAGCAGTTGCGATAAAACAACTCAAAACCAAGATCACGAATGAAGCAACTACAACTGCACCTGGAGCTTTTAGATGGTCCAACAACCAATCAAAAGCTGGTGCAGCACTTCTACTAAGAAAAATTGCACCAATTACAAAGACAGTGGCAGCAAAAACTAGCTTTAGGATTGGGGCAATTTCTAAAGAACCCCCTGTGGCTAAGGCCACTACAACAGCAAGAATGACTATTCCAAGAATGTCATCAAGAACTGCTGCACCAATAACGATTTGTCCTTCTCTAGTTTTTAGATAACCTAACTCGCCAAAAACACTCGCTGTAATTCCAATACTTGTAGCGGTCATCGAAGCACCTGCAAAAACTGCAGGGATAAGATCCACCTGAAAGATAAACATCAATCCAAAAGTACCTAGTGCGAAAGGCAAAATCACACCAGCCATGGCAACAGTAAATGCTTGCGCCCCAACAGCTACTAATTCTTCTAGCTCACTTTCAAGACCTGTTAGAAATAACAGTGCATATAAACCAAGTGTCGCTACAGCTTGAAGAGAAGGGAATGTCTCAAAATAAAGGTCTGGAACAGCCTCTGGAGGAATTGATGCCAATGAACTAATCAGATTGATAAAAACTTGGTTCAATTGAGCACTAGTGTTTGGAGGCATTAAAAGATGCAAACCTGATGCCCCGATCAGAACACCAGCCAACAATTCGCCAACAATTGTTGGCAATTGAAGTCTTACTAAGATCTCTGCAAGAGTTCTTGCGGCTACAAAAATCAGAAGGAAATTAATAACTCCAATAAGGGTCTCTGCTACTTCCACGTCGTGGGTGCTCAGCACAGACACAATCGAGGGCAAGATCATGATCTAAGAGTTATTTGCTTATTAATTAAGGAACATAGAGGACGATGAAACCATTTTCTTAAGCAATTAGTCAAAACCTAAAGTGATCAAGCATCGGTGTTGATCTGAAGTTACAGAAGATTTCCAAGGACGAGCAGGGCTACTCTCCAGCGGTATTACAAAGGGAACCCTTTAAGGCGATGAATTGAAATCAATACTCAAGGGGAAGTTAGAGAGCCCAATAGGCCCTTGAATGCTCTCGTTACATCGAACCATTTTCAAAATTCTTTTTCTTCATGAGCAGCTCACAGCCCATAGACCTGCGCTTACCAACACCTGGCTGCTACGCAGACCCAGAAAGAATTGGGATCAATGCTGATGCAGTGTTCGATGGCATGACCGAACACTTGTTTTTCACTCTTGGGAAACTCGCACCTACAGCAAGTCTTCATGACCTGTATATGGCATTGAGTTATGCGGTTCGAGATCGGTTAATGACTCGTTATCTTGCAAGCCAAGAAGCCATACGAGCACAGCCACAAAAAACAGTTGCTTACCTTTCTGCCGAATTTCTAATAGGTCCTCAACTTAATAACAACCTTCTAAACCTAGGAATTCAAAAAGAGGCCGAAGAAGCCTTAAAACGTTTTGGGATCGAATCTTTAAGTCATATCCTTGAAGTCGAAGAAGAACCTGGGCTTGGTAATGGCGGGCTTGGTCGCCTAGCAGCTTGTTATATGGAATCACTTGCAAGCTTACAAATACCAGCAATTGGTTATGGGATTAGATATGAATTTGGAATTTTCAACCAGCTCATACGAGATGGTTGGCAAGTAGAAGTAACTGACAAATGGTTGAAGGGCGGGTGGCCATGGGAGCTACCGCAACCTGATGAAAGCTGCTTAGTAGGTTTTGGAGGAAGAACAGAAAACTATATAGACGACAAAGGGAATTATCGATCTAGATGGATCCCTTCAGAACATGCTATTGGCGTTCCTCATGATGTACCTGTTTTGGGATATCGAGTGAACACTTGCGATAGATTGAGACTGTGGCGAGCAGATGCAACTGAAAGTTTTGATTTTTATGCATTCAATATTGGAGACTATTACGGGGCTGTAGAAGAAAAAGTTGGCTCAGAGACCCTTTCAAAAGTTCTTTACCCAAATGACGGAACTGATGAAGGACGTCGTCTCCGCCTCAAACAGCAACACTTCTTCGTCAGTTGTTCATTACAAGACATGTTGCGAAGTCTTGAGAAACGAGGGATTCCAATTACAGAATTCTCAAATCATTGGACTGTTCAGCTAAATGACACACACCCTGCCATTGCAGTTGCAGAGTTAATGAGGCAATTAATAGATGAGCATCACCTGAACTGGGAAAAAGCTTGGGAGATTACAACTCAATCGGTTGCATATACAAATCACACCTTGCTACCTGAAGCACTAGAGAAATGGGATCTTACGTTATTCAAGAGTCTGCTTCCAAGACATCTGGAATTGATCTATGAAATCAACCGAAGATTTCTCCAGCAAGTTCGTTTGCGTTACCCAGGAAATGATTCAATCATTAGAAAGCTTTCAATAATTGATGAAGAAGGCGGCAAAGCTGTTCGAATGGCTCATCTAGCAACTATTGGAGCTCATCATGTCAATGGAGTAGCAGCTCTCCATTCAGATCTAATCAAACGACAACTTTTGCCAGAATTTGCAGAACTATGGCCATCAAAATTCACCAACGTTACCAACGGAGTAACCCCCCGACGTTGGGTTGCCTTGGCCAATCCAGAACTAGCTTCCCTCCTGCAAAAACATGTAGGTCCTAACTGGGTAACGAATCTAGATCTCTTAAGGAAATTAGAGGAGTATGAAAATGATAAAAGTTTTCTCGAAGAGTTTGGAGCAACAAAGTTATCTGGGAAAAGAAAGCTTGCTGGATACATCCACCGACAAACTGGTGTTTTAGTCGATCCTTCCAGCATGTTTGATGTACAAGTAAAACGAATTCATCAATACAAACGACAACACCTCAATGCACTTCAAGTAATTACTCAATATTTACGTATCAAAAATGGTCAATCCAGTGGAATGGCTCCAAGGACTGTGATCTTTGGAGGAAAGGCTGCTCCTGGCTATTACATGGCCAAGTTGATGATCCGCTTCATAAATGGCATTGCAGAAACAATTAATGCTGATCCTGATATGGAGGGTCTTTTAAGGGTTATTTTCCTACCTGACTACAACGTAAAACTTGGTGAGCAAGTCTATCCAGCAACTGATCTTTCAGAACAAATTTCAACTGCGGGTAAAGAAGCTTCCGGTACAGGAAATATGAAGTTTGCAATGAATGGAGCACTTACTATTGGAACCTTAGATGGTGCAAATATTGAAATTCGCGAAAGGGTTGGCGAAGACAACTTTTTCCTTTTCGGGAAAACCGAATCAGAAATAATGTCCTTACAAAATTCTGGTTATGAACCGAAGAAATTTATCAACTCATTTCCTGAACTTTCAGAATCACTTCGACTGATTAAGCTAGGACACTTTAGTAATGGAGATACAGATATTTTCCAACCAATTCTCGACAATTTACAAGGGAACGATCCCTTTTTCGTGATGGCAGATTTTGCCGATTATCTAAGAGCCCAAGACAGTGTAAGCAGAGCATGGGCTAACAGAACCGAATGGAATCGCATGTCACTTCTTAATACAGCAAGGTCCGGCTTCTTCTCATCAGATCGCTCAATTCGTGAATATTGTGAATCTATTTGGAAAGTAAAACCTCTTCCTGTAGAAATTTCTTGTGATATCTCCTAAAACAACAATGAAAGATTCTTTTTCAGAATCATTCTAAAGCTAACTTCTGTCTGGCAGATCTGGAGTTTGATGTAATAAACGATTAAGCCTTAATCTATCTGCATTAAGAGGATCTGGAGCCAATTCACCAGCCAATTCTCGGAATTTTCGCTCGACTTCTTCTGGCACCCTCACTTCAAAAATTCTTTCCATTAAGGCTTCTATAGAAAAAAGGTGGGCATTTATAGTCTCAAGGTCTGAAATAGCTTGATGCAAGGAATCAGCTTGATCCTGAACAGAACTATCAGTGGTTTTAGCCAAAGAAGGATCTTTCCCTGAACAAGCAAAGTTACTTTGCTTGTTCAGATCTTCTATGACACGCCCTGCGAGTGTTCTAAAAGATTGCAAGGCTGCCCAACTTTGCTCTTGTTGTTGACGCAAGGTTGGGAATTCCCTGATTAAGCGATCATGCTCATGGTAAAACCTTTGGCAGTCAGGGCATTGACAAGGCTCTTCAGGCACAGGAGTCCCCTATAGCGCAATCCCTATCATTACATCTTCTAAGCCGCTAAAGGGGGATCAGTCGAAGATCCATCTTCAGCATCTTCACCATCTGAGTTGTCAGGGAGAGGGATCTCAATGGTCGTAACAACTTGAATAACATCTCTAAGACGCATCGAATCAGCGAACCAACCCATTGCTTGCTCAGTGTCACCACGTCGCTCAGCATCGCTGGCCTGATCTTCATGCGCCTCAGCCAATAAAGCCAACCAACAAAGACAACGTGCTTGAACCACAGAAAGGTCCAAATCCGATGTTTGAGAATTGGCAATGTTTTCGCTTTCCTGTTGAACCAGTAGGCGAAGCCTCAAATCGTGAAGCTGTGTCATGGAGACTGTTTCACTGATACAACGCTAGCGGCAGTGTGAGAATTGCCTAGCCCCTCCAGATGTAGTACCGCCACAAATATATAAATTGTTGGATTTACGGGGCTGGCGGGACTCGAACCCACGACCTACGGTTTAGGAAACCGTCGCTCTATCCAGCTGAGCTACAGCCCCATTGAAAATAAGTATCCCCACGTGCATTATGGACTTTGAAAGTAGGGGAGGTGATCGCAAAGCAATCTTTTTGCCAAATGGTAAACAAAGATTCCTTTGAGGAAAGTCCGGGCTCCCTAATGGTCAAGCTTGCTGGGTAACGCCCAGTGCGGGCAACCGTGAGGATAGTGCCACAGAAACACACCGCCAATGACTTGGGAGGTCTCCTTCAAAGAACAGGCAAGGGTGCAAAGGTGCGGTAAGAGCGCACCAGCAGTATCGAGAGGTGCTGGCTAGGTAAACCCCGGCTGGGAGCAAGGTGAGGAACAACGACTGACCATTTGTCTAGTTCCATAAATGAACCGCTCGAGGCTGTCGGTAACGACAGTCCCAGATAGATGATCACCCACCTCCTCGTGGATGGTGAACAGAACCCGGCTTACAACCTACTTTCACATCCATTTTATTTACTATTTAGGACTAAAGATTCCATTTCAAGCTAAAACCTAAATCTAGAGTTGAATCCTCTTTGATAAAGAAAATGAAACCAAATGTGAATCGAAAAATTTCAAAACAAAGAATCAACCAACTAAAAGAGCTGTTGAAAAGGATAAATATATACAAAACGCTTAATATAAATGAAAAAAATATAGGGTCCAAGAATTTCTCTGCTTTTGATGAAGCTCTAACACATACTTCAGCTCAAACATCAATTAATCATGAACGTTTGGAATTTCTAGGAGATGCAGTTTTACGTTTGGCTGCCTCTGAATTTATTGAGAAGAACTTCCCTCAAATGAATGTAGGACAACGCTCAAGCCTACGTGCGCAATTGGTTAGTGATAAATGGCTTGCAGACTTAGGAGAATTAATAAAGATAGAGGATGCTCTTCTTATCAGCTCGAAGGCTAAAGAAGACCTAGCAGCTAAAAAAACTATTCATGCTGAAGCTACTGAAGCACTAATTGGTGCCATCTATGAATTCTCGGAAAGCCTTGATCCAATAGATCTTTGGCTTGCTCCACATTGGCAAAAAACCAGTAAAGACTTCTTAAATAATCCTCAAAATTACAACTCTAAATCTGCCCTTCAAGAATGGAGTCAGTCACATAATCTAAATCTTCCACAATATAAAACTGAAGAGATAAATAAGCAGCATGGGGACAAGAACAGATTCTTTTGTGAGGTATGGTTAAATGAAAAATTAGCTGGACATGGTTGGGGAGGCTCAAGAAAGGAAGCGGAGCAAAATGCTGCCCTTAACAAACTCCACAACCTTTCGAATGAAAATCTTTTATAAAAATTATCTCAAAACAAATCTACAATTTTAAAAAATCAAGCCAAGAGCAAATCCTTTATTGGAATAGTAATCAACTTATCCCAATTTCCTCCCTCAAATAATACAGCTGCCTTGTCACCACTAATTCTTTGAACAAAGCCAGTATAACCATTATAGATCGAACGTAAATCATTCACCGTTACGGTCGAACCAGGCAAAATCTTTTCTAAAGAAGTGTCCATAGAGTGAAACTTAAACCAAAAGTAGTCATAATCCAAGCCAATTGAACGAAAATGGCAATGAATCAAGAGTGGTTAACTGTAGGGAAAATAGTTAGTGCTCAGGGCTTAAAAGGAGAAATCCGAGTAAACCCATCAAGTGACTTCCCAGAAAGGTTCACCAATTCTGGCAAACGATGGCTTCAACATAATCATGAAGAGCCTCATGAAATCGAGCTAGTTTCAGGAAGAGCAATGCCAGGGAAAAATCTTTATATAGTTAGGTTTGCCGGAGTGGACGATCGCAATTCAGCCGAAGCACTGATAGGGAAAAAGCTACTGGTACCTTCAAATAGTCGACCAAACTTGCAAGAAGACGAATTTCACCTAATGGATTTGGTGGGACTAGAAGCAAAGTTAGTAGACAATGACGATTCCATTGGAAAAGTTGTTGGACTGGCAAGTGCAGGCAATGACTTACTTGAAATAGAAAAAAATAACGGAAAAAAAATTCTCGTCCCATTCGTAAAAGAAATTGTTCCTCAGATCAATATCAAGGAAAGATGGTTAAAAGTATCTCCGCCACCTGGACTACTTGACCTATGAAGATCGACATTAAAAGCAGACTACGCGATTCTTAAAGGGTTGGAGCTCTCAAAGTGAACCTTAATAGTCTTCTTGTGCCTGTGATTCTTTGTGGAGGGACTGGCACACGTCTCTGGCCATTATCTAGAGCAAGCTATCCAAAGCAATATTGGGCATTGGCTGGGAATCAACAGTCAACATTGCTCCAGCAAACACAACAGAGACTAAAAGGAATCGAAAAACTTTCAGATCCTTTATTGATTTGCCATGAAGACCATCGCTTCATAGTTGCAGAACAAATGAGAGAAATAGGAGTTGATCCAAAAGGGATTCTGCTGGAACCAATAGGAAGGAATACTGCACCTGCAATCACAGTTGCGGCTTTATCAGTGACGGAACAAGGCGATGATCCTCTCCTTTTAGTTCTTTCCGCCGACCATTTAATCAAGGATGAAAAAGCTTTTCGTGAGGTAATAGAAGCGGGTAGAAGGTCCGCGGAAGAAGGACGCCTAGTTACTTTTGGGATTGTGCCCACAAAAGCTGAAACTGGCTATGGCTATATAGAAGCGTCGGAGACACTTCAAGCAAAAAGCAATCAAGGGGTACCGATTGCAAGGTTTGTAGAAAAACCCAATCAAGCAACTGCGGAAAAGTTTCTTACCGATGGTCGTTTCTCATGGAACAGTGGGATTTTCTTATTCAAAGCAAGTGCAATCCTTAGTGAGCTTGAACGCTTAGTTCCAGAAGTAGTGAGTTGCTGTAGAGCTGCATTAGATCAAGAAGAGACAGATTTGGACTTCCTTAGACTTGAACGCGAAGCTTTTACCAATTGCCCCAATGTCGCTATAGATGTAGCTGTTATGGAGAAAACATCTCTAGGAACTGTCTTACCACTTCATGCAGGATGGAATGATGTAGGAAGCTGGAACGCCTTATGGGAAACCGCTCCTCACAATCAAGATGGCAATGTAATCAGAGGTCGTGTAATCAGCGAAAAGAGTAGAAACTGTTATTTCCGCAGCGAAAATCGTCTAATTGTTGGTTTAGGTTTACAAAATCTTGTTGTTGTAGAAACAGATGATGCTGTTTTGATTGCCGAGCGGGGTCATGCACAAGAAGTCAAAACTATCGTTCAAAAACTTGAACAAACAGGGAGTTCAGAAGGTAAAGCCCATAGAAAAATCTATCGCCCTTGGGGTCACTACACGAGCATTGTTGAAGGAAGTCGCTGGCAAGTTAAGAGTATTGAAGTAAAACCAGGCGCTAGCCTCTCCCTTCAAATGCATCATCACAGAGCTGAGCATTGGATTGTCGTAAAAGGAACTGCCTTGGTAGAACGTGATGGATCGAAAGAGTTAATTGGAGAAAACCAAAGTACATACATCCCTCTTGGGTGCAAGCATCGGCTCACTAATCCAGGTCGAATGCCAATGCAATTAATCGAAGTACAAAGTGGGGCTTATCTGGGCGAAGATGACATAGTCCGTTTTGAAGATCGCTATCAAAGAGCTGACAAGATAATTTCTAGTTGAAATTATTCAACGGTTACACTTTTCGCGAGGTTTCTTGGCTGGTCTACATCCAGACCCCTATGTGCAGCTATGTGATAACTCAAGAGCTGCATTGGAACGACTGAGAGAAGAGGACTAACCAATTCACTCACTTCTGGCAAAGGTAAAAGAGCATCAAAAAGGTCAGTATCTGGTCCCTTAGGGGCTACACCAATTAATTTTGCATCCCTCGCTTTTGCCTCTTGTGCGTTGCTTAAAACCTTCTGAAAAACCAACCCTGGAATAGCAATAGAAATAACTGGGACTCTTGGATCGAGTAAAGCAATAGGACCATGCTTCATCTCTCCAGCAGGATATCCCTCTGCATGAATATAACTAATTTCTTTAAGCTTCAAGGCTCCTTCTAAAGCAATGGGATAGTTAATGCCCCTCCCCAGAAAAATCACATCCTTCGTATCCGCGAATCGATGCGAAAGAGTTTCCGAAAGTTCGTCATGAAGCTCAATTAAGTTTCTTAGATGTTTGGGAACCTCTCTTAATTCATCTATAACCTTCAAAATCTCTTGAGATGATCTGCTTCGACGACGAGCAGCAAACATTAATGAAAGGCCATAAAAAGCTAGCAACTGCCCTAAAAAAGTTTTAGTGGCAGCAACCCCTACTTCGATTCCTGCACCTATATCCAAAACATTTGAAACTTGCCTAGCTAAAGAACTGTCGGGTCGGTTAGTAACCCCAAGTTGACGAGAAGCAAAAGCAGGATCGGCATATGCATTTCTCCTCTCAGCCTCCATAGACATCGCAGCAAGTGTGTCAGCAGTTTCACCTGACTGAGTTACTCCAATGGTCAAAGTATTAGGTGCTAAAGGAGGAGGGGCATAACGAAATTCACTGGCATAAAAAACTGTTGTAGGAATCCCTGCAAATTGCTCCAACAAATAAGCACCTACCATCCCTGCATGACGACTAGTCCCACAAGCCAATATTTGAATTCTTTCAATACCATCATAAAAAGAATCTTCAAAGGGCAAAGCAACAGGGGTATCAAGAGGAAGGCCTATTGGTAAATGCCTTGATACCCATAATTCAGCTGTTTCTGACTGCTCATGAATTTCTTTAAGCATGAAATGACGAAAATTTCTCTTATCAACTACATGATCAAAAGTGCTTAATAAAGAAGGGTTACGTTCTTGCCTGACCCCTTTTTCGTTATACAGCTCTATACCCAAAGGGGTTAACAAACCCACTTCTCCATTTTGCATAGGCAGAATTGTTCGGGTAAAGCCTGCTAAAGCAGGTGTATCGCTGGCACACAGAAATTCTCCTTCTCCAAAACCAATTAATAAAGGGGCTTCCTTCCTTGCGACAACTAAAGCATCAGGTGTTTTTGACCAAACAACAGCAATTGCATATGCCCCTTTGAGTTTTAAAAGCACGCTCTGTACTGCTTTTAAAAACATTGATCTACTAGGACTAGTCCCATCTTGCTGAAGTAGATCAAGCTCCAAAGAAAGGAGATGAGGAATGACCTCTGTATCAGTTTCCGAAACAAACTCGACACCTTCTTGTTCTAAAAATTCCCTCAAACCTCTGTAATTCTCAATAATTCCATTTTGAACAACTGCAATCTCACCGGAAGTATCTCTATGAGGATGAGCATTCAGTTCATCTGGCTTGCCATGAGTAGCCCATCGAGTATGGCCTATGCCTATATGACCAGGGGAACCCTTGGATTCAACTTTCAACGAAAGATTTCCAAGCTTGCCTTGAGCACGTCTACATGTCAGGGTTCCCTGACATGTAGACGTGCTGATATTAACAGTTGCAATACCAGCAGAGTCATACCCGCGATATTCCAATTGTCGTAGACCCTCTAAAAGCAGTGGTGCTGCCTCTCTAGAGCCAATGACTGCAACTATTCCGCACATATAAAAGCCCGACAAGCGCCGGGCTGAGCTCATTTTTATTGATCCTATAAAGAAATTGCCAAAAGCAAATTCTCAGAATCAATATGCGAGGCCCATGCTGCGTGTAGTTTCATCGCCCAAATAAACCCTGATGCTAAGGAAATCAGTTGGGCAAGCAGTTTCACAACGCTTACAACCAACACAATCTTCAGTGCGGGGAGATGAGGCTATCTGAGCGGCTTTACAGCCATCCCAGGGCACCATTTCAAGTACATCAAGAGGGCAAGCCCTGACGCACTGAGTGCAACCAATGCAGGTGTCGTAGATCTTGACGGCGTGGGACATGAACCCGATCCGGAACAAAACGAATGTATAAAAACTAACCGGCATTTGTCATCTTGTGGCAAATTTTGGCTTCAGCCGTCACTGTTGTTAACTCCTTCCCTCCAACTCGTAGGATGCCTCGTCTTGATATCTCAGTTATGTCACAGGAAGCGACCCTTGAAAAAGTCCGTTCGATCGTTGCAGAGCAACTCAGCGTCGAACCCGGAGAAGTTAAAGCAGAATCAAACTTTCAAAATGATCTAGGGGCAGACTCCCTGGATACAGTTGAACTGGTCATGGCACTCGAAGAGGCCTTTGACATAGAAATCCCTGACGAGGCAGCTGAAGGCATCGCCACAGTCGGAGATGCCGTCAAATACATAGAAGAAAAACAAGCCTGAGGGTCAAAATGGTGAATGGTCTTCGTCGCGTTGTGGTCACTGGCCTCGGCGCGATTACGCCTATAGGCAATACAGTCAGTGACTATTTCGATGGTCTAAGAACTGGGCGGAACGGTGTGGAGGCCATTAGCCTCTTTGATGCCTCAGGACATGCATGTCGATTTGCAGCAGAGGTCAAAAAATTTGATCCAACAGGGATTCTCGAACCAAAAGAATCAAAGAGATGGGATAGGTTCTCCAAGTTTGGGGTAACTGCTGCAAAAGAAGCCCTCAAAGACTCTGGTCTAATTATTAACGAATCCAATGCTTCTAAAATTGGTGTAATTATTGGCTCTGGGGTTGGTGGTCTCCTAACTATGGAAACCCAGGCTCATGTTCTAGATCAAAAAGGTCCCAATCGCGTGAGTCCTTTCACTGTGCCAATGATGATCCCAAACATGGCTTCAGGTCTTGCGGCAATTGCATTGGGTGCAAAAGGGCCTAGCTCAGCTGTCGCTACTGCATGCGCTGCAGGATCTAATGCAATTGGAGATGCTTTTCGTCTCATCCAACTAGGAAAAGCTGAGGCAATGGTTTGCGGAGGGGCTGAAGCAAGCATTACTCCATTAGGAGTAGCTGGCTTTTCTAGTGCTAAGGCTCTTTCTTTTAACAACAGCAATCCTTCAGAAGCAAGCAGGCCTTTTGATGCTGAAAGAGATGGATTTGTAATCGGCGAAGGGTCAGGGGTACTAATTCTTGAATCCTTAGAACATGCAACATCTAGAGGTGCAAACATCCATGCTGAAATTATTGGCTATGGAACAACCTGCGATGCTCATCACATAACAGCACCAAGTCCTGGAGGAATTGGTGGAGCTGAGGCAATACGTCTTGCACTACAAGACGGTCAACTAGATTCGTCAGAGGTCGATTACATCAATGCTCACGGCACCAGTACTCCAGCTAATGACAGCAATGAAACATCTGCCATAAAAACCGTCCTTGGAGATAGAGCCCATCAAATCCCTGTGAGTTCTACAAAATCCATGACTGGGCATCTTCTTGGAGGATCTGGAGGCATAGAAGCTGTTGCTTGCGTCCTTGCCCTCAATCATGATTTAGTTCCTCCAACTATTAACTACACCACACCAGACCCAGCCTGTGATCTGGACTACGTTCCCAATGCTGCAAGAGAACAAAAATTAAGAATGGTGCTCTCCAATTCATTTGGATTTGGAGGGCATAACGTTTGCCTCGCTTTTCGCAAAATGCAGTAAATCATTCTTGCGAAGAACATCCTTCTGAATTCCCGACTCACTACTTAATTAAAATGGTCGCTGCGACTGCCTCCCTAGACAAACTCTGCATCAACAGCATTCGAATGCTCGCCGTAGATGCCGTAAACAAGTCCAATAGCGGCCATCCAGGCTTGCCAATGGGTTGTGCTCCAATGGGCTATACCCTTTGGGACAGATTCCTCAGTCACAATCCAAAAAATCCAAAGTGGTTTAACCGTGATCGGTTTGTTCTTTCAGCCGGTCATGGTTGCATGCTCATTTATGCACTTCTACATCTCACTGGTTATGACTCTGTAAGCATTGAAGATATAAAACAATTCAGGCAATGGGGATCTAAAACACCAGGACACCCTGAAACTTTTGAAACAGCGGGTATAGAAGTAACTACAGGTCCGTTAGGTGCAGGAATCTCAAATGCAGTAGGGCTTGCTATTGCAGAAGCTCATTTAGCAGCAAAATTCAACAAGACAGATGCATCAATAGTAGATCACTACACCTATGTGATCATGGGAGACGGATGCAATCAGGAAGGTGTATCAAGTGAAGCCTGTTCACTAGCAGGTCACCTCAAACTAGGAAAACTCATTGCGCTTTATGACGATAATCACATAACAATTGATGGTCGAACAGATGTTTCATTTACAGAAGATGTTCTAAAACGGTATGAAGCTTATGGCTGGCATGTACAACATGTTGCGGATGGTAATCAGGATGTAAATGCAATAGCAAAAGCTATAGAAGCTGCAAAGAAAGTTACAGATAAGCCCTCAATTATCAAGATAACCACAACCATTGGCTATGGAGCACCAAATAAAAGTGATACCGCTGGAGTTCACGGTGCTCCTCTTGGAGAAGAAGAAGCCGCACTAACTAGAAAACAACTTGAATGGAACTATGCACCTTTTGAAATCCCAGCAGAATCTTATGAGCACTATCGCCAAGCCATTGATCGTGGCGCAAGTCTCGAGGCCAACTGGAATAACACCCTAAAAGATTACAGAAAAAAATATCCCAAAGAAGCTGAAGAATTTGAAAGGATGTTAAGGGGTGAGTTACCTCAAAACTGGGATCAAGATCTACCGACTTACACACCTGATGACAAAGGGCTGGCAACTAGAAAACACTCCCAAATTTGCTTAGGTTCACTTGGCCCAAATCTTCCAGAGCTCATTGGAGGTTCTGCGGACCTTACTCACTCCAATTACACAGATATCAAAGGGGAAACTGGTTCTTTTCAACCAGAAACTCCTGAAAAACGTTATCTACACTTTGGTGTACGTGAACATGGGATGGCCGCAATCCTTAATGGGATCGCATACCACAACAGTGGATTAATTCCATATGGCGGAACCTTTCTTGTTTTTGCGGACTACATGAGAGGGTCAATGCGCCTATCAGCGTTAAGCGAATTAGGTGTGATCTATGTCTTAACCCATGACTCAATAGGAGTTGGAGAAGATGGCCCCACTCACCAACCAATTGAAACGATCCCATCTCTGAGGGCAATTCCAAATATGCTTGTATTCCGTCCAGGAGATGGCAATGAGACAAGTGGCGCCTACAAGCTAGCCATTGAAAATCGCCAGCGACCGAGTGCTTTATGCCTCAGCAGACAAGGCATGCCTAACCAAAGCAACTCATCTATAGACAAAGTCGCTCTTGGCGGCTATGTACTCGAAGATTGCCAAGGAAATCCAGACCTGATTCTTATCGGTACTGGAAGCGAACTTGACCTATGCGTACAAGCAGCAGCCAAACTTTCCCAGGAAGGTCACAAAGTCAGGGTTGTTTCAATGCCCTGTATTGAGCTATTTGAAGAGCAAAGCGATGAATACAAAAAAGAAGTATTACCAAACTCAGTTCGCAAAAGAATAGTTGTTGAAGCAGCGGGAAGTTTTGGATGGCATAAATATATCGGCCTTGATGGTGAAAACATATGCATGAATCGCTTTGGAGCTTCTGCTCCAGGTGGAACATGTATGGAAAAGTTTGGCTTCACCGTGGACAACGTGCTAGCTGTTGCCAGCAACCTATTAAACAAATCGATTGGATAATTTACCCCTAAACGCAATAAGGTGTACTCAGACATCAAAGACCCTGCGTACACCTTAAAGTCTTAAGATAAAAAAGTTTGTTAAATGGAACAGAAAATATGAATCGATTAAATCAAACTTCTCACAATAAAGTTAATGGATAATCATTCAAAAAAATATAGAAATCTTGTTACAGGAGGAGCGGGTTTCCTTGGCTCTCATCTTGTGGATAGGTTGATGAACTCAGGAGAGGAAGTAATTTGTATTGATAACTATTTTACAGGTAGAAAATTAAATCTTGAAAGATGGATAAGCCATCCACATTTTGAGCTAATCAGACATGATGTAACCGAGCCGATAAGACTTGAAGTTGATAGAATTTGGCACCTTGCCTGTCCAGCTTCACCAGTACACTATCAAGACAATCCAATTAAAACTGCTAAAACAAGTTTTCTAGGTACATACAATATGCTTGGACTCGCAAGAAGAGTAGGAGCAAGACTATTATTAGCAAGTACAAGTGAAGTATATGGGGATCCAGAAGTTCACCCTCAACCAGAAAGTTATAGAGGTTCAGTAAATACATTTGGGATAAGAAGTTGCTATGACGAAGGCAAACGAATCGCTGAAACACTTTGTTTTGACTATAAAAGAATGCATGGCACTGAAGTAAGAGTAATGAGAATATTTAATACATATGGTCCTAGAATGCTTCCGAAAGATGGAAGAGTGATTAGTAACTTTATAATGCAGGCATTAACAGGAGAATCGTTAACTCTTTACGGAGACGGAAGTCAAACAAGATCATTCTGCTTTGTAGATGATCTAATAGAAGGCATGATTTGTCTAATGAATGGAAACTATATTGGGCCTATAAATATTGGGAATCCAGAGGAATTTACTATTAGGGATCTCGCTGAACGAATTCGTCAAACTATCAACCCAAACCTGAAACTTATCTACAAGCCACTTCCCAAAGATGATCCGCTCAGGAGAAGACCCTTAATTACACTTGCTGAGAAAGAACTAAAATGGAAGCCATCTATCTCCCTTGAGCAAGGACTAGAGTTGACTATAAGATGGTTCAGAGAAGAATTAAGCAGAGGTATGCAATAATATTTTTTTAGGTTTCCTATAAAATAAAAAGTTTTTAGCGAATTCAGAAGAACTTCATAGCCAATTAAACTTTTAAAGATTTAAGTTTTTTGCTTAATCTTTAAAACTTCCTCAAGCTCTTCTAATTCTTTAGTCGTAATTTTCGTCTGCATTGGGCAATGCTTAGGTCCGCACATTGAGCAAAACTCAGCTTGTTTATAAATATCAGCAGGTAATGTTTCATCATGATATTCGCGTGCCCTATCTGGATCCAAGGAGATTTCAAACTGCTTATTCCAATCAAAAGCATATCGAGCACGACTTAATTCATCATCCCGATCTCTAGCCCCAGGGCGGTGACGTGCAATATCAGCAGCATGTGCAGCTATTTTGTAAGCGATTAGGCCCTCCCTCACATCTTCTGGGTTTGGAAGACCCAAATGCTCTTTAGGTGTTACATAACAAAGCATTGCCGTCCCATACCAACCTGCCATCGCCGCACCAATAGCACTAGTGATGTGGTCATAGCCAGGAGCAATATCTGTTACCAATGGACCTAAAACATAAAATGGAGCCTCTGCGCAGTCTTCCATTTGCTTCCGGACATTGAATTCAATCTGGTCCATTGGTACATGACCTGGTCCTTCAACCATGACTTGAACATCATGCTCCCAAGCACGCTGAGTAAGCTCCCCCAGCGTTTTTAATTCTGCCAATTGCGCCTCATCAGAAGCATCGTGTAGACACCCAGGACGTAATGAATCACCTAGTGAAAAAGCACAATCATACTTTTTAAAAATCTCACAAATATCGTCAAAACGAGTAAACAAAGGATTCTGTTTGTGATGCTGCAACATCCACTGAGCAAGTATCCCTCCTCCTCGACTGACAATTCCCGTAAGTCGGCCCTTAACCTTTGGGAGGTGTTCAATTAATAGACCTGCATGAATAGTCTGATAATCAACACCCTGCTGACAATGTTTTTCGATAATGTTCAAAAAGTCATCTTCTGAAAGTTTTTCAATTGACCCATGAACGCTCTCAAGAGCTTGATAAACGGGGACTGTTCCGATGGGGACTGATGAAGCATTAATAATCGCAGTTCTCACCTCATCCAAATTCACTCCTCCAGTAGAAAGATCCATCACCGTGTCAGCGCCATACTTCACTGCCAGATGAAGCTTCTTCAACTCTTCATTAACATCACTAGCATTTGGAGAAGCACCTATATTTGCATTGACTTTGCATTTAGAAGCAACACCTATAGCCATTGGCTCCAAGTTGGGATGATTAATGTTTGCAGGAATAATCATTCTTCCACGTGCCACCTCTTCCATCACAAGAGATGAAGGAAGGTTCTCCCTTCTGGCAACATGCTTCATCTCTTCAGTGACAACACCCTTTCGAGCGAAGTGCATTTGAGAAACATTTGGCATTCCCTTACGAGAAGCAATCCAAGAACTGCGCATGATCTAGATGTAAGCAAAGTTCAGGGGTTTAAAACCAAAGATCACGCGATTCACTTCCCTTCGCCAGCTTCAACCGGATCAGGTTCAGAGGGTGTGATCTCAGCCATCCAAAAAAATGAAGGGCACCCCTAGTGATGATAGAAATGTAGCTCGATTTCAAGCTGAAAACTTCTTTCTATTCATTTAGAGACAGCTAAATCTTGATAGATTTCACAATATGAAAACATTTTTCATGAAATAAGTAAGCTCTGTGCTGAAGCGAGACTGGAGACAAAAAATAATTGCGAATTACAACCTACTTTTTCTTTTTCTCACTGATATTTAATCTTAATTGATCCAAAAGCCTTTTCCTTCTTGATTTGCGGCTAGCTTCATTATAAAAAATTAAGCCAATACCAACTGCAAAAGCAGGCATGGCTTTAACTCTAGAGCTGCCCTCACGCTGAATAAATCCAAAACAACCTAAGAAAACTAAGGCAGGGAAAGTCAATGCTAAAAATACTTTATTGAAGTTAATCATCAATCTATTTGCAGTGGTTATCCATAAATTTAAGTAGAGTAGATACTAGAACCTTAATCCCCACCTCTAGACTGTCTTCGTGTAATGAAAAAGTCCCATTATGTAACGGAGAGCAACCTTCCGTTCCTGCTACACCCAAGCGAAACATAGTGCCACGAACTTCTTGCAAAAATTCAGCAAAATCCTCCGCTCCTAAGGAGGGTTGCTCAAGATAAATAACACAGTCAGGTCCAAGTAGCTCTACTGCACACCTAGATACTATTGATGTCAACTCAGGATCGTTGTAAACAGGAGGAGCAATACATCTATATCTAACTGAAGCTTTCGCACCTAAAGAAGAACAAATACTTTTAACTGTGTCCTCTATCCAAATTGGCAATGATTTGTGTAAGGAAGAATCCAAGCATCTCACCGTTCCTAAAAGCTTTACTCGATCTGCAATAACGTTAAAGGCCTTGCCACCTTCAATCCTGCCAAAACTCACCACAACGGGGCTTAAAGGGTCTAAACAGCGACTGATCGACTCCTGAAGGCCACTAACTACTCTTGCCGCAACCCATATTGCATCTATTGCTTGATGTGGCCTAGCCCCGTGGCCTCCCTCTCCCAAAATCTCAATTTGAATCTCACCAGCAGCTGCAGTAAGGCTGCCGTTTCTCACCCCAATCGTTCCTACTTTCAATTCAGGGAAAACATGAAGACCAAAGAGAGCTTCTAATCTTTGAATTGCGCCATCTTCTCTCATCCAACTAGCACCTTGAGCAATCTCTTCAGCTGGTTGAAATAACAATCTCACGCCCATAGGCAACTTATTTTCATCAGCCAAAATTTTGGCCACTCCTAATCCCACAGCAACATGTAAATCATGGCCACAAGCATGCATAACCCCTTGCCTTTTAGAGGAATAAGGCAATCCAGTCCTTTCTTCAATCGGAAGAGCATCCATATCAACACGTAAACCAACAAATGGACCTTTCACAGGCCCCAGCTCTGCAACAATGCCAGTCCGACCTACTCCCTCATCAACGCGCCATCCATACTTTCTAAGCTCACCTGCTACTAATGCTGCAGTCTCATGCTCATGACCACTCAGCTCAGGATGAGAATGCAAATGCCTTCGGATTTCAATTAATTCTGGCAAGTAATCATGTAATTTCTCTTGCCAGGAATCAGGGTTTGTCATGAGTCCTGAGCATGGAGAAAGTTCATCAGATCTAGAGATAACCTCAAAGGCCAACCCTTGGTATTTAAGAGCCAATCAAGATCTCCATATCTCCTATCAAGTCCTTCAACAGCAGCCCAATTACTTTTAGCTTCCCCTTCAAAACCCTTTCTCCACAATAACGCTGTTAATACAGCTCTACCCTCAGCGCACATCGGATAGACACTAATCAAGTGTCTCAAGACAACTTCAGCCTTATCCAAGTCATTCTGTTGATAAGCACCTAAAGCCTGATTACAAAAATCAGTTGCACAAATGAATAAATCTCCCCCCTCCTCAGGCCAATCTTGTAGGACTTGCTTCGAATCTATTTGTTCAGTTGCAATTGAACTCTCTTTCAATCCAAATTTTAGGTACAAAGTACTGGCAACAGTTTCTCGATTTAAAGGCATTGCTTCGACCACTTTTAAGTCTCCACAAAAAAAACACCATACGAGCATTAACAACATGGATAGAAAAAACAACTTTTTCTCCATAAAGAACAAGCGAATCATTCAGATCCAGAACATCCAAGATGCTTCCTTCCAGCATCCGACACCACTCGACCGCGCTTAGTTCTTAAAAGAAAGCCTAATTGCAATAAAAATGGCTCAACAACACACTCAAGAGTTGCTATATCTTCTCCCAAAGCGGCTGCCAAAGTCTCGATTCCTACAGGTCCACCTCCATAAGTTTCAAGTAGCAATCTCAAAAATCGCCTATCCGATGAATCCAAGCCTCTGCTATCAACCTTATGAACACTCAATGCATCATTAACCAAACAATCATCTATTCGCGTTTTTTGACCATGAACCGCCGCAAAATCTCTAACTCTCCTCAGTAATCGATTAGCAATCCTTGGAGTGCCTCTACATCGACGGGCAACCTCTAAAGATGCTTTAGATGTAAGGCTCATCTTTAACAAAGAAGCTGATCTTGCAACAATGAGACTGAGTGCATCAAGGTCATAAAAAGAAAGTCTCTGAATAAGACCAAACCTATCTCTCAATGGTGAGCTAAGTGCACCAGCTTTAGTAGTGGCGCCTACCAAAGTAAAAGGAGGAAGGTCCAGTGTCCTAATCCGAGCCGTAGTTCCTTTCCCTACATTCAAATCAAGGCGACGATCTTCCATCGCAGGGTACAGAAGTTCTTCAGCGACACGCGTGAGTCTGTGAATCTCATCGATAAAAAGCAAATCCTTTGGTTTGAGACTCACTAGAAGTCCAACTATGTCTCGAGGTCTTTCTAAAGCTGGAGCACTAGTAATTCGACAACTCACACCAAGTTCTTCAGCTAGAACAAGAGCCATTGTGGTTTTACCAAGACCTGGAGGCCCGTAAAACAAAACATGGTCAAGGGCATCTCCTCTCACGCGAGTAGCTTTTACTGCAATCCCAAGAACTTGCTTTAATTCAGTCTGCCCTATGAAATCATCTAAACATTTCGGCCTTAACTGATCCTCCCCAGAAGACATCAATTCTTCTTCTAGAGGAATTGCATTCAGAACTCCAGTCTTTTCCTTGTGAGGGAAAGACTGGACCTTACCTTGATTAGAAGAGACTATTGCCATGATGAAAGGGTACCGACCTTATATATGGTCTGAAAAGACTTAACTCAACATGACGAAAAAAGAACATAAAAAGGGACGCTCTAAGAAAAATGACGGCAGTAAAAGTCTTCTCGCAGATAATCGACTAGCTCGTCATCAGTATGAAATCCTTGAAACCGTAGAAACAGGTATCGAACTTCTAGGAACAGAAGTCAAATCAATTAGAGCTGGACAAGCGAACCTAAGAGATGGATTCTGCTTAATAAGAAAAGGAGAGTTGCTGCTCCATAACGTTCACATTTCACCTCATAACCACGCCAGTCTATTTTTCAACCACGACCCTTTGAGAGTTCGCAAACTTCTAGCTCACCGCAAAGAAATAAATAAACTCAAGTCTCAACTAGATAAAAAAGGACTCACTCTCATACCAATGAACTTACATTTAAAAGGCTCATGGATAAAGTTGACTATTGGCTTAGGGCGAGGCAAAAAATTACATGACAAACGACAAGATGAAAAAAACAAACAAGCAGCTAGAGAAGTTAAATCTGCGCTAAAAAATCTTTAGATCCCCATTTCAGGAAGCAAGATAGGTCAAACCTGAATAAATCCCACAAACAAATGAATAGAGAAGCTCAAAGGAAAACTCTCAAATCTGAAAGAGAAAAACTAATTCGCAATCTCAAAAAACTCTATAGAGGTACATTTGATGAAATCGGCACACTTGATCTTCCTGAAGCAACATTGGCCAAATTGACTCAATTAGTCATAATTTCTCAAGAAGGTGCTATCAACCCTTTAAAACAAGAGATCGAAAATCCAATTATCACTATCCCCCCTCGCAAAGATGCCTGAACAATGGTTTCAAGAACTTGAAGGTTTTCTTGAAGAAAAATTCGATGAATTTCTCAAAGACAATCCATACCAAGACCTGCTTCTAAAAAAAGACGAGCATAGAAATAGATACAATTTTCTTATTATTAAAAGAAAAGAAATCCAAGCTTCATCAGAAATCAAGCGCAACGAGCTGATTGAAATTGCGGAAAACCTAAAAAACTGGATAGCAAGGTGTAAACGAGCGAAACAAGCTGGAGAAACTGATCTCGCACACCAGGCCGAAAAGCATATCGAAAAGTTAATGGCAAAAGGAAAGCAACTATGGTCGGAGCTAGATGCAATAGGGAAAAGCTTCAAGAAAGTCGAACATGAGCTTTATAACCTTTCCAGAAGATCTGAAAATGAAAAAATAGAACTAGATAAAAGATGGTCCCAGTTTGATGCTGAACAAGAGCTCAATGAACTCAAGCAAAAGAATCAAATCAAACACTAATCTTCAGGTCGGAGGAACAAGACTCACATTCTCTGGTGGTGGTGTTGGGTCAGGATCGGCTATAAGCATGTGCTGCAGCACGATTTCTGGCCGCTCACTATCACGCCAGCGAATTCTGTAAGCAGGCATTTTGGTGCCTCGGCTTGTAGTCTGTTCAACAGGTTCCATCACCCAGCCACGCATTGATCGGCCCTGGGGATTGCGCTTGACCACCGCATCTGCGTGTTTGAAGCGGAAACCTACGCGCTCACCACTCATTAGAAAGGACAATACCAATTAAACAATTATCCACTTTCATGGTGCCAATTACGAAGATTTCTTAGAAAAATCAGGTCGAAGAAGAGGAAATGCAATTACATCACGTATTGACGGACTGTCCGTCAACAGCATTACCAAGCGATCAATTCCGATTCCGAGCCCGCCAGTAGGAGGCATCCCTACTTCTAAGGCATCTAAAAAATCTTCATCAACTCCATGAGCCTCAAGGTCTCCAGATTTACGTCGAGCTTCTTGCAAATCAAACCTTTTACGCTGATCAATAGGATCAATCAATTCAGTAAAAGCATTTGCAGTTTCTCTACCAGCAATAAAAAGCTCAAAGCGCTCAACCAAACCCTCTTTAGTTCTGTGTTTTCTAGCTAGAGGTGATATCTCAATTGGATAATCAAGCACAAAAGTTGGCTGAATCAAAGTCGATTCAACAGCCTGCTCAAAGGCATCATTTAACAATCTTCCAACAGAGTCTGAAGCATCCGATATTTCAAGCCCAATTTTTTCCATTTCGGAAGCAGCCCTCGTTCGATCATTTCCAAACTTTTGAAAATCCAATCCAGTCGCATCATGAACTAATTGATGCATTGTAAAACGTCTCCATGGAGGCGTGAAATCAATCTCAATCCCTTGATAGGAAAGCTTAGTCGAGCCACAAATCTCTTTGCAAACTGAAGAAATTAATTCTTCAGTGAGTGCCATCATTCCCTCATAATCAGAAAAAGCTTGATAAATCTCTACAGACGTAAATTCTGGATTGTGACGTGTACTTATACCCTCATTACGGAAAATACGTCCTAGTTCATAGACCTTTTCAAACCCTCCAACAATTAGACGCTTTAAATGCAATTCTGTAGCAATACGAAGATAAAGAGGAAGGTCTAAAGTGTTGTGATGGGTAACAAAAGGTCTGGCTTCAGCTCCACCTGGCTCAGATTGCAATACAGGTGTTTCTATCTCTAAAAAACCGCGGGAATCTAACAACCTGCGAATCGCACTAACCATTAAAGCTCTTCTTCTAAATGTTTCTCGCGTTTGAGGAGAAACAATCAAATCCAAATAGCGCTGCCTATAACGAGTTTCAACGTCAGCCAATCCATGCCACTTATCAGGAAGAGGCTTAAGGGATTTGCTTAGCATTTGCCAATCTGAAACCTTTATTGAAAGCTCTCCACGATCAGTTCTCCGAAGGGTTCCTTTCACTCCAATCCAATCCCCAGAATCTACAAGAGTTGTTATTTGAGTAAAAGGAAGGGGTTCTTCACGCAAAGAGACCTCATTCAAGGCTGCTTTGTCCAAATACAGTTGAATAGCTCCTGACTCATCAGCAATTGTAAAAAATGCCAATTTACCCATGACTCTCCGAGTCATTACTCGACCAGCAACAGAAACTTCCACCAAACGTTCTTGACCATTTGGCAGATCATTGTGATCAGCCTGCAATTGTGCAGACTTATGAGTGACATCAAAACTAAGTGAATAAGGTCCCTTACCTAAATTTTTCAAGGCAAGTGCCTTATCCAGTCTAGTCTCACGAAGATCGGACAAGACATTCAATGCAAACCTACCCATCTTCGCCTGCAGAGGCTCAATTTGAGTACCTACACCAATGGCTTATTCAACTGGCTATTGCTGAAGGGAATTCCCCCATTCTCTGAGATGCGTAACCGATACCTCTAACTGTCAAAATTAATTCTGGATTTCGAGCATCTGGCTCTAACTTTCCACGCAGTCGTGCAACATAAACATCAACTACACGCAAATCCGCAGCTCTTCTTGGAGGGTATCCCCATAACTGCTCCAATATCTCAGCTCTTGGCACAACTCTTCCTGGCTCCCTAAATAACAATTCCAGCAAACTGAACTCAGTGTAAGTAAGTCCAATTCGCTCTCCTCCACGACTAACTTGACGCCTATTGGTATCAACAACTAAATCCCCAACTCTCAATACGCCTTGCCCTACTGGAATATCTCGAGGCTGCTCAGCAACAGACGAACCAGGTCCTACCCTCCTCAAAATAGTTGCAATCCTTACCTCAAGTTCTTTGGGGCTAAAAGGTTTCGAAAGATAATCATCAGCTCCTAAATCTAACCCTGCCACGCGTTCAGAGATCGCCTCAAGGGCTGTTAAAAAAATAATCGGAACACAAGATTCAGCTCGCAATCTTCTACAAACTGCAAAGCCATCCAATTTAGGAAGCATTACATCTAAAACAACCAAATCAGGTGACTCTCGATGGAAAACCTCCAGGGCCTCTTCACCGTCTTCAGCTGAAAGAACTTTATAACCTGCTAATTCAAGCCTTGTCACCAAAACCCGCAGAACTGCGGGTTCATCATCTACAACCAAAATAGAAGAAGAGGGTGTCTTCCTTATAGGAGTATTAATGCTTTGAAGCTGCGATGAACCTCCACCACGCATTCGCATTTCCTCATGAAGAAAATCAACTATAAGCTTCCGCGATGTATCAAAAGTCGCTAAAAGGCATGAAATTAGAACTTTTTTCTATTTTTTTAAGCTTTTATTAGTAATTTTATCCTAAGTATAATCACTCAAAAACTAACTTTGTAATGCGGCTTTTACCGACGAGTCCAAGCCAGTAACAACCATGAGGAGACGATAGGTGCAAGCAGACCTGTAATTATTGCTTTAGAGAGCAAAGTATTCAGTCCCCAGACAAAGAATCCATCAAAAGGAGCACCGTTATTAAATAAGAAGATCTGTATGCATATGCTAAATCCTAAGAAAACACTACCTATCCAGGCAAGTAAGCCAAGTTTCAAACTCCCCTCAACTTTTGGGCCTCTTTGAGCAACATTGCCCCACCAAAGTCCTAATAAAAACAAAACGGGTGCGTGTGAAGCGCCGCCCAGATTCAATGCATCCAATGCAAGTCCTAAAAGCAAGCCTGCTATGGCTGCAGAGAGGGGTCCATTAAGCATTGCCCAAGGTAACAACCACAAAATCGACCAATTAGGTGCAACGCCCGATAAAGAAAGCCAATTAGGTGAGGCCAAAGTTATCAATGGAACGAGTAAACCGGTGATCAGGCATATAGGCCGCTTATAAAGATTTACCATCAGAATTTCTGAACAATTACCCAATCAATTGCTTGGGGTGATGCAGTCAATTGAATATACGCACGAGGTTCAGGTAATGAATGAATATCTAGAGAATTAATTATCCCTACAAGTATATTTGGAGGCAAAATAGTACTTGCTGGGGAAGTGGTAATAATGTCACCTGAGATAGCTTTTGAATCCTGATCAAGAAAAATCATTCGAGGCCTATTAGTTCCTATGCCTATTAATAACCCGTGCTTCTTAATGCGTGGAACCCAAACGCCTATACGACTACTCTGATCGGTTAAAAGCTTAATTCTTGAAGTCGTTGGAGTAATACTATGAACTCTTCCTAGTAATCCCCCAGGACCAAGTACCGCATCCCCAACAGATATACCATCCAGCCCACCTTTATTTATTTCTAATTGTTGCCACCAGCCCGAAGTAGTCCTAGCAATTACAGCCGCTGAAATTCTATTTTTAGATAAAGATTTCTGAAGATCTAATAATTCACGAAGACGATAATTATCTTTCTCCAATAACTTCAACTTGGACTCTTGCTCAAATCGAAACCCTGATTGAATCCATTCTTTTTGAGAAGGTCCAGGCCAAAAGGGTCTACTTATAAGTGAATAAAAATCGGCATATCCAGTACCTTTTGTCCATCTAATAAAAGTCAAAGTTCCGAGCAAGAGGAACCATGGCAAAATACGCCAGATATAGCGCCAACGAAAATGCACCCCCCAAAGGAGTGGAGACATAAATCAATCCTTTACTGCTGAACGTGCAAATTCAGGAGTGTCTACAACTCTCCTGAGACGTTTGAAATCTTCAAGTACTTGTCCACACCCATTTACAACACAAAGCAAAGGATCATCAGCAACGTGAGTGAAAATTCCAGTCTCATGACTAAGTAAATCACTAATGCCTCTTACTAAAGCTCCTCCACCTGCAAGCATTATTCCTCTGTCAACAATATCTGCTGCTAGCTCAGGAGGAGTACGTTCAAGTGTTCGCTTTACGGCTTCAACAATTTTATTTAACGGGTCAGCCATCGCTTCACGTAAATCTCCGGCTTGCAAGTTAATCGAACGTGGCAAGCCAGAAAGTAGATGAAGTCCTCTCACATCCATTGATTGACTATCAAATTCATTGTCCGGGAAAGCAGAGCCAATGCGAATCTTGATTTCTTCAGCAGTCCTTTCTCCAACAACAAGATTATGAACCTTCTTTAAATATGTCCCAATTGCATCATTAATTTCATCTCCTGCGACTCGAACTGACTCACTCAACACGGTTCCTCCCAGACTGAGAACTGCAACTTCTGTCGTTCCTCCTCCAATATCAACGATCATCGTGCCAATAGGCTCAGTAACTGGAAGTGAAGCACCTATAGCAGCAGCAACTGGCTCATCAATCAAATGCACTTCCCTTGCACCTGCCATTCCAGCCTCTCTAACAGCACGACGCTCTACTCCAGTAACTCCACTGGGAATCCCAACAACAAGTCTCGGCGAAACTATCCCTCGACCCTCATTGGTCTTATGAATAAAACTTTTTAGCATCTGCTCAGCAGCATCAAAATCTGCAATTACTCCATCTCTCAACGGACGAACTGCACGAATATTCCCAGGTGTTCTTCCTAGCATTAGCTTGGCATCATCCCCAACGGCTAAAGGCGTGCCATCCTCTAAGTCCATTGCAACCACAGAAGGTTCCTGCAGGACAATCCCCTTACCCGAAACATAGATGAGGGTATTTGCGGTACCCAGATCAATTCCGATATCCCGAGACAACTTAAATCGATTGAAGAACACTGGTTTGCAATTAATTCCGGTGAATCATCATAGAAGTACTTTCCAACAAAATCCGGTTACAAAAGGATATCCAGATCAAAATATTTGAAAACATTCGATCAGTTATTGAATAATTATTAGCAACTAGTAAGTTAGGCAAAAATCCTATGAGCTTGAATTCCGTAACTTTGGTTGGTAGAGCAGGCAGAGATCCAGATGTCCGTTATTTCGAATCAGGAAGCGTAGTCGCGAATTTGACTATGGCAGTTAATCGTAGAAACCGTGACGAGGAACCTGATTGGTTCAATCTTGAGATCTGGGGAAAGCAAGCTCAGATTGCTGCCGACTATGTCAAAAAAGGCTCACTGCTAGGCATTACAGGAAGTTTCAAGCTTGACACATGGAAAGACCGCACAACTGGAGAGGACCGGCAAAAGCCAGTGGTAAGGGTTGACCGGTTAGAACTTCTAGGGTCTAAGCGTGATTCAGGAAACAACAACTCTTCATCAATGTCAGAAGAAATGCCTTTTTAATTTATTAAAATCTTCTTTTTCTATAATTATTCAAAAAGCGATATAAAACAAAGCCAATAGATGCAATGGCAACTAAAAGTAAAATTATTTTAACAATTTTGGAAACAGGATCAATCCATAACTCGACTTGAGTATAACTTTCACCAAGAATATATCCAGCCAGAGTTAGAAATAAAGTCCAAATAAGACTTCCTGCTGCAGTCCAAAGAAAGAAAGGGCCTACAGGCATCAATTCAATTCCTGCAGGTACAGAAATCAAAGTCCTAATCCCTGGAACCAAACGTCCCCAAAAAACCAAAAAAGTACCATATCTATTAAACCATCTACGACTTCTAGATAATTCACTTGGACCAATACCAAGCCATTTTCCATATTTAGCAAGCCAAGTTTCTAGTCTTTCTTCATTTATCAACCTGCCAACGCCATACCAAGGAATTGCACCTAAAAGAGTGCCAAGCAAACCCGCTAAAATGACTGGAAAAAAACTAAGTTGGCCTTGTTGTATATAAAAGCCACCTAGAGGCATTATCAATTCCGAAGGTATAGGAGGAAATAAATTTTCTAAAAACATTGCAGCAAATATAGCCAAATAACCAATTACTTGGTTGGCCTCAATAGCTCTTCCTAATAAATCAGGTAAATGAAAAACGAATTCTGAAACACTCATTTATTTAAAGATAGAATATAGAAGTTAATTGGTATCAATAACGATAGTGTTCAGCCTTGTAAGGTCCATCTATAGGAACATTAATATACTCAGCCTGCTCTGGGGTGAGTTCGGTCAACTTAGCACCTATCTTGTCAAGGTGTAATCTTGCAACCATCTCATCTAAATGCTTAGGCAAGACATATACTTCGTTAGAATATTGTTCTTTTTTAGTAAATAGTTCTATTTGAGCCAAGACTTGATTAGTAAATGAATTACTCATAACGAAACTAGGGTGACCAGTTGCGCATCCTAAATTCACTAAACGACCTTCCGCTAAGAGAATAATACGATTACCACTTGGTAAAGTAATATGGTCAACCTGAGGTTTTATATTTTCCCATTCATAAGACTTCAAAGAGGCAACATCAATCTCATTATCAAAATGTCCTATGTTACAAACAATGGCCTCATCTTTCATCCTTATTAAATGTTCATGGGTGATAACTTTGTAATTACCAGTTGAGGTAACAAATATATCTACTGTATGCACAACATCATCTAAACGAACAACCCTATACCCCTCCATGGAAGCCTGCAAAGCACATATTGGATCAATTTCGGCGACCATTACAGTCGCACCTAACCCCCTTAAAGATTGAGCAGAGCCTTTACCAACATCTCCATAGCCCAAAACCAAGGCAACCTTACCAGCAACCATTACATCAGTAGCTCGCTTAATTCCATCTACTAAGGATTCTCGACAACCGTATAAATTATCAAACTTACTCTTAGTAACAGAATCATTAACGTTAATTGCAGGGAATGGAAGTTCTCCTGACTTGTGCAACTGATAAAGGCGAGCAACACCAGTTGTTGTTTCCTCTGTTACCCCATTAATTCCTTCTTTTATGCGGGAATAAAAACCAGAATCTTCAGAAAGCTTTCTTTTTATCGAGGCAAATAAAGCCGTTTCTTCTTCATTCCCTGGATTGTCTAAAACAGAAAGATCCCTTTCAGCCTTACTTCCCAAAAGAATTAAACCTGTTGCGTCTCCTCCATCATCAAGAATCATATTTGGTCCTTCACCACCCTCCCATTCAAAAATTCGATGCGTATAAGTCCAGTACTGATCTAAAGACTCACCCTTATGAGCAAAAACAGGTACTCCTATAGCTGCGATGGCAGCTGCAGCATGATCTTGAGTTGAAAAAATGTTGCATGAGGCCCATCTCACATCAGCGCCTAATGCAACAAGAGTCTCTATTAAAACCCCTGTCTGAATAGTCATATGAAGACTTCCCGCTATTCGAGCCCCTTTTAAAGGTTTTAGATCTCCATACTTAGCCCGAAGAGCCATAAGACCAGGCATCTCAGTCTCAGCAATAGTCAGTTCCTTCCTACCAAAATCAGCTAAGCCAAGATCTGCGACAACACATTGAGAAGAAACTTTCAAAGCCGTTGAATTCATCGAACCTGCGACCATGGTTAAAACACCCTTTGGGAATCGTGAACAAGAAGCGATGCGAAGTCGCTAAGGCTTCAAGATTAATGAGTGAGCAATCTACAGAGGGATGGAAGGTTTTAAAAGATCTAGCTGCAACAAAAGCTTTTGGAGCAGCTATTGCAAGAGAAGCTCCTTCTTCTTCAAGTGTTTTATTACTCGATGGACCTTTAGGAGCAGGAAAAACCTCTCTCATCAAAGGCTTCGCACTTGAAGCAGGGATAGAAGAGCCTATAACAAGTCCAACCTTCTCAATTGCTCAGCACTATCTAACTGGACACCCTCCACTAATACATATCGACCTATATCGTTTAAACAATACTAAAGAAGCCAATCTACTTTTTCTGCAAGAAGAAGAAGAAGCACAAGCGATCGGAGCTTTCATCGCTGTTGAATGGCCAGAAAGATTAAGTATCGAGATCCCAGACGCATGGAGAGTGAAATTGAGATATCACCAAGAAAAAGGCCGAATAGTTCAGCTCTCAGTCCCATCTAAAGAAGCGATTAACAATTCGACCTCAGATACACTCGGCTGAGGCTCTATTGCGCCAGATGCTCCACAAACCATGGCGCCACATCCAGCAGCAAATCGAACCATTTGAGAAACCTCTTCAATGTCAGGTTGCAAACTTGGAGAAGCCCGAAGCTGATGGATCAAACCAGCGGTAAATGCATCCCCTGCTCCAGTCGTATCAATCACATTCTTGGGTGAAATTGCATTTGTTTGTCCAGCACAACCTTTTATCGCCCAGTGAATAGGACGCGCTCCATCTGTTACAACAACATCAGGTCTCCTTGTACATAATTTTGAAATCGATAAGGGATCAGCAGTATTAAAAAACCACATTGCCTCTTCTTTGGAAAGTTTCAACAAAGTAGATACTTCAAATAACTGACTAATAACCCGTTTGCAAAATTCATCTGGAGGGCTATCAGGATCCAATCCTTCGCGCCAAAAAATTGGACGCCAATTTACATCTAAGACAATCTCTACGCCGGTTTGAACAGCCTTTTTAACAAGCGAAAGAAGAGCTCCTGCGGAAGCCTCAAATGCAAGGGGTATCGATCCAATAACCAACCATTGGACTTCCTTCGCTAATAGTTTCCAAGTATCGAGAACTAGCTGAGTATCAATAGCCTGATCTGCAAAACCCTTGCCAAAATCACCTTTAAAACCTCCAAAAGTCCTTTCTCCATCTATACTTCTTCTTACTAAAACAATTCTTGTAGGTCTATCGGGATCAAATTGACAACCATTAATAACAACTCCTCTACTTTGCATTAAATTCCTAAAATTTTGTCCATGGAAGTCATCCCCTAAACGACCAAAAAAAGCAACTGGAGTTCCAAGTTTTGCTAATCCACAAGCAACGTTTGCGGGGGCACCTCCAAAACAATTTTCTGAAAGCAAATCAATTGCTGGGTCTCCACCCAAAGGTCCCAAGCAATCAATCAATGCTTCCCCTAAGCAGATGACTTGTGGGTAGAGACCTTGATTCAAGTCAAGGTTAGGCATAACAAATAACTCATATAGTTGAGAATATTATTAATTACAAGACTTGTCTTGATATAGATGTTCAATTAAAGCCTTAATCATCCGAGTATTTGCAGCAGGAAAAGCATATTCACCTAAAGCTAAAGGATCGACCCATAAGAAGCGTTGACTGGCTAAAGGTTGAGGTTCCCCTGATATCCATTTGCATAAATGAACTACAAAACGAAGTTTCTTATGGCTATAACTATGATCCAAAATAATCAAACGCTCTTCAACAGATACTTCAATTCCTAATTCCTCGCTTAATTCACGAGAAATGGTTGCCTCGATTGATTCTCCTTGTTTCTGCTTTCCACCAGGAAATTCCCACAAACCACCTAGAAGACCTTGTTCTAGACGTTGATCAATTAAAACTTCTGAGAATTGGTTCAAAACAATGCCAATACCAATAACCTCTGGAACACATTTAGATTGAGGTTCTTTCATAGGAAAGAGATGAGGGTTACTAAGGGAATATGCACCACAATGATTTCTCCAAGGGCATAATTGACAGTTTGGATTTTGAGGCGTACATATCAAAGCACCCAAATCCATAATGGCTTGATTGAAATTTCGGGGGTGATGCTGATCTAACAAGCTTTCACTCCAACCCCAGAAAAGATCTCTCGATTTAGAAAAAGGCTTAGGGAAAGCCTGAATTCTGGCTAAGACTCTTCTTACATTTCCATCCAGAATGGCAAATGGGAGATTAAAAGCAGTAGAAAGAATACTTCCTGCAGTAGTTCGACCTATTCCAGGCAAAGAGCACCACTCCTCGAGTGTTCTTGGCCAAGGAGGCACATCTAGTTTTCTTGCGACATAATGCAGCCTCTTTGCTCGGGAGTAATACCCCAACCCCTGCCACTTCAATAAAACCTCATTCAACGAAGATTGTGCTAAAGCTTTTAGAGTTGGGAAGGCTTCCATCCAGCGTTCCCAAAAAGGCAACATCACCACTAATTGAGTCTGCTGCAACATCACTTCTGCTATCAAAATTGGATAGGGGTCGAGATCTTCCAAGGGAAAATTCCCTTTATCCTTTCTTCCCACAACCTTCCAAGGAAGCTGATGACGCCCGTTAATCGCCCACCATTCCAACAATTCCTTTCTCATTAAAGGAATAGAGGCAGGAGTCAAACCCATGTGATCAATTGCAAGAAGGTCAATGACTTAGTTCTCTGATTTGTATAGTTTGCAAGGTTTTTCTATTTGCGTATTTCTAATCTCGAAAGTTAATGACACCTACTAATAACACCTGGGAGTGGCAAAACCTAAAAGTTGCCTGGAAAAAAGAATGTTCAAATAATGACAATGCCCCAGCCGTTTTACTGATTCACGGATTCGGCGCTTGTAAAGAACATTGGCGTCATAATCAACCAGTACTTGGACAAGTGGCTAACTGTTTTGCAATTGATTTAATTGGCTTTGGTCAAAGCAGTCAACCAAGAGCAAGGCTGAACGGGGACCCACAAATCAAGAATGACTTTACTTACAACTTTGATAATTGGGCACAACAAATTTCTGATTTCTGTCAAACGGTTATTCAACGTCCTGTTTTGCTAATAGGAAATTCAATAGGTGGTGTAATTGCACTTCGAGCTTCACAAATTCTAGATAAACAATGTTCTGGAATAGTGCTAATAGGCTGTGCGACAAGGGCCTTAGATGACAAAAGGCTTGCCGATCAGCCAAGAACTCTTCAATGGATAAGACCATGGATAAAAACACTCGTTCGCCAAAGATGGCTAAGTATTAATTTATTTAGAAATGCAGCAAGTGCTGGAGTGATTAAAAGAGTGTTAAAACAAGCCTATCCAAGTGGAAAGAATATTGACGAAAACTTGATTAGACTTCTGCAGAAACCAAGTCAGCGTAAAGGTGCCTCAGAAGCATTCCATGGTTTTATAAATCTTTTTGATGACTATTTAGCACCTCAATTACTGACAAATATTGATGTTCCTGTGGATCTTATTTGGGGAGAAAAAGACCCATGGGAACCATTAGAGATGGCAAAAAGTTGGTCATCAACCTTCCCATGCATAAGATCTCTTGAAATAATTAAAGGTGGTGGACATTGTCCCCATGACGAATTCCCTAGCGCAGTGAATAACCGACTCCTAGAAATTATTCAAGCCACAAAATAATTCTCAACATATTCTCCAAGATTTCTCAATTCAGATAAACCACGTCTCTCTAAATTCCTTACGCGATCTCTACTTATACCTAAAGTCCTGCCAATCCCAGTAAGGCTCATAGGCGACTCTCCTTCAATACCATAGCGAAGCTTTAACACCCGACTTTGTAGTGCTGGCAAACGATCAAGCAAGGCATTCAAGTCACCCTTAAGACAATCAAACTCTAACTTTTGACTCGGAAGCTCTTCTTCTGACATAAGAATATCAACAAAGGAGGTGGTCTCTCCATCCCCAACCTTCATTTCTAAGCTTATAGGTTTGTTAGAACGAGATAACAAATCTTTCACTTCCTCTTCTGTAAGGTCGAGATAATTAGCAAGTTCCTTGATAGTTGGAGTTCTAGACAGTTGCTGACTGAGGTCTCTCTGAGCTTTTTTTAGTTTATTCAGCAACTCAGTTATATGAATCGGCAATCGAATGATTCTACTTTTTTCTGCGAGAGCTCTTGTAATTCCCTGCCGAATCCACCAATAGGCATAGGTAGAAAACTTATATCCACGAGACGGATCAAATTTTTCTACGCCACGGACTAGGCCTATTGTCCCCTCTTGAATTAAGTCCAAAAGATCCATATCTCTCATCGTATATTTCTTGGCAACACTTACAACTAAGCGCAAATTCGAAGCAACCATTCTTTCTTTAGCTCTTCTTCCCCTCCTCAACTTCTTCTTAATTTCTGGTACAGATAATTGGGTTTTTTCTGAAAGAGCATCTAGTGAGAAATCGCTACTTTCATTTCCTTGCAAATCCTTCTGCAAATTCTCCAAATACATAAGCTCTTGAACCTGTCGACCGAGAGTGATTTCCTGCTCATTACTTAACAAAGGGACACGGCCAATATCTCGGAGATAAGAACCCATCGAATCAATTGAGCCATGCCCATATCCGGCTATCAAGTCCTTAGAATCAGATAAGACCAATGAAGGCTGATCAGTGATCACGGGGCAAATATTGCGTTATATGAAGGATACCATTAAGAAGTGTAAAGAAGGAGTAAATAAGTGAAAGTAGGCGTAAATACCTACGTACCTAGATGAGTTAAAAGCCAGGTAGCTGTTCGCAAATAGATCAAGACTCCGGCTACATCAGTGGCTGTAGTTATGAAAGGTGCTGACATCAAAGCAGGGTCTAATCCCATGCGGTCAAAAATCAAAGGCAAAGCGGCTCCAGCTGTTGCAGCAAGTGTAGTGATTGCCATGAGGCTGATTCCAACAGCAGCCCCGACAAGCGGACCTTCACCTCTCCACCACGCAAAAGGCACTACTAAAACCAGCATTAACAATCCAAGTAATGCCCCCGCCATAGATTCCCTCAAAACGGTTTTGATTGGCCCTAAAGCTTGTATTCGCTGAGTACTTAACCCTCTTATTACTACTGTCGAGCTTTGGGCTCCAACATTTCCACCTGTCCCAATCAACAATGGAATAAAAGCTGCTAATAAAACGACTTGTCGCAAAACCAAATCATTCATCGCAATCACTTGGGTTGTTAATCCATTTGCTAAAACCAAAAGACCTAACCAAACAATTCTGCGACGAGCAACTATGAACAAATTACTTTGGAAATAATCATCCTCGTCACCAGCTTGAACGGCTCCCGCAGCATATAAATCACGAGTTGCCTCTTGCTCAATAACATCAATGACATCATCTACTGTGACGATACCTACCAATCTTTGCTCCCTATCTACTACAGGCAATGCTAAAAAGTCATAACGCTGAATTGCCCTTGCAACTTCCTCTTGATCTGTATCAGTGCTAACGCTAACAGCATCTCTAGTCATTACATCACCTATGCAATCTGAGGGATCAGCAGTAACTAAATCCCGTAATGAAAGAATTCCAGTTAGATGTCGCCCCCCATCAGTCACATAAAGGCTATAAATTGTTTCTGTGTCTGGAGCTCTTCTCCTGACAATTGATAGAGCTTGTTCAGCACTATGGAATTCCTTAAGATCAATAAACTCTGGTGTCATTAACCGACCAGCAGTCTCTGGTTCATATCCAAGTAATTGAGCAGTAACTCTGCGCTCGGAAGGGCTCAACTCCGTTAACAAACGACGAACTACTTTTGCTGGGAGCTCATCAAAAAGCTGAACTCGATCATCAGGTGACATTTCCTCAACTAATTCCAAGACTTCACTTGAACGAAGTCTGTCAAGCAAACGCTGCTGAATAGCAGGTTCTAGATATTCATAAACCTCTATAGCCTCATTTTTGTTCAACAACCTAAAAGCAAGTGCTTGAAGCACAAGCGGCAAAGAACCAATAGCAGCAGCAATATCAACTGGCTGAACAGGTTGAAGCAACAACTTCACTGCATCGTAATTACCAGCAGAAAGCAAAGCTTCTAGCTGACTAGCCACAACATCTGGTAGTTGAGGGTCATTAATAACTGATGCCCCCTTAGTGGAGGACCCTGGTGCCTCATTCATGGGCTCCGATTCAGGGCTAGATCAGTGTATGGCCACGGGTACTAGCTAAACTGATAAATGCAAAAGCGATGACCTATGACACTATCCATCAACAATGTCAAAGTTATTGACTCTTTAGGCTCTCACAAGAATCTAGGAGAATACAAAGGAAAAGTCCTACTCATCGTGAATGTTGCCAGTCAATGCGGCTTTACAAAGCAATATGAAGGACTTCAAACCTTGCAAAACACTTATAAAAAGCAAGGGCTACTAATACTGGGTTTCCCTTGCAATGATTTCGGGAATCAAGAACCAGGCTCACTTGAAGAAATTAAAGCGTTTTGCAGTTTGACCTATAAAGTTGATTTCGAATTATTTGCAAAGGTACATGCCAAAGGCAACACCACTGAGCCTTATACAACATTGAACAAAACCAACCCAGCAGGTGACGTGGCCTGGAACTTCGAAAAATTCTTAATTGATCGTGACTGCAAAGTTGTGGGCCGCTTCAAAAGCGATGTTGAACCTCTAAGCGAACAATTAATTAATGAAATCGAAAAAGCCCTGGGGACTTGATTTGTCTTCCAATTAAAATGCCAAGCAACCCAAAGCCTAGGGCCAAAGATAAAGAGCTGATTATTAAGGTTAAAGCATCGGTTAAAGAATTATTTTGAATTAATAAAAAAGAATTCCTCATCCATCCACTAAAAGTTGTTAGAGCACCACAAAAACCAATCCCAATTGTTAACTTCCATTTTTGCGATACACGCAATCCAAAAATCATCCCTAAAACAAAAGTGCCCATGATATTGACCAAAAAGTCATTCTGGATTTGCCAGCGAACTAACCCGCCAGGGACAGCCCCAATGCTAATAAATAAAAATTCAATACACTGATTATTAATTCTATTCATAAAGTTCCTATTCCCAAAGTTGCGAAAAAATAGCCTAGATAAGCACTTAGCAAACCTCCTACTACTGAAAAGCAAATCATTGAAAGAGCCCTACTAAAATTAGATTGCATAAATTCTTCTATGATTTCTAAAACAAAAGTCGAAAACGTGCTGAAAGACCCTAAAAAGCCTATTCCAAAAATTGTCATAGACGCTGATAAATTAATATAGTTTTCTGGATTAAAGTTTAAAGTTGTTAAAAAGACAAAGGCAAACGTCGCAAGTATATTCACTACCAATGTACCTAGATTTTTAGATTTTAATTTTTCATAAAACCAACTTAATACAGAAAACCGCAAGCAAGAACCCAATATAGAGCCAAAAATTATTAATATAGGAGTAGAACTTATTATGGCAAAGGATTCACGAAACACTAATCCAACCACGTGTTGAAAAACTAATTAAATTGCCCGAATAAAATGAAGGAATTTGAACATGTATCCAGTTATTACCATCATTAGTTCTCCAAATTCTAAGCAACTTTAAAGGTGTTCCTACTGGAAGTGATTTGAGGGGAGGAGAAAACAAAGAAGGACTTGATTTTAATTGCAATCCACTTTCACTAAGAAGTGGATCAGATGCTTTCCTAATAGAAAGAATTGACATGGCAGATCTCATCTCTCCGCCACCAGCAGGCATAGAAGCAGGGAAGAATAAAGCAATTCCAAGAACCCAACTCCAACGAATCAATAAAATCATCTGAAAACTAAATATCAAGTGTGGACATATCAAGTTCAGCGCTATGGGTTTCTATAAATTGACGACGCGGAGCAACTTTATCACCCATCAAAATTGTAAATATTCGATCAGCCTCAATTGCATCCTCAATTTCAACTCTTTTCATCATCCTCGTAGTAGGGTCCATAGTTGTTTCCCATAGCTGCTTAGGCATCATTTCTCCAAGGCCCTTAAATCTTTGAATATTGTAATTAGCTTTTTCTCCAAAACCTGAAAGCGTATTTTGCAACTCACCTTCGTTATAACAATAAGTATGGTTTTTACCTCGTTCAACTTTATATAGAGGTGGGCAAGCTATGTAAATATAGCCACCCTCAACTAATTCTTTCTGATATCTATAAAAGAAAGTTAAAAGAAGAGTACGAATATGAGCTCCATCTACATCAGCATCAGTCATTATTACAACACGGTGGTACCGAAGATTTTGCACTTGAAATTCTTCTCCTTTAATTCCCAGTCCTAGAGCAGTAATAAGAGACTGGATTTCAGTATTTTTATAAATCTTGGCATCATCTGTTTTCTCTATATTTAATATTTTCCCCCGCAAAGGGAGTATCGCCTGAAAACGTCTATCACGACCTTGCTTAGCTGATCCCCCAGCTGAATCACCTTCGACTATATAAATCTCAGATTCCGAAGGATCGCGAGAACTACAATCAGCAAGTTTACCTGGCAAAGTAGAGCTTTCTAAAACACTCTTTCGACGCACTAATTCCCTTGCTCTTCGTGCAGCCTCGGCAGCATTAAAAGCCTGAATAGCTTTTTCTAAAATCAAGTCAATAACTGCTGGATTAAATTCTAAATATTGACTTAAAGACTCTCCAACTAAACTATCGACAATTCCCCTTACTTCTGTATTTCCTAACTTGGTTTTGGTTTGCCCTTCAAATTCAGGATCAGGCACCTTAACTGAAAGAACGGCAGTTAAACCTTCACGAATATTTTCACCTGCCAAATTTGAATCTGCCTCCTTACGTTTTCCTCTCTTACGAGCAAATGCATTCAAAGTTCTAGTTAGAACAGTTTTTAATCCCTCAATGTGAGTACCACCATCAACAGTTCTTATATTATTAGCAAATCCAAGTATACTATCGGAATACGCATCAACACACCACTGCATTGCAGCCTCTACTTGCACTCCATCTTTCTCGGAATTTACATAAATAATTTCAGGATGAAGTGAATCTTTCTCAGTATTCATATAAGCAACATATTCTTTAATTCCACCCTCATAAAAATAAACTTCTTCATAGGGTGAACCATCTTCTTTTTGAGCATTAATTCGCTCATCACGAAAAACGATTCGAACACCACCATTCAAATAAGCTAACTCTCTTAACCGGACAGATAAAATGGAATAGTCGAAAACTATTCCATGAGAAAAAATATCAATGTCGGGCTTAAATGAAACACTGGTTCCTGTTTTTCCCTTTTCTGAAACTGGTTGAGATTGTGATATCAATTTGCCCTTAGGCACGCCTCTTTCAAAACGTTGTCGATGGACCTTACTTTCACGTCGGACAGAAACTTCAACCCATTCACTTAGAGCATTGACAACTGAAACTCCTACACCATGAAGACCTCCAGAAACCTTATAACCACCACTGCCAAATTTCCCTCCTGCATGCAAAACAGTCAGGACTGTCTCCAATGCGCTTTTCCCAGTACGAGGATGAACATCCGTTGGGATTCCTCTTCCATTATCAGTAATCGTTGCAGATCCATCATCTCCCAAAGAAACAATAATCTGATCACAATGGCCTGCTAAAGCCTCATCAACAGAGTTATCTACAACCTCGTAAACAAGATGGTGCAATCCTCTCGGCCCAGTAGAACCGATATACATCCCTGGGCGCTTTCTGACGGGTTCAAGTCCCTCCAGTACTTGTATTTGTTCGGCGCCATATGCGGCCTGTACCTTGGAGTCTTCGCTCATTACTTAATGCCGCAGCCAAGCCAAATACTTACTAGTTGCCTCATTAGCGAGCAACCTCGACCTGGCAAGCTAAATCTACCACTGGCTAAAGAGAAAGGCTCAAAAAGTACCTTCTTGGAACATGGCCTATGTGGTCACCCTCACAATTGATTGCATGACAGTCTCAAAAACAAATCGTGCCTTCAAAAAACCCCTTGTAATTGTTCTGCTTGGCCCTACTGCTAGTGGCAAAACATCTTTAGCAATTGAATTGGCAGAGCAACTCAAATTGAACGTAATCAATGTCGATTCCAGACAAATTTACAAGGGTATGAATATTGGTACTGCAAAGCCAAGTCTGGAAGAACAAAACCGAGTAAAGCACCACCTGATTGACATCCGATGTCCTGATGAACCAATGACCCTCTATGAATTTCAACAATTAGCTAATGAACTAATCGAAAAAGAACTCAATGACCCTGGGATTGCATTCCTAGTAGGTGGAAGCGGGCTCTATCTAAAAGGAATTACACAAGGGCTTTGTCCACCATCAGTACCTCCACAGCCTTTCATTAGGGAACAATTTGAATCTCTTGGGCAAATAATTTGCCACCCACTACTTGCTCTAGCAGATCCAACAGCTGCGAATCGCATAGCGCCTGCGGATTCAGTTAGAACCTTTCGATCTTTAGAAGTTCTATATGCAACTGGTAAAAAGCCAAGCAGGCAACAACAAATCCATCCTCCAAACTGGCAAATTCTTGAACTAGGATTAAATCCAAAGGATCTGAACAAAAAAATTGCCTACAGAACATCTAATATGTATTCCAACGGGTTGCTTGAAGAGACTGAAAAATTAAAGAAACAATACGGCTTAGCTCTCCCTTTATTGCAAACCATTGGCTATGGTGAAGCTCTACAAGTTCTAGAAGGTCAACTTAAAATCACTGAAGCCATTCAATTAACTACTCGGCGTACCCAAAAATTCGCCAAGCGCCAGCGCACATGGTTCCGTAGACAACATAATGCTCATTGGCTCCAAAGTGATGAAGCCCTAAGTGAAGCACTATCTTTGATCCAAACAGTACTAATCTAGTTAGCAGAGAATTTTTAACTCTCTTTATTGCTTTTTATTTGTCCTATTAACTGCCTGAATGCCACCACGTCCTCGTTTTGATCGTCGCGCTCCAGTTAGAGAGCTCCCAAACATTAATGACCGAATCACATACCCGAAATTGCGGGTGGTTGATGCAGATGGATCACAACTAGGGATCATCCATAGAGAAGAAGCCCTTGAAGTCGCTAAAGACAGAGAATTAGATCTTGTACTAGTCAGCGAAAAAGCAGATCCACCAGTCTGCCGAATCATGGATTACGGCAAATTCAAGTTCGAGCAGGAAAAAAAAGCAAAAGAAGCGAAAAAGAAATCACATCAAACAGAAGTTAAAGAAGTAAAAATGCGCTACAAGATAGATCATCATGACTACCAAGTGCGTATTGGCCATGCCACAAGATTTCTAAAGGCTGGTGACAAAGTTAAATGTACTGTGATTTTTCGAGGAAGAGAAATTCAACACACATCTCTTGCTGAATCACTCTTGCATCGAATGGCCAATGATCTTGAAGAGCAAGCCGAAATTCAACAAGCCCCCAAACGAGAAGGGCGAAACATGATCATGTTTCTAACTCCTAGAAAAACTCCTTTAGTTAAAAAAGAGAATGAAGAGAAAACAAGAGCAAGGCCTATACGAACTATTACCACCACTCGTACTCAACAAGGGGGCAAAGCAAGAGACATCAAATAAATTTCAAATTTCTAAAACTTCATTAATTCAATTACTACCTAGAAAAGAATCCTGCTCAGAAAAATAACTAGAAAGAAGCAACAAAAGTCTTGGATCCATAATCTAGTTAGCACAAGCAAGGAAATCGATCCATAGCGACTACATGCATCATATACGTATCGTATACGTTGCATTATCGTTACTATTTAGGCCCATTAGTTCCTGTTGCATTTTCTTTTCGGAGAAATAGCTAATGAAAATCGTGTCGTTATCTCGTTTCATAAAGCAACAGGAAGCCCATTCAATTGTCATGAAGGCTTTACTTCCTTAGGGTGGACGCATTACAGCCCGGCCTATAGGCGTGCGATTTCACATCCAACAAGAAAGCGATATTCCCGCATCAACCCAGCTGTACAACCAAATTTGTTTTGCTATAGCGGCTAGACACTACCCTCCTGGGCACAGACTCCCCAGCACTAGGCAGTTAGCAATGCAAACTGGATTGCATAGAAATACCATAAGCAAAGTCTATAGACAGCTAGAAATAGATGGCGTAGTAGAGGCAATGGCAGGTTCAGGGATATATGTAAGGGACCAACAAAAACCAAGAGAAGTCAAAACCCCGCCCCATATCAGAAATAAGGCCACCAAGGATATAGACCAGGAAGTCAGAAAATGTGTTGATGGGTTACTTAATTCTGGTTGCACTCTTCAGCAAACCAGGGAACTTTTAACTAGAGAAATTGATTGGAGATTGAGATGTGGTGCAAGAGTTCTTGTGAGCACCCCTAGGGAAGACATCGGTGCATCAATGTTGATTGCTGAAGAGCTAGAGCCTCACTTAAATGTTCCTGTTGAAGTAATGCCTATGGAGGAACTAGAAAGCGTTCTCGAAAGTTCCAGCAAGGGGACTGTAGTAACTAGTCGCTACTTTCTCCAACCAATTGAAAAACTTGCCAAGCAGCATGGATTAAGGGCAGTCGCAGTTGATTTAAATGATTTTCGTGAAGAGCTGGCAATGCTTAAAGAACTAAGAAGTGGCAGTTGTGTAGGCCTAGTAAGCATCAGCCCAGGGATACTAAGAGCAGCTGAAGTGATTCTCCACAGCATGCGCGGCAATGAACTGCTGCTCATGACAGCTACACCTGATATAGGAAGCAGGCTTTTAGCATTACTAAGAGCATCAAGTCACGTTCTATGCGATAAGCCCAGCTTGTCCCTTGTAGAACAAAGCTTGCGACAAAATCGTTCTCAATTAATGAGAATGCCACAGATCCATTGTGCAGAAAGCTATCTAAGCAAAGATACTATTGATAAACTCTTAAAAGAAATCGGTCTACAAGATAATTAAAACCTTCTCAATCAATGTTAAAACAAATCAAAGCAGACTTGGCAATTGTTAGAGAAAGGGATCCAGCAGCCAGAGACCTAATTGAGATTTTATTATGTTATCCAGGTTTTCACGCCCTTGTACTTCATCGTCTCAGTCATCGTCTTTGGAAAACCAATATTCCTTCAATTCCAATGAAACTCATTGCTCGTTTGCTGAGCCAGGTAAACAGAACTATCACAGGGGTAGAAATACATCCTGGAGCAAGAATCGGAAATGGAGTATTTATTGACCATGGAATGGGAGTAGTTATTGGGGAGACTGCCGAAATCGGCAACAGATGCCTGCTCTATCAGGGTGTGACGCTAGGAGGGACTGGCAAAGAATCCGGAAAAAGGCACCCTACCCTTGAAGATAATGTTGTAGTTGGAGCGGGGGCAAAAATTCTTGGGGCCATCAAAGTAGGTAGCAACACAAGGATTGGAGCAGGTTCAGTGGTTGTAAGGAATGTTGAAGCCGATAGCACTGTAGTAGGCATTCCTGGTCGAGTAGTACATCAAAGTGGCGTACGAATTAATCCTCTCGCTCATTCAGCTCTGCCAGATGCCGAAGCAACAGTCATTAGAAATCTGATGGAAAGAATTGATGAATTGGAGAATCAAGTCACCGCATTACAAGATTATTTAGAAGAACTATCTATAGGGAAAGTCCCTAAAACGGTGTCACCAAATGAAGCTCAAAGCCTAAAAGATAGGGAAATTCTAGAGTTTTTAGGTGAAAGTTCAGGCAGTTAAAATTTTATTTAGTCAGTCTGCTCTGATTGAGGTGCGGGTTGAAACATGAACATTGAATAAATAACATTTCTCCTCATATTCGTCATCATCTCCAGAAACATATCATAACCTTCATTTTTATATTCAATTAAAGGATCCTTTTGTCCGTATCCACGCAACCCAACCGATTCTCTCAAAGCATCCATAGCTTGCAGATGTTCCCTCCAAAGAGTATCTATCTGCTGCAAAATAAAGAATCTTTCTGCTTCTCTCATTAAACCTGGCCTTTGTTGTTCAATTTGAGCTTCTTTAATATCATAAGCATTTCTCAATTGCTCTCTCAAAAAAGCCTTAAGCTCATCTACATCTAATCCACTCAGCTGTGAGGGATGAAGGTCTTCCAATAAATATACAAATTCCTTCATTTTGCTTACCAATCTATCTGTATCCCACTCTTCTGGTGGCAACTCAGGGTTCACATAAGCTTCAACAATATCGTCAACAGTTCTCTCTCCATAACCGATAACTTGTCTCTTGAGTTCCATGCCTTGCAACACTCTATATCTTTCTGAATAAACTGCTCTCCTTTGATTATTCATAACCTCATCATATTCAAAAACTTGTTTACGAATATCGTAATAATAAGTCTCAACTTTCTTCTGAGCACCTTCTAGAGATCTAGTCAACATTCCTGACTCAATAGGCATATCCTCTTCTACTCTGAAAGCATTCATCAAAGATGCAACTCGATCACCACCAAATATTCTCAAGAGATTATCTCCTAAAGATAGAAAAAACCGTGTACTACCAGGATCTCCTTGTCGACCAGATCTACCTCGTAATTGATTATCAACTCGCCTAGATTCATGTCGCTCAGTCCCAATTACATGCAAGCCTCCAGCTTCTCGAACCGCTGACTCTTCATGCAATACCACAGCATCATATTCAGCTTTTACTTGTGAAATTGCATTACGTAAATCCTCAATTTCATTATCATCAGTAGGTGCCTTTTCAGCAGCAGTTGCTATTCGATCTTCAAGCTCAATAACACTTAAAGCTCTATCACCCCATGAAGTAACCAATTGCTTGGCAAGAGACGTAAGTAATTTTTCTGTTTCTTCAGTTAAGGTACAAGGATATAAGGTCCCAATTGCTCTAGATTCGGATTTGGTTTGTTTGTTATTACTCTTAGATTCATTACTCTTAGCTGTAAAGCCTGAAGCCTTTTCAGTATTTCTTTGTAGCGGAATAGGTGGTCGATGATCATCTTCTGGTCGAACTAATCTAGGAAGAAGAACTTCTCTTAATTTAAGCCTAGCCATGTAATCACTATTACCTCCAAGTATTATGTCTGTTCCTCTTCCAGCCATATTTGTAGCTATCGTAACGGCACCTGCTCGACCAGCCTGAGCAACAATTTCTGCTTCTCTTTCAACATTTTCAGGCTTTGCATTTAAAAGATTATGAGGAACATCTTGTTCAGCTAATAGAGAACTCAATAATTCACTCTTTTCGACGCTAGTTGTACCTACTAATACAGGCCTATTTAACTTGTGAATCTTTGCAGTTTCATTTGCAACAGCTCGCCATTTTGCGGTTTCATTCTTATAGACTTGATCGACCCAATCCTCTCTGGAACGAGGGCGATTAGTAGGGATAACAGTAGTTTCCAACTTGTAAGTTTTCTCAAACTCAACTTCTTCGGTCTTAGCTGTTCCAGTCATTCCAGCTAAGCGAGGGTAAAGCAGAAAGAAATTTTGATATGTAATAGAGGCAAGGGTCTGAGTTTCTGGTTGAATCTTTAATTGCTCCTTAGCTTCAATAGCCTGATGCTGGCCATCGCTCCACCGCCTTCCAGGCATAACTCGACCAGTAAACTCATCAACAATTACAGCTTCTCCTTCACGAACAATATAATTAACATCTTTCGTAAAAAGTTCTTTAGCTTTTAAGGCATTAGTAATGTAATGAGCCCAAGGATCTTTCGGATTAAATAAATCACTTACCTGAAGAATTTCCTCAGCTTTTGTAAATCCCTCATCGGTAAGGGTACAACTTCTTTGTTTCTCATCAACTTCATAATCTCCTTCAGGATCAATTCCATCTTTACCCATTTCCGCTGCCCTTACTAAAGTAGATGCAACTTCAGCAGCTTTCTGATATTTCTCCTGTGGCCTTTCAACTTGTCCTGAAATTATTAAAGGTGTCCGCGCTTCATCTATAAGAATCGAGTCGACTTCATCAATAATGCAATACTGAAAATCTCTTTGAACAACTTCACTGATATCGGTAGCCATATTATCACGCAAATAATCAAATCCAAGTTCTGAATTAGTTGCATATGTGATATCACATCTATAATTATCTGCTCGTTCAGAAGGGGACATATCCTGCTGAATCAAGCCAACACTCAAACCTAAAAAGCGATGAACCTGCCCCATCCATTCAGCATCTCGCCTTGCTAAATAATCATTAACCGTAACGACATGGACACCTCGTCCTGTAAGGGCATTTAAAAAACTAGGAAGCGTGGCGACCAAAGTTTTACCCTCCCCTGTCTTCATCTCTCCAATCTGGCCTTCATGCAAGACCATTCCACCAATGAGCTGAACATCAAAGTGACGCATCCCTAAAACCCTCTTACTGGCCTCTCGGACCACCGCAAAAGCTTCAGGCAGAAGATCATCCATTACCGGTCTCTGCTTTTCTAAAGTTCCAGCAGAGTCAAGTAGCTGACGAAATTCAGCAGTTTTGGCTCGCAGTTCTTCATCACTTAGTGCTGAAATATCATCCTCTAAAAGGTTGATATCAGTGACGATGGGCTGGTAACGCTTTAGCTTGCGGGCATTGGGGTCACCCAATAATTGCTTGAGCATAGATTTCCAGCTATCAAAGCTTTTCTGAAAGCATACTGATACTGAGGCAAGAGCAACAGCAATGTCTTTAACTCCTTGGCAGAAACACACCTCCGCAAGGGCTCACAATCTGTAAGAAAGGATAATTTAGAGAACAATAAGATCGTCCGGAACCAAGTCATAGGCTCTTAAGGAATTAAGCAACAAAGAATTGAAAAGCATTTGCTCAAATAGTTTTTCGGCTATCACCTCAAAAAGATCACTAGTTCTTCTCCATCCTCACCGCTAAGAAAAAAGATTTTTTGAAGAGCTTTGTTATGAGTACTCAAAAAAACAATGACTGAGAAAGAAATGGAATCAATAACCTTGAGGAAAGAATCAGCATGACTGTTTGGGTAAACAGCCAAACAACTGGCCCGCCATAGCAGAAAGATCGTTCAAGGGCTGGGTAGCTTCAAGTAATGATCAGGATGAACCAGACATTCAAAAGCCTGGTACGTCTTATTCAGGCACTACCAAGGCAACGCAAAAAAGCCTTGGCTGGCCTAATACCAGTAGCGATTGTTGCTGGATTGTCTGATGTACTTGTAGTTGCGGCGGTTTCAAGACTCTTCACAGTCGTAGTGGGGTCAGAAAATCGCCCTCCTTTGCCTTTCACGGAATTAGTACCAACTGACTCAAGATTCAAAGTGATTGGACTAGTAATAGTTTTTGTAGGTCTTAGCTGGTTCTCATCATTCTCAAAACTTTTTCTAAGAACATGGCAGATGCGCCTTAAATCGGCAATCTGGCGAGACCTCTCTGAAATGGCTCAAAGAAAAATACTAGGACAAAAGTATGAATACTTTTTAGGGAAAAATAAAACAGACCTGTCAGCAACTCTTCTTGTAAATGTAGATAGAGTTGCCGAAAATCTTGTCTTACCTATTCTGCAGTTAACGAGTGGGTTATTTGTTATAGGATTCTTATTTATTGCTGTATTAGTTGTAGAAAAAGTGATTGCAATTATATTGATTGGGAGCATGCTTTTATGCTATATATTTATCACTTTAACAATTACACCTTTTATACGCTTTGCTGCCAGGCAAAGAATAACCTTAGTCAAGCAAGCAAATAATATACTGAATGATTCATTAAGGACAATACTTGATGTGCAGTTAACTGGATCAGAACCATTTTTTGAAAAAAAATACTCTAAAGCCTGGAAAACAACTATACCTTATATATGGAAAGGTGAAGCCTTACCTGAAACTCCAAGAGCATTAATAGAGCCTTTAGGAATTACAATGATTTTTGCAATTGGATTATTCCCATTATTTAAAAATCCAGATAGCACAAATTTAGTAGAAATAGTTCCTTTCCTAGCAACAATTGCAGTCACTTCCTTAAAATTAACACCTCCACTTCAGGATTCATTCAGGGCTTTTACCTTAATAAGATCTTCCATACCAGACTTAGAAGAAACACTTAAATTAATTGACTTACCTATAAATAGACTTACGTTAAGATCCCCTGGGGTACCATCACCAAAAGGCATTTTTCCCAGATACAACATCAAACTTAATCATATAAGTTATAAATACCCAAACAGCGATCAATTGGTTTTAAAGGATATCAATTTAACAATTCCTATTGGAGGTAGAATAGCATTTGTCGGAGCTACTGGTAGCGGAAAAACAACAACAGCCAATCAATTATTATGCCTATTAAGACCAACTAATGGTTCATTACAACTGGATGGTATTGATGTAAGTGATGATGACATTCCAGCGTGGCAGGCAAACTGCGCATATGTCCCACAGTCAATCACTCTACTGAATAACAATGTTTTAGAAAATGTTGCATATGGTCAGGACCCAAACCAAATAGATAGTGATAAGGTATGGGAAGCCCTTCAAGCTGCTCAATTAGCTGACCTTGTCGCAGAACTACCATTAGGTTTATTAACAACAATTGGGGAAAATGGAATAAGGTTATCAGGCGGTCAAAGGCAAAGGCTTGCATTGGCAAGAGCATTTTATCGAAATGCTAAGTTATTGGTCCTGGATGAAGCAACTAGTGCTCTTGATAATCGTACTGAAGCAGAAGTGATGGATGCAATTGAAGTAATTGGTAGAAGATGCACACTCATAGTTATCGCACATAGACTTTCTACAGTAATGCGTTCAGACTGTATTTACGAATTCGAAAAAGGAAATATCAAAGCATCTGGCACATTTGAACAACTGCGGAAACGATCAGATACATTCAATGATCTTGCATACTTTGAAAAGTCAGAAGAAGAAGAAAGCGACATATAAAATCAAAAGTTAATAACAATAATTAACTGGTTCCTTATTGAAGAATTCTCTTTTATTTGGTTACTATTGGCTATAGTAGTTAAAAATCATCCTCCACCTAAGATAATGATTAATAAGTATGCAGCAGGTTGATGGCCGACCCTAAGATCAATCCTGTGTCAGCTGAGGAAAGAGATAGCTGGCCTGAGCAGGGGCTAGTCAACTTAGAGGAACCGTTTACCGACAATCGAGGATCCATAAAGCCTCTTGTCGACAGAATGATGAAAAGTGCTGTTCTCATCGAATCTAAGGCTGGATCGCTAAGAGCTAATCACTACCACAAAACAGATTGGCATTACTGCTATGTAATCACTGGCGTTATCGAGTATTACCATCGCCCAACTGGATCAAAAGAAGAGCCTAAAGTTTTATTAGTCGAAGAAGGGCAAATGGTTTTCACACCACCAATGATTGATCATGGTATGAAATTTCCTGTAGATACAGTTTTTCTTACACTTTCTCGAAATCCAAGAGATCAAGATACTTATGAAGCGGATGTTATTAGAATAAATATGCTTGATACTACTGATTCTATTAGTTGGTGCCCCGAAAATAATTCTAATTAATGAATAACGAATTTTTCAGAAAAAATAACTGCAGGTTGTGTGGCTCAAAGTCCATATCATCAGTCGTTAAGCTGAAGCCAACACCGCCAGCGAATGCATTCGTAAAAGTAGATCAGCTAAAAATTAAACAGAAAGAATTCCCTCTTGAACTGTTCTTCTGCAACGAATGTAGTCATGTACAATTAATTGATGTGGTGGACCCATCATTGTTATTTGAAAATTATGTATATGTGTCAGGAACATCCCCTTTATTTATAAAACATTTTAAGAACTATGCAGAGGAAATTATCAACGAATATAATCCTTGCAAAACAAAACTTGTTGTAGATATTGGTTCAAATGATGGAACTCTACTCCAATTCTTTAAAAGCGAAGGCTTTTCAGTACTGGGGGTAGATCCCGCAAAAGATATCGCACAAAAAGCAACCAAAGACGGAATAGCAACAATATCAGCTTTTTTTACAGAAAAACTAGCTGAAACAATCTGCTCTAAGAATTCATCAGCTTCAGTAATCACGGCGAATAATGTATTTGCTCATGCAGATGACCTCAAAGGAATACTTTCAGGTGTAAGGAGACTTTTAGCTCCTAATGGAATATTTATCTTTGAAGTATCTTACTTAGTAGATGTATTTGAAAAAACATTATTTGATACTATTTACCATGAACACCTTTCGTACCACTCGGTCAAGCCGCTCAAAAAATTCTTTTCTGAGAACGGTATGGAGTTAATTGATGCACAAAGAATAGAGACTCATGGCGGCTCATTAAGAGGAATAGCGCAACTGAAAAATGGTCCAAGATCTCCACGAAGCTCAGTTAATCACTTAATTGAGCTTGAAAAAAAGCTTAAATTAGACACTCCAAAAAGCTTATATGACTATGGATTCAAAATAAATAGTGTAAAAAAGGAATTAGGGGACTTATTAAAATCAATAAAGTCTGAAGGTAAAAAGATTGCAGGTTTCGGAGCACCTGCAAAAGCTACAACTCTAATGTATCAATTTGAATTAGGTCCAGATATTATTGACTTTATTGTTGACGATAGCCCGCTTAAACAAGGTCTATTCACTCCAGGACTTCATATACCTGTTGTTCCATCTTATAAAATCAAAGAGGAAAAACCTGATTACCTACTAATTCTTGCATGGAACTTCGCAAATTCAATCATCCAAAAAAACAAAGATTTTCATAAATCTGGTGGTCAGTTCATTATCCCTCTTCCAACTCTACAAGTTATTTAAAAAATGACTGCATTCCTTCTGCAAACAGACATTCAAGAAATAATAAATAGGTTACGGAATGATGCCCATCATTTTGCAGGTAAACGAATACTTCTAACAGGAGGAAGAGGATTCTTGGGCAGATATTTTATGGAAATATTTAAAGGCTTAAATGAACAAATACTAGAGAATCCATTAAGCCTCGTTGTACTTGATAATTTGATTACATCTGGAAAAGAAGGAGCAGATGTTCCTGAATACCCACATATAAAGTTCATAAATCATGATGTAATTGAACCCTTTATCTTTGATGAGAAAATTGACTATGTCATCCATGCTGCAGGAATAGCTAGTCCTTATTACTACCGAGCATATCCGTTAGAAACTCTGGAAGTCGCTATTACTGGAACAAGAAGAATGCTAGAAATGGCTAATAATCACCATGCAAGGTTTACTTTCTTCTCATCATCAGAGATTTATGGAGATCCTGATCCAAAACATGTTCCCATGTCAGAAAGCTATAGAGGTAACGTGTCTTGCCAAGGTCCTAGAGCCTGCTATGACGAAAGTAAAAGGGTTGGTGAAACTCTTAGCTACATATTTCACACAAATGAAGGGACACATACAAATACAATAAGACCTTTCAATGTTTATGGTCCAGGGATGCAAGAAACGGATTATCGAGTACTGCCAAATTTTGCAAGTTGCATCAAAGGTGGTAGGCCACTAAACGTCTACGGGACTGGAAATCAAACAAGAACATTTTGCTATATAACAGATGCAATGATTGGATTTTTACTAGTAATTTTAAAAGGAGTTCCAGGAGAAGCTTATAACATAGGAAATCCGAAGCCCGAGATATCGATGTTAGATTTAGTTGATAGAATCAAACAAGTATCAGATGTAAATGTTGAACACAATGTAGTTGAATACCCAGATAGTTATCCTGCTGATGAGCCAAATAGAAGAGCACCAGATATTCGTAAAGCAAAACTCCAACTAGGATATCAACCTAAAATTGATCTAAATGAAGGGCTGAGTCGATTCATTAATTGGTCAAATCAGGTATATACAGGGGAACAATAAACTGATGAAAAGCTCTATTGTCCGACTAGGGCTAATAGGTGCTGGCAAATGGGGTCGTAACTATATATCTACTACTTCGACATTATCTAATGTCAGACTCATCTCAGTCGCAAGTAGAAATCCAATAACTTCTTCCCTAGTCAATGATACATGCATCATAGAAATGGATTGGAGAAATTTAATAATGAGAGAAGATATTGATGGTGTAATAGTATCTACGCCAGCAAGTACTCATGCAAAGATAGCCTTGAAATGTCTATCTGCGGGTCTACCTCTCCTTATAGAAAAGCCTTTAACAAATAATTTAAAAGATGCTGAAGAAATTTTAAAAGTTGCTAAAGAACAAAATAGTCTCGTCATGGTAGATCATATTCACTTATATCACCCTGCGTTTCGTTCATTAAAAAATTATTCAAATAATCTTGGTGAATTGCTATCAATCAAAACAAAAAGTGGCGGCCCAGGGCCTTTCCGCAAAGATGTATCTGCTTTATGGGATTGGGGTTCACATGATATTGCAATGTGTCTAGCCATGAAGAATGAGTTACCTAAAAGCACAGAGGCTGATTACCTTGAAAAAAGAGCTGGCCACAACAATAAAGGTGAATCGATAAAAGTAAAAATGCATTATAAAAATGGAACTCATGCAGACTTAGAAATTAGTAACCTTCTCACTAAAAAAGAGCGAATTTTTAAAGCTGAATTTGAACATGGGACATTAATTTATAGCGATCAGAAATCTAAATCTCTTATTAAAAGAGATAATATATCCAATAGAAAATTTTCTCTTCAGAAAGACATTTCCCTACCGTATACGATAGAACAACCTTTAACTTGTCTAGTAAAAGAGTTTGCTAATGCTATTCTTAGTAAGAAAAAAAACATCTCTGATCTGAGAACCGCCGTGGATGTTATAAACATTTTGGAAAAATTAAGCCAGAACCTAAGAGAGAAAGAATAAAAAAGTATTATCTTTAATTCTAATCATTACCTAATCTTTGACCAGTATAGCCAGAACGATGTGCGATCCTTTTACACCAATCAAGATTTTGAATATACCAATCAACTGTCAATTCCAAAGCCTCTTCAAAAGCATAAATAGGCCTCCACTCTAATTCATTCTTGATCTTACTTGAATTAATAGCATACCTATGATCATGGCCAGGTCGATCCTCAACACAGGTAATTAAATTTTCATAAGGAAAGCTCAAAGGTAATTTGACATCAAGCAATTTGCATATCTCTAAAACAACTTGTTTATTAGTACGTTCACCATAGCCACCAATGCAATAACTCTCACCTAGTTCACCTTTCACAGAAGCTATCAATAATGCATCTACATGGTCTTCAACAAATAACCAATCCCTTACATTACTTCCATCTCCATAAAGGGGAATTGATTCTCCCGAAATAGCCTTCAAAATCACTAGAGGGATAAGTTTCTCTGGAAACTGCCAAGGGCCAAAATTGTTAGAGCAATTAGTCAAAACGACAGGCAAACCATATGTATGGTGCCAAGAGCTGACTAAATGATCACTTGCTGCCTTACTCGCTGAATATGGTGAGCGAGGAGAATAAGGAGTCTCTTCCGAAAAAAAACCAGTTTTTCCAAGAGATCCAAAAACCTCGTCGGTACTTATATGGTGGAATCTAAAACTATTACGTCGTGATAAAGAAAGAGTCTGCCAATGGGATCTAACTGCTTGCAACAAATTAAAAGTTCCTAATATATTACTTTCTATAAAAGATCTTGGTCCCTCAATGGAGCGGTCCACATGACTTTCGGCAGCAAGATGAAAAACCATATCTGGATCAATTTTTTTCACTGCTAATTCCGTCGAATATGTATCTGCTAAATCAACCTGAATATGTTGATGTCGGTCACCTTTTTGCAAAGAATCAATGCTAGATAAATCACTTGCATAACCAAACTTATCAAGATTGAATACGATTGCATCTGTATTTTCAAGCAACCTTCGAACCAAACATCCTCCTATAAAACCTGCACCACCAGTAACAAGAATCCTTTGCCTATCTTCAAGTAAAGCCTGAACCTCAAGGGGTCTATTTAAAGCATTTTTCATTAAACTAAAAAAACATTCTTAACGGATTTGGTCTCCTAAACATTTATAAGTCTAAGTCCCATAGGCTCTCCTTAGAACGTCGAGCAAAGAAACTCGCCAGTGATCAGGGTAAATGTCCAATTGCTGCCTAGTGCCCATACAATCAAGTATCGAATAGCTTGGGCGGGTTGCTATGGAGGAAAATTGCTTAGTCGTAATTGGATTCACCGCTGCCTTTTTCTTGATTAAACCTAATTGCAGACCAATCTCACCAATAGCCTCAGCGAAGTCATACCAACTAGCAACTCCAGAATCGGACCAATGAAGAATCTGAGGAAAATCAGAGTTTTTACTTGCACTTTGCAGTTCTACGACTCTCCAACAAGCCTTAGCTAAAGAAAAAACACTAGTAGGGCAACCTATCTGATCAGAAACAACATTAATTTGATCCCTAGCATTGTGCAAAGCCAACATGGTCAACATAAAGTTTTTACCTTCTGGAGCATATAACCAACTTGTTCGAAGAATATGCGCATTTCTTTTTAGGTTGAGCATTACAGCCTTTTCTCCAGCCGCTTTAGTCATTCCATAAACACTAAGAGGTTCAACTAATTGATCTGTGGAATAAGGAAATCCTTGCATACCAGAAAAAACAAAATCGGTGCTTATTTGCAACATTTTGCCTCCAATATTTGCCAATTCTGAGGATAAGATATTAGGAGCATCTGCATTTACCAGATGAGCCAACTCTCTCTCACTTTCAGCTTTATCAACTGCAGTATAAGCAGCAGTATTTATTAGCCAATCAGGCCTATAATATGCAATCAAAGATTTACAAGAATCCTGATCCGATAAATCAAAATCTGACCTGTTACAAGTAATTAATTGAATCACTTGGTCATTTAAAAACTTTGGATGTAAAGCAATCAAAGCTTTGCCAAGCTGACCAGTTGAGCCAGTAATGAGAACCTTCACGGGAAAAGCTCGTCTTGACCTAACTCACTCAATAATTTTGCTGTTCGATCCTTCTCCGATAAATTTATTTTCAAATTGGAGCGAGGCCAACTAATTCCAAGCGTTGGGTCATCCCATCTTATCGCTCTCTCACATGAACGATTCCAAAAGTCAGTTGTCTTATAAAAAACCTCTGCATGTTCTGAAAGAGTTAAAAAACCATGGGCAAATCCATTTGGGATCCATAGTTGTTGATGATTTCGAGAAGAAAGTTTTACACCTATCCACTGTTGAAAGGTTGCAGAAGTTCGTCGTATATCAACAGCAACATCAAATATTTCCCCGACAATACAAGAAACTAATTTTCCTTGAGGATGAGGTGGAATTTGATAATGCAATCCTCTTAAGACACCTTTAACAGATCGGGAGTGATTGTCTTGCACAAAAAGTTCTAAAGTATGGAGATTGTTCGTTGTTAATTCCTCCCAAGATCTCTTATTCCAGCTCTCAAAAAAGAATCCTCTATCGTCTCCATAAACATCTGGAGTAACCAACAATGGACCTTCTATCGATTGGTTTTCTGTTGTAGTTAATTGTTCAATTTTCATCTGATTTTAATCAAATGCTAGGAGATTCAAGGATCTTCAATAGATAATCTCCATAACCACTCTTGAGAAGAGGACGAGCCAATGCTTCTAATTCTGAAGAGGAAATCCATCCCAACCTCCAAGCTACCTCTTCTGGGCACCCCACTTTCAAACCCTGACGATGTTCCAAGGTGCGTATAAATGAAGCCGCTTCATGTAAAGAATCACATGTACCTGTATCAAGCCATGCCATGCCTCTGCCAAGTAATTCAACATTTAGGGCATTATCTTTTAAATAATTCATATTCAGATCAGTTATCTCTAATTCCTGCCTGGAAGATGGCTTGACTAATTTAGCTCTATTTACAACTGTCCCATCATAAAAATACAATCCAGTTATAGCAAAGCTACTCTTTGGATTAATAGGTTTTTCCTCAATGCTTATAACCTTTCCAGAGGCTGAGAATTCAACGACCCCATATCTCTCAGGATCACGAACAGGATAAGCAAACAGAGTCGCTCCAGGACTATCTTGATTAATTCTTAGCAACTGAGGGACAAGATCATGACCCTGGAAAATATTGTCTCCTAAAATAAGAGCAACAGGGGAACCTCCTAAAAAATCTTCTCCGATTAAAAAAGCTTGGGCGATGCCATCTGGCTTTGGCTGAACCTCATAAGAAATATTCATTCCAAGAGTGTTGCCATCCCCTAAAAGTCTTTGAAATAATTGCTTATCGTCAGGTGTAGTAATAATTAGCACATCTCTAATTCCAGCCAACATCAAAGTTGTAAGTGGATAAAAAATCATTGGCTTGTCATAAACAGGCAAAAGCTGCTTACTGACCACATGGGTGATCGGATACAACCTTGTTCCGCTTCCACCTGCAAGGATGATCCCCTTACGCTGCATTGTGAGAATTAACTGAGAGGATACTGATCGAGACCTAAACCAATGAATGACATTCGTTTAATTGAACATGCACCTGGAGCGCCAGGCCTCAGATGGTTTGGTCTAGGACCAAACCTACAACCCGCTAATGGTCTTGAAAAACTAAAGCTTTTATTTGACCATCATTCCTTCTGGGCAAAACAAAGATCGTATAAACAGTTAAGGCAAATGCTTGCTGGAAGTTCCGTGATCGTTACTGCTTGGGATGGAAAACAAATTGTTGGGTTTGGGCGAGCAACCAGTGATGGGATTTTCCGTGCAGTTTTGTGGGACATAGTTGTCCTTGAAGAACTTCAAGGACAAGGCATAGGTAAAAAAGTCCTTCAATCCCTATTTAATTCAAAAGCAATCAATCAAGTTGAGAGAGTTTATCTAATGACCACAAATGGCGCTGATTTCTACCGCCAATTGGATTTTGAGGACGTAACTAAACAAAAGTTACTTTGGCGAAGACGTAAAAACTATTAACAGGTTAAAAGCGGATGAAGAGATTCGAACTCTCGACCCTCTCCTTGGCAAGGAGATGCTCTACCACTGAGCTACATCCGCAAGTCCTTAATACAAGATGTCTAACTACCCCATAAGCATGCACTAAAACAAGGGGGCTGGTCAATGAGATAAAAGAAAAACTAAGACTTCGAAGAATTCAAAACCGACATCAGTGCTCCCATCTCTAAGGCCTGCAAAGCATAAGTCCAACCCAAATTGCTTTTAATTCCAGCCCTCTCAAGAGCTTGTTGCATCGTATCAGTTGTAAGAACACCAAAAATCACTGGAATACCGGTTTCTCGTGATACTGCTGCAACCCCCTTACTAGTCTCATTAACTACTACATCAAAATGTGGGGTATCGCCTCTAATAACTGCACCAAGAGTAATGATCACTTGATAGCGCCCTGTCTTGGCTAAAGCCTTGGTAACCATTGGCAGTTCAAAAGAACCTGGAACCCAAACAATGTCTAACTGAGGACTATTTTCTGAGATGTCAAGTCCATGACGAGACAAACAATCCAAGCAACCACTAAGTAGCTTTCCTGTCACTAAATCATTGAATCTGGCAACCAACACTGCAATGCGCAAATTTTGCGCATTGGTGAAGGTTCCTTCATAAACAGCCATCACTCATGAGGCAAAAGATAACCCCATGCTCCCATTTAATGGAGTAATTAGTGAATAGGTCAAACAACAAATGCGCTAATAATGCCGTTGAGAAGCAAAATATGGAACCAAATTCCACAACCGCCCTCAATTAATTTGATATTTCTGGAGCGTCCACCGTACTGCTCCTTATCAGAAGCAAACAGCACAGGAACCCCCACAACTAAAACCAATGAGGCAAGTAGCAAAGCGTTCGCAGCAATAAATGCGAGGGAATTCATGAGAAATGTGTCAGCGGAGTCAATGCTCTAAGCATTTAAGATTCTCCCACGAGCTGGCAGCTTCTGCAGAAAAGTTTTGCAGGTGTGTCGCGAGGCTTCACATCCAAAAAAAAAATTTCCCCTTACTATGCAAGCGCTGTGCAAATGGGGACAACTATGAACAGCAATTCTGAACCCTTGCAGGGCAGCTTGTTTGAAGGAAGCAATAAAGACATAACTCATTCGCAAACCCCTAAACAAACTCCAACCCCCCCTGAAAAAGCTCTTTCCTGCGAAGCGTTGACCAAAGATGCAAAAAACAGGCCTAGGCACCGAAAAACCGTTACAGAGACTGCAATAACTAATCATTCATCCAATCACAACGAAACTTTAAGAAACGAAGAAGAAGATCTACCTGCGTGGGCACATCACACTCTTGTCAATTTGGATGAGTTGACTCCTATGTTGCGACACTATGTCGAGCTAAAGATCTCTCACCCGAAAAGAATTTTGCTTTACAGATTGGGTGATTTCTTTGAATGTTTCTTTGAAGATGCCATTCAGGTTTCTGATCTACTCGAATTAACCCTTACTGGAAAAGATGGTGGCAAAAAGATTGGCAGAGTTCCAATGGCAGGGATTCCACATCATGCTGCTGAAAGATATTGCGCAGAGCTGATAAAAAAAGGTCTAAGCGTGGCCTTATGCGATCAAATAGAAACGACCGCATCAAAAGGGAATCTCCTGAGGCGAGAGATAACAAGAATTCTTACTCCTGGAACAGTTCTAGAAGAAGGGATGCTCACAGCAAGACGGAACAACTGGTTGGCGGCTGTCATCACTAACGAAAATAAAAGCATCGACTTATTTGAATGGGGTCTTGCTAGTGCTGATGTGAGTACTGGAGAATTTTTAGTCACTCAAAGGCAAGGGAAAGAAGCCTTAAAGCATGAACTGGCAAATCTTCGAGCCGCAGAGGTGATTACAGCGAGATCTCTTGAAGCAAACAAACCTGATTGGTGCCCAGAACATATTCATCTAAACATGACTAAAAACACCCCATTTAGTGAACCTGAGGCTAAAAGCTCATTGTTGAAGCACTACGCACTAAGCACAATTGATGGACTAGGCCTACAGGAAAGTTCTTTGGCCATTCGAGCTGCAGGCGGATTACTTGCCTATTTACACGAAACCAACCCTATAGATGTCGAAACATTCCAAGAAACAAAAATTAAAATTCCACCTTTGGACCTACCTCGCAAAACGTTTGCAGATGATTGCTTAATCATCGATGCTCAAACCAGACGCAATCTTGAACTGACAGCAACCCAAAGAGATGGTCTTTTAGAAGGCTCACTATTGTGGGCAGTTGATAGAACACTTACGTCCATGGGTGGAAGGTGCCTACGCCGTTGGCTAGAAGCACCTCTAAACGAACCAGTTGAGATCCTTAATCGCCAAGGAGTTGTAACTACTCTCGTTAATAACAAAGTCCTTAGAAAAACAATACGAAGCCTTCTAAGGGCAATGGCAGATCTGGAACGATTAGCAGGGCGTGCAGGAGCTGGTCAAGCAAGTGCTCGTGACCTTATAGCAATTGCAGATGGGTTAGAACGCTTACCAAGACTTTCAAGTAAAATTCACAATCTATTGGAAAGATATCCTGAATGGATGCAAGAATTAATTTCTTTAAATCCCAACCTCAATAAATTAGCCTCACAAATCCGACATCAACTAATCAATAATCCACCTATAGCAATTACCGAAGGAGGCCTAATTCATGATGGGGTAGATCCTCTGCTAGATGGTCTCAGAAATCAACTTGATGATCAAGATGGCTGGCTAAAAAATCAGGAAAATGAAGAAAAAAAGAAAAGTAAAAATCCTAATTTAAAATTGCAATATCATCGAACTTTTGGCTATTTTTTATCCGTAACAAAAGCAAAAGCGAATCAAGTGCCTGATCACTGGATCAGAAGGCAAACTCTTACAAATGAAGAAAGATTTATAACACCTGATCTAAAAAATCGTGAAGGTCAAATCATTCGAGCTAAGGCACTTGCTGCAGAAAGAGAATATGAAATATTCTGCAAATTAAGGAAAGAGGTTGGCAATAAAGCCACAGAACTTCGTAAAGCTGCTCGTGCAGTAGCAGGGCTAGATGCGCTTACTGGGTTAGCTGAAGTTGCGGCGACTTGCAAGTATTGTCCGCCACAAATCATAGGGGGAGAGAATAACAATAGTGGTCGAAAAATTCAAATCAATGATTGCAGGCACCCTGTTGTCGAACAACTACTAGGGGAAGAAGAATATATCGCCAATGACATTGAATTAGGAAATGGAACTGATCTAATTATTCTTACTGGTCCAAATGCAAGTGGTAAAAGTTGTTTCCTAAGACAAATTGGATTGGTTCAAATCCTAACGCAGATAGGAAGTTGGGTGCCTGCAAGAAATGCCAACATCAGCATTGCTGATCAAATTTTCACAAGAGTTGGCGCAGTAGATGATTTAGCTGCAGGCCAATCAACATTTATGGTTGAAATGGCAGAAACAGCTTTTATTCTAAATAATGCAACTCAAAACTCTTTAGTTCTGCTTGATGAAATAGGGAGAGGAACTGCAACATTTGATGGCCTTTCAATTGCATTATCTGTAAGCGAATTCCTCGCTGAAAAACTTTTGTCTAGAACAATATTTGCAACTCATTATCATGAATTAAATGCTCTCAGTAAAAGCCTAAATAATGTTTCAAATTTACAAGTATTAGTTGAAGAAACGGGAGATAGTCTTATTTTTTCCCATAAAGTTATCCCTGGTGGTGCCAGCAAAAGTTACGGGATCGAAGCCGCTCGTCTTGCCGGAGTTCCTATCAAAGTAGTTGAAAGAGCGCACAAAATACTGAAAAGTCTACAAGTAAAAGATAACAAGCCGATCAGAACATTATTACCTGAAAGAAACAAGCAAGGACAAGAGAGTAGGGAAGAAGCTGCTTAATGATGCTGTCACATTGCTGTGTTTAACAATGCATTTGCAACTGCTGCTACCGCAGAGGCACCACCCCTATTTCCATGCAACAAAATATAAGGTAAATCACTGTCAGCCAACAACTTCTTACTTTCCAAAACACCAATAAAACCAACTGGCATTCCAACGATCAAACTAGGAGGGGAAGCTCCATTGACTACTAAGTTCAACAAAGTTTTTAAAGCCGTTGGTGCACTCCCAATCAAAACCACTGGCGATTGCTGACCGTAAAATTGTCCTGATAAATCTTGCCATGCCAATTTCATCCCAATTGCAGATCTGGTAGAACCAGCAGCCGCATTGTCCGGAGCCCATTCAAGTACATTTTTTACAAGTGGTTGAAGTGTCCTAATTGCCATTGGTTTCACCGCCGCTGCTGCCATTGCTGTATCAGTGAGAATTGGGGCGCCTGCCTTTAAAGCTGCCAAACCTGATTCACATGAATTACTAGAAAACTGCAGCAATGAAACTAGCTCTAAATCTCCACTGCTATGAATCAATCTTTCAAGAATTGTCTGCTGCAATGGCTTCAAACCAGTCTCCCCCAAGTGTTCCCGAATGAAACGGATACTTTCTTGAAAAATGGGGTGATCATTAGTCGTCAAATCTACTCAGCAGAAATCAGCTATACAGTCATCATCTATTAAAAAGATTCCTTCTTTCAACTCAATGCCAATTCATCTGATATGGGGTGATGATTCTGCAAGCAAGGAAAGAGCTGTAGATAATTTAATCAATGAAGTAATTGATCCTGCATGGGGCACGATGAACCTCAGTCGCCTAGATGGGGGAGATCCAAATCAAGCGAAACAAGCTCTCGAGGAGGTCATCACGCCACCTTTTGGGAGCGGTGGAAGACTGGTGCTCCTTCAACAAAGTCCTTTTTGCAATGGTTGCACAAATGAGCTCGCTGAAAAATTTGAAGAAGCTATGAACCTCATTCCCCAAACAAGCCACTTGGTTTTAACTAATGACAAGAAACCTGATGGGAGATTAAAAACGACCAAAAAAATCAAAAAACTTATGGAGGCAAATCAAGCTATCGAAACAACGTTTTTACTCCCACAGGTTTGGGATGGAGAAGGTCTCAAGCAATTAGTGAAAAGAACTGCGCAAGACCTAAGTCTTAATCTTGAGGAGGGGGCTATTACAGCATTAAGTGAGGCAATCGGTAATGACACTCTTCGACTGGAATCTGAACTGAAAAAGCTTGCGATTCATTCTAAAAGAAATCAAACTGATTCTGCATCTTTAATTACCTCAGAAGACGTAGATGCACTTGTCCAAGGAAAAACGACAAATAGTTTAAAAATCAGTGAATTTATCCTTGAAGGAAATACTGGGGAAGCAATCGCCCATTTCGATGCTCTTATAAAGAATGGAGAGCCCGCCCTTAGAATTATTGCAACACTAACTGGACAAATCAGAGGATGGTTATGGGTAAGTCTTTTCGAAAAGGAAGGAGAGCGAGATGTCAATGTGATTGCAAAAGCCGCTGGCATTAACAATCCAAAGCGAATATATGTGATGAGGAAACAACTCAGACAAAGACCTCCATCACTCTTCCTAAAAATGCTGAGCCAATTACTTGAAATAGAAGCTTCGCTAAAAAGAGGATCTCTCCCAAATGATGCTTTTCGCGATGGACTCCTAATCAAGCAACATGATGAATGGTCCCATTCATTGAAATAATCTGGCCCCTACACTCAAGCCTTAATGGCATTACTTATTCAAAAATTTGGCGGGACTTCTGTCGGAAACGTAGAGAGAATCCTAGCTGTGGCTGAAAGAATTGCAGCAAGCAAAGCCCTTGGTCACGACCTCGTAGTGGTTGTCTCCGCAATGGGTCATACAACTGATGAACTCACAAACCTTGCCAATTCAATAAGTCCAAACCCACCCCAAAGGGAATTGGATATGTTATTAGCAACTGGTGAGCAAGTATCCATAGCATTACTTGCTATCGCACTTAACAACTTAGGAATAAATGCATTATCAATGACGGGATCGCAGGTTGGCATAGTCACAGAGTCCGCTCATGGCAAGGCAAGAATTCTTGACATAAGAACAGAAAGAATCAAACAACTTTTAAACGAAGGATTAGTTGTTGTCGTTGCAGGATTTCAAGGGACAACCTTAAGCAGTAGAGGGACTGCTGAAATAACAACCCTGGGCAGAGGGGGGTCCGACACATCAGCAGTTGCGTTAGCAGCGGCCTTAAATGCAAACGCATGTGAAATTTATACAGATGTTCCAGGTGTCCTAACAACAGACCCTCGAAAAGTGGGAAATGCCCAGCTCATGTCAGAAGTTAGTTGTGATGAAATGCTCGAACTCTCAAGTCTTGGTGCAGAAGTATTGCATCCAAGAGCTGTAGAAATCGCCAGAAACTACGGCGTTACATTAGTTGTTCGCTCAAGCTGGACAGAAGACGAAGGCACGACACTTACAAGTGATGGTTCACGACCATTGACACAAGAGGGTCTTGAACTGGGTCGTCCTATTGATGGGGTAGAGCTTGTAGAGAATCAAGCAATTCTTGCTCTTTCACATGTTCCTGATAAGCCAGGAATAGCAGCTGAGCTATTCGAAAGCTTATCAAGGGGCAACGTCAATGTTGATCTAATTATTCAATCCACCCATGAAGCAGGAAGTAATGATATAACTTTTACTGTTAATGCTTCAGAACTAGAAAAAGCAAAGCAAGTTTGCAATAAACTAATCCAAAACATTGGCGGAAATCTGATTTCAGAAAGTGAAAAAACAAAAATCAGTATCAGTGGAGCTGGGATTTTGGGGCGTCCAGGAATAGCAGCTGGACTATTCGATACGCTTTGCAGAGCGGGAATTAACCTAAGGTTAATTGCCACAAGTGAAGTTAAAGTTAGTTGTGTAATTAACTCTTCACTAGGAAGCAAAGCCTTACGAGCTGTAGTAGAAACATTTGAGTTAAATGATAACCAAGTACACATAAATCCTACGCTAAAAGATAATGGGGCCCCTGCCGTGCGAGGTGTTGCTTTAGATGCAGATCAATCTCAGTTAAGTGTCATCAAAGTACCTGACAAACCAGGAACAGCAGCAGCACTGTGTTCAAATATGGCCGAGGCTGGGATAAGTCTGGATGGAATTGTTCAATCAGAAAGACAACACAGTGATGGCAGTCGCGATATAAGTTTTACACTAAAAAAAGAACATCGCAAAAACGCCGATAAGGCCTTGATTCCATTACTAGCTCAATGGCCTGGGGCGAAATTAAAAGAAGGGCCACCTATCGCTCGTGTTAGTGCTGTTGGAGCAGGAATGCCATTCACTCTTGGAACAGCGGGGAGAATGTTTAGAGCTCTTTCAGATGCCAAAATCAATATCGCAATGATTGCAACCAGCGAAATACGAACCAGTTGTATCGTGGCTGCAGAAGATGGTATTGAAGCTCTAAAAGCAGTACATTCAAATTTTGGATTAGGCAGTTAACACAGAGCGATCAATATTAATTTCCAGTCAACTTAGATCTTAACTTTTTAATCCGATCTCGTAATTTTGCAGCCTTCTCAAAGTCAAGCTTTTCAGCAGCTAAATTCATCTTTTCTTCTAATTGGTGTATCAGTTCAGGTAAAGCATCTAAAGCAATAGACAAGCCTAAATCTTCACTTAATTCCTCAACTGTCTTATCAGTAAGGTCAACCAAATCGTTATCTATTTCGTCCTTCTGTAACGTTCTAGAAAGTTCTAAAAACGACAAAATAGAATTACCCGACCTTTTACCAGCAGGTGCAGGAGTAATTGAATGAACTTTATTATATTCCATCTGAATCTTTCTACGTCTTTCTGTCTCTTCAATAGCACGTGTCATAGAATTTGTAAGATTTTCAGCGTATAAAATAGCAGTTCCTTCAACATGCCTAGCTGCTCGACCTATGGTTTGAATTAAAGATCTTTCGGCTCTTAGAAAACCTTCTTTGTCAGCATCAAGTATGACTACCAAAGATACTTCCGGAAGATCAAGTCCTTCTCGTAAAAGGTTAACTCCAACAAGGACATCATATTCTCCCATTTTTAAATCTTGAATGATTTCTATCCTCTCAATCGAATGTATTTCAGAATGAAGATAACGAACTCGAACTTTATTTTCTGATAAGTAGTCTGTTAAATCTTCGGCCATACGTTTAGTGAGAGTTGTAATCAGAACTCTCTGGTTTTTCTTCGCTCTTTTCCGAATCTCAAATAACAAGTCATCAACTTGGCCTTTAGTAGGCCTAACCTCAACCAAAGGATCTAAAACACCTGTAGGCCTTATAACCTGCTCAGCTATGTTTCCTTTGCTTTGCTTTAACTCCCAATCTCCTGGTGTTGCACTTATGAAGATTGCCTGCCTCACCTTTTGCCAAAACTCTTCACTCTTCAAGGGCCTATTATCAGCTGCACTAGGCAAACGAAAACCATGATCTATTAATACTTTTTTTCTAGCCTGATCACCGTTATACATAGCTTGTAATTGTGAACATGTTACATGGCTTTCGTCTATTAGTAAGAGCCAGTCATCAGGAAAATAATCTATTAAGCATTCTGGGGGAGTACCTTCGGCTCTCCCAGAAAGATGCCTCGCGTAATTTTCTACACCATTGCAATATCCAACCTGCTTGAGCATCTCTAAATCGTATTTAGTTCTTTGTTCCAATCTTTGAGCTTCCAAAAGCTTACCTTGGCAATTAAAAGACTCTAATTGCTGATATAGTTCATCTGATATTGACTGAATAGCAGAATTCAATCTGTCTTTTGGTGTAACGAAATGCTTTGCAGGGTATATATTTACAGCACCTAAATCTTTTAATATTTCTCCAGTTAATGGATTAACATAACGAATGGATTCTATCTCTTCTCCAAAAAGCTCAACTCTAACCAGTCTATCCTCATAAGCAGGTGCGATTTCTATAACATCTCCCCTCACTCTAAATCTTCCACGCGAAATTTCTATATCATTTCTAGAGTACTGGTTATTAACCAAATCTCGCAATGATCCTCTCAAATCTATTTCATCTCCAACCTTAAATCGAACAGCTGCTTGCAGATATTCACTAGGCATTCCCAATCCATAGATACAACTAATAGAGGCCACAACAATTACATCTCTTCTTTCGAATAAAGATCGAGTAGCAGAGTGGCGCAACATATCAATCTCTTCATTAATTGATGCGGTCTTCGCAATATATGTATCACTTATTGGGACATACGCCTCAGGCTGATAATAATCATAATAAGAGATAAAATACTCAACTGCATTCTCGGGGAAAAACTCTCTAAGCTCATTACAAAGTTGAGCAGCGAGGGTTTTGTTATGAGCCAAAACAAGAGATGGTCTGCCTGTCTCGGCAATTACATTAGCTATGGTAAACGTCTTACCTGTTCCAGTTGCACCCAATAAAGTTTGGAATCGATTACCCTTATCAAGTCCATTAACTAATTTTGAAATTGCGAATGGCTGATCTCCTTTAGGTAAATATGGAGATTTAAGTTGATAATTGAGCATTTACTGTAAATGTTCTTTTCTTGTTCAATGCGAAATGAAATCAAACAACAAACCAAGTTAATTGTTTATTTTTCAAGAAACTACTTCATTAGAAAAAGAAGAAGGTCTTAAAACATTCTTTGAAAGTGCCTCTCTGAGACTGCGAACAATCGCAACCATGCCTAGCTGATCCTTCAGCCTATTCACAGCACTTCCAACCCCTACACCTGATGCGCCTGAGGCTATAGCCATTGGAACCGTAGTCGCAGAAAGTCCAGATGCACAAAGAACAGGCGTACTTATTTTTTCAGCCAATAAAGCATTTGAGATTGTATGAGAAGCTGCCAAAGTTGGTGCAGCCTTTTCAATTAGACCCAAATTACCTGGACTAAATGGCTTAGCACTGACTCCTCCTTCTGTCTGAATTAAATCAGCTCCTTCTCTCGTTAGTTGCACTGCTAATTCGGCTTGCTGATCTAAAGGAAGAACATGAGGAACAGTTACCGATAAAACCGTATTAGGGAGAAGGCTTCTTGTTTCTCTGGTCAAATGCAAAACTTCAGCAGCATCAAAAATCCTGCCTTGAGGGTAAAAAGCATCGAAATTCCCTATTTCAACAAGAGCAGCTCCCGCAGCTACAGCCTCTGGAAACAATTTAGGATTCACAGCGCTTACACAGACTGGTAAACCTGAAACTTCAGAGACCAAATGTACTAATGAAGGATCACATGCAACGTCTATCAAATCAGCGCCACCTTCAACACCTGCAAGAGCAACTTGTTCAACCAAAGAGGTGTCATAATTTGTCAAACCAGCTATGACCTTCAATAAAGATCGACTATTAAGCCTTTTCTGCAGAGATAAAGGCAAAGTGTCTAATCGTGTCATTGAAAAAACATCGGGTGATTTGATTCTCCCATTCCTTAAGCAAAGAGCATACGGAGTGTGATGATGTGTGGAAAAGATTCCATAATTACCTCAGATTCCAATCAAAAGCCATGGAGTCCTTGGCATCAGCGCCTTCACAAGGAATTGCTCAAAGACCATCAAATGCTTCCCAAGCATGCGGCCTTATTAATTGCTGTTTCAGGGGGCCAGGATTCAATGGCTCTCTTAAAACTCTTAATTGATTTAAAAAGAATTTATCAATGGCAACTTTATGTATGGCATGGAGATCACCAATGGCATAACAAATCCGGGTTAATCGCAAGAGAATTAGAAAAGTGGTGCCTAACAAAAAAGGTTGCCTTTTTTTTAGATAAGGCAAACAAAAATTATATTAAAAATGAGGCTTCGGCTAGAATTTGGAGGTATAAAAAATTAGAAGAAAAAGCAAAAATTATTTCTGACAAGAATACGCAAAAGCCATGCAGACGTGTTCTAACTGGCCATACCAGTAGCGACCGAGCAGAAACATTTTTATTCAATCTTGCTCGAGGTGCAAATCTTGCAGGCCTTGGGAGTCTTCGAAAATTTAGGTCATTAAACAATGGTAATCAAACTAAATTAGTCAGGCCTCTCTTCCTATTTAGTCGAGCAGAAACAGCAACTATATGCAAAGAAATGGGATTACCTATATGGATTGATCCATCAAATGATGATATTAATTATAGTCGCAATAGAATTAGGAAAGAGGTGATACCTGTTTTTGAGAAATTACACCCTGGCTCAGCATTAAGGATATCCAATCTCTCAGAAAGACTTTCACATTACTATGATGATCAATTGATTTTAACATCCCTTGCCTTGAATGCTTTAAAACATCCAAAAGGCTTGTGCAGGAGAAAGCTGGCAGAGCTACCTTTAACTATCAGAACAACACTATTAGAGCTTTGGCTAAAACAATCTGATATAAAAGAACTCTCAGCGAAACAACTTAAAGAGATATGTTTTCGACTTGAAAATATGAAACCGGCAGGAAAGCAAGACTTAACTAATGGCTGGCAAATAATCTGGAAAAAAGAATTTGTAGAGATTAAAAATATAAAAAATTCCTAGAACAATTACCATTTAGCAGTCTGCTAAATCCACTAAGCAGCCGCAGATCTTCGACGTCTAGTTCTACCTGCAGCTTCAGCTTGCTGTTCAGACTTCAAATCATTACCTTGAACACCTCCACTTAAATCAGAAGTCTTTCTTGCAACTTCAGCCTTCTTAGCAACAGGTGCAGATTTATGACCACCTCCACTACGCGAATTCTCTCGATTAGAAACACCAGGTTTCGAAGAGCCTTCTTGTTCAATTCGTGACTTATAAGCTGCAGTACCACTTGGTGCAGGCTGAACCAAACAAAGCATCAATGGCTCTACTTGTAACTCTCTTCTCATTCGACGCGATAAACCAACCTCCACTTCTCTCTGCAAACCCATCCAATCAACTTCAATGGCTCTCCCTTCTGACTGACATGTCAGTTGTCTCCATCGATTCTCTAAAACCCATGAGATCTCCCTCTCAGTCCAGAGCGACATTTTTCTCGCATCTACTGTGGTCACAACACCACGCAGATTCACACGAGGTGGCGCAACCATTACTCCATCTGTACTAATTGCTGCAAGTACTGTGACAACACCATCTTCTGCTAATTGTTGACGCTCCTTCAAGACTCTTGCATCAACTATTCCATTACGAGATGCATCTAATAATTCAATACCAGCTTTGACTGGATCACCTTTAGCAATGGAATCATTAGTCAGTTCAACTACATCGCCATTATCGAGAATCAAAATATTATCTCCTGGAACCCCCATAGTTTCGGCACTCTTACTATGACAAACCAGCATTCGATGCTCTCCATGAACAGGGACAAAAAACTTTGGTTTTGTTAGAGCAAGCATCAGTTTCTGGTCTTCCTGAAATCCATGCCCAGAAACATGGATTCCCTCTCCTTTTCCATAAACAACCTTTGCACCTAGCATCATTAACCTATCAATAGTATTAACTACAGAAATCGTATTTCCAGGAATAGGGCTCGCAGAAAAAATAATTGTGTCAGTTGTCTTTACCTGCACATGTTGGTGTTCACCACGTGAGATACGGCTTAATGCGGCCAGGGGCTCTCCTTGACTACCAGTCATTAATAAAAGTGTTTCTCTGTCGGGTAAATCTCTAATTTGTTTAATTGGTACAAACAGGTCATCTGGTGCCCTCATATACCCCAATTGACGAGCTTTGGCTATTACATTAAGCATTGACCTTCCAAGTAAACCAACCTTTCTTCCATTCTTTAGGGCTAGTTCTAAAATCATTGAAACTCTATGAATAGAGCTAGCAAAAGTGGTAACAATCACACGGCCTTCTGCTTTAGAAATATGCTGATCAAGAGATGGGAAAACGGATCTTTCTGAGGGACAAAAGCCTGGAACTTCTGCATTAGTTGAGTCACTAAAAAGACATAAAACCCCTTCTTTACCGTGATGAGCAAGCCTTGCAAGATCGAAATGCTCGCCATCTACAGGCGTATGATCAAATTTAAAGTCACCTGTAAAAATTACTGTCCCAACAGGGGTCGTAACAGCCAGTGAAAAGCTGTCTGCCATTGAATGTGTATTTCTAATAAATTCAACAGAAAAGTATTGACCAACCTTCACTTGATCTCTTGGTCCTACGGTCTGAATAGTAGTTCGATCTGTTACACCTGCTTCTTCCATCTTTCCCTGCAGCATTGACATTGCCAAGCGAGGTCCATAAATAACGGGGATATTGAAATGCTTTAAATGATGAGGAATACCTCCAATGTGATCTTCATGTCCATGAGTCACAATCATTCCTCGGATACGATGTTGATTTTCTCTCAAATAACTGGTATCCGGCATAACAACATTTACCCCATGCATTCCATCACTAGGGAAGGCTAGTCCAGCATCAACCAACATCAAATCATCACCATATTCGAAAACACATGTGTTCTTACCTATCTCATGCAAACCACCTAAAGGAATAACCCTTAAACAAGGTTGCTTTGCCTTATTTACTTGAGAAGAATTAGGTCTCGAGGTGGTGGAACTTGGTGAACTAAATGTCATGGAAAATAATGTATGAAAAACAAACTTTGAAAGTGATTAAATAACAGGGAGATTGATCAACCCCTAGATCAAGTTTGACTAAGAGAATCAATAATAATGCGAAGTTTATTGCGCATCGAAGGATTGAGGGGAATCAAAGGACTGCGAGGAGGACCAACGGGCCACCCAGTGAGCTCCAAAGCTGCTTTGACAGGAATTGGATTTGTTGTTGCAAAAAGAGCCTCAAAAAGAGGTTGCAACTTTTCATGCTGAGCAAGAGCAAGATCGCATTTTCCAGCTAAGTAAGCATCCATCATGGCCTTAATGCGAAGACCAACTAAGTGGCTCGCCACACTAACAACCCCGACAGCGCCTAGTGAAAGCATTGGCAAAAGCAATCCATCATCTCCGCTATATACAGCCAACTTAGGACCACAATGCATTCTAAGCCTTGTGACCTCATGCACCGTTCCGCTCGCAGCTTTAACACTAACGATATTTGAGCAATCCTTTAATCTTGCGAGAGTGGAAGGTTCAATAGAGCAACCAGTTCTACTAGGAATGTTGTATAGCATTAACGGCAAGTCTGGAGCAGATTCAGAAACAGCCCGAAAATGTGCTTCAAGTCCTTCTTGTGGAGGTTTGTTGTAGTAGGGAGTGACAACAAGTGCGCCATCAGCCCCTGCGGAAGCAGCCTCAGATGTGGCCTCTACTGCCTCAGCAGTACTGTTGCTGCCTGTACCAGCTAAAACCTTGATTTCTTTAGGGACAGAGCCCCTGATGACCTTCAATAATTCAATTTGTTCCTTCCAACTAAGTGTTGGGGATTCGCCTGTCGTTCCACAAACAACCAAACCATCAGAACCCTCATTCACTAGATGACATGCCAATCGTCCAGCTAAGTCGAAATCAACTCGACCAGATTTATCAAAAGGTGTAACCATTGCGGTTAGCAACCTTCCAAAAGGAAGAGGGGATAAATCAGCAGAAGAAATCATTTGGAAGGAACAAATAATTCAGCAATTTGAATAGCATTTAAAGCAGCTCCTTTACGAATTTGATCACCACATAACCAAAACTCAATAGCATTTGGCTCACTAATGTCTTGTCGTATTCTACCTACAGCAATTAAATCCTTTTTGGTTACATCACAAGGCATAGGGAAACGATTTTGTTGGAAATCTTCTATTAATTGGACACCATCTGCCGACTTCAGTAAAGAACGAACTTCTTTAATAGAGAAAGGATTTTCAAACTCAACATTTACTGACTCAGAATGAGCTCTTAACACCGGAACTCGAACACAAGTTGCAGTAAAAGGCAAATTAGGCAAATTCATAATCTTTCGAGTTTCATCAACCATCTTCATCTCCTCTTCACAATAACTATTGGACTTCAAGGGAGAGTTATGAAGAAACAGATTAAAAGCTAATGAATAAGGTAAAGCTTTACTAACAGGAGTTAAACCTTTCAGGACAAGATCAGTGTGTTCTTTCAACTCCTCCATCGCTTTAGCCCCAGCACCACTAGCGGACTGATATGTACTAACAACTACTCTGCGGATTGATTTCTGCTTACTTAATGGGGCTAAAGCAAGTGATAACAAAATAGTCGTACAATTTGGATTAGCAATGATTCCTTTATGTAAAAACGCCGCCTCAGGATTAACTTCTGGAACAACAAGTGGAACATCAGGCTCCATTCTGAAAGCGCTGGAATTATCAATCAATAAGCACCCGGATTGAAGAATCACCTCCTTCCATTTACGCGAAGCTCCCCCCCCAGCTGAAGCTAATACCAAATCAACTCCTTCAAATGATTCCTCTTTGACAGCTCGCACAATATGCGTGCAACCTTTCCAAGTTTGCGAAACACCAGCCGATCTCTCAGAAGCCAATAGCCGAAGCTCTGATATAGGGAAATCCCTCTCTTCAAGCAAAGCAAGGATTTCTTGCCCAACTACGCCTGTAGAACCAAGGACGGCAACGATAAGAGGACGATCTGGAAACAAGGTTTTAAAGGGAAAATAACTTAATCAGGTATCGACGACAAATGAGCATTTTGGTCGGAATAATGAAGTTCAACCAAAATTTCAAAATCACTTCAGCCTAATTAATACAACAAGATTCCAACACAATAGTTGTAAGGGTTGAACATGGTCTTTCTTATTGTGGGCTGCTGAATGAAAGAATGCATCCATGAGCAAAGCAGCAGAACTACAGGTTAAAACTTCAAACCGTCCTTCTAGCAGGCTAGAAATAGCAATCAAAATACCTGCCGAGCGATGTAAAGCAAGCTTCGATGAAGCAATATCGCGCCTAAGTCGATCAGTAAAAATTCCAGGGTTTCGCCAGGGCAAAGTACCTCGTGCAGTACTTCTCCAGCAAATTGGATTGGTACGTATTCGAGCTACAGCACTTGAGAGATTGATAGATTCAGTCTGGCGCGAAGCAATTGAGAAAGAAGCCATCGAACCTCTCTGCGAACCTGAAGTAAAAGGTGGTTTTGAGCAAATACTTAACGAGTTCGACACTGAAAAAACTCTTACCATCACCCTTGAGATAGATGTAGAGCCCGAACCAAAGCTCAAACTTACAAAAGGGCTAAAAGCAAGCTCTGAAAAAGTTTC
>CACPJY010000002.1 GCA_902634405.1 uncultured Synechococcaceae cyanobacterium
GATGGTCTATTGCACACTTTCCTCACTATTAGAGACCGAGATCAAAAAGGCCCAGCAGAAGTTGTAGGGTCTTCACTAGATCCTTCATTTAAGGAGGAACATTAAATGTTGATTTGCAAGGTTCTCAAACCACTTGTTTCCACCAATCGAATACCTGGATTTGAGCATAAGCATCTGCAGGTTGTTTTAGATGGAACTTCCCAAAAGGTTGCTGTTGATGCTGTTGGCTGTAAGCCAGATGATTGGGTGATATGTGTAGGCAGTTCAGCCGCAAGAGAAGCTGCGGGTAGTAAGTCTTATCCAAGTGACCTTACTATTGTTGGCATCATCGATCATTGGGATCCATCTTCTCCTAATACCTCTGAGAAGGGAAAAGGTTAATGGAAATAATGCAAGTTATGGGTCGTTTGGTATGTACTCAGAGAGTTGATGGATTAGGACATATGCATTTGAGAATTTTACGTAATAACAAAGGCAAGCAATTGGTTGCTGTCGATCCTGTTGGAGCAAGAGAGGGTAACTGGGTATTTACTGCAAGCGGTTCTGCAGCAAGATTTGCATGTCCAGACCCTGCAATTCAAACTGATCTGACAATAGGGGGGGATTATTGATTATTGGACTCCAGATGGATAGTAGATCTGTGTCTGTTTTGTTAATTCTTTTATTTGCTTAAACTCATGACCAGCTCCTCCCCACGCCAAGGCACTAATACTCCAAAAAATACTCTTAACCGAGGACTAAAGAAAAATACCTCTTCTCGTCCTGAGACTTCCCAACCATCTCAAACGGTAGATGTTGTTCCTCTCCCAGACACACCTAAATCGGCATCTATTACAGGAAGAAGTACTTCGACAAGTAGAAACTCTTCTGCATCTACTTCTAAAAGTAATACATCAAAATCTCGTACAAAGGGCATAACAACTCCTTCAAAAGGTCGAAATGACAGTGGCTCTAGTAATAAATTCAATGGGTCTGGGTTTGAGTCCATGGCTTCCAATAAAGGGATAGCATTAGGGATGATTGAGACAAGGGGTATGGTTCCTGCGATAGAGGCTGCGGATGCAATGACAAAAGCAGCAGAAGTATCCTTAGTTTGTAGAGAATATGTAGGTGGAGGCTATGTCACGGTTATGGTTAGAGGCGAAACAGGTGCGGTTAATGCCTCTGTCAGAGCGGGGGCTGATGCTTGTGAGCGTGTTGGTGATGGTTTAGTTGCAGCGCACATTATTGCTAGACCCCATACTGAAATAGAAGTAGCACTTAGGCCAAGTGGAGCAAAAAGACGTTTTTAAATAACATTTGGACCTTGTTCTATTAATAAACTAATAAATTAAAGCTTATATGTTATAGATTTAAAAGAAATCTAAGAATAATTTAGTTATGAATAAATGGCATGAGCGTAAAAGGCCTGTTTGCCTAGAAAAAAGGTTTGAATTTAATGACTATGATTCAACTAGAAATTTTTTGGATGTTCTTGGGGATTTTAGTGAAAAGACCCAACGCTTCCCAGACATAAGTTTTGGTAAAACTTATGTAAATATTACTATTCGACCAGAAAGTGAAGATGCAGATTTAAGTGCAGCAGATCATCTTTTTGCTAAGGAGATTGATGGATTCCTCGATTGATCTTTCTTTGTCTTATGCAGATTCTGGTGTTGAGGATCTTCTTTCTGAATTAGATAATGACTTGATAGGGTTAAGACCTGTCAAGACAAGGATTAGAGAAATAGCTGCCCTTTTAGTAGTGGATCATGCAAGAAAAAAATTACAGCTTCCCAGTACCAAGCCTGGTCTCCATATGTCTTTTACCGGGGAACCTGGTACTGGTAAAACAACTGTTGCTGAGAGAATTGCTCAAATTCTCTATAAACTTGGATATCTAAGAAAAGGCCATATTGTGACTGTAACTCGTGATCACTTGGTTGGTCAGTATGTAGGTCAAACAGCTCCTAAAACAAGAGAAATGATTAAAAGGGCTCGAGGAGGTGTTTTGTTTATTGATGAAGCTTATTACCTTACAAAAGATGGTAATGAAAGAGATTATGGAGTTGAAGCTGTCGAGATTTTGTTGCAGGATATGGAGTCTCAAAGAGATCAATTTGTAGTGATTTTCGCAGGGTATAAGGATCTTATGGATTCTTTTTATAGAACAAATCCAGGCTTATCTTCAAGAGTCTCTCATCATATAGATTTCCCTGATTATACTAATAAGGAACTCATTGAGATTGCAAAGCTTTTTCTAGATAACCAGAGTTATCGCTTTAGTAATGAAGCGCTACTAGCTTTTAAAGAATATGTTAAAAGAAGAAGAGAATTGCCTTTTTTTGCTAATGCTCGCTCAATAAGGAATGCTTTAGACAGAGCTAGGCTTAGACAAGCCAATAGACTTTTTTCCCGAATGGGCGAAGCTCTGCAACGGGATGAATTGATGACAATAGAATCGGTAGATATCCTTGCCAGCAGAGTTTTTAAAGGTCAACTGGAAAGTGATGGGAATGGTCTTCCAATTACTACTGGATAGTGATAGCGATATAGAGAAAAGTGATCTGTTTTTACAATTAATCTTCCTTAGGCTTTTCTAAATCTCTTTTTATAAGTGCCATCAAGTAGGAAGGAGCCTTGTATCGGCCAGGGAGACATCTATTTAGTGTTTCAAGGTGTCCCCAACACACGGTCTTTTCTATTTCTTTTACGCTACGACCTTCCTGCAAAAGCCGTCTTAAGGCCTTGCAGTAGAGAGGATAGCCAGCTTCTAGTTCACCAATGGTCAGCTTAGCTGCGGTCATGCTTAGTCGCAGTGCAAGTCTTAACTTAGACAATCGTGGTACCTACATGCGTGATCAGTAATGCATCTTCCAGTGAAATTCGTTTCAAATTCCGTGATTTCTTTTCAGGGGTAAGCCTTTTTTTATTGCCCTGCAGTCGATTTACGGAAAACAGGACAAGATTTGCTTTAGTGAAGTTTCCTTAAATTGGGGAAAGGATCCTTTCGCTTTTTAGCTTGGCCGGCTCGAGTTTTAACCCTGTAAACAAAAAGATTTTGGCGATATTTAATTCTGGTGTGCTGCCCAGGCAACACAATCGATTTCAACTAGTACTCCTTTGGGTAGTCCAGCGACTTCTACACAAGCTCTTGCAGGACTAGTACTTTCTCCAAAGGTTTTTGAATAGATTGCGTTTACCTTGTCAAAATCTTTTAGGTTTGTAAGGTAAATAGTTGTTTTAACAACTTGTGTAGGTGGAACATTGGCTGCACAAAGAACAGCTTTAAGATTTTTTAAAACTTGATTTGTTTGACTTTCTATATCACCCTCCCCAACGATGTTTCCAGTTAATGGATCAAGAGCTATTTGACCAGAGCAGAAGAGCCATTCTCCAGCAATTACTGCTTGGTTGTACGGCCCTACAGGAGCAGGAGCTGATTTTGTATTTATTGCTTTGGGTGTAGAGAAACTCATAGCTGTTTAATGGGGTTGATTACTCAATTATGATTCGGAGTCTAGTTATGTTGATTCTTTTAACTAATTTAAAATCCTAATTAAATATGTTCTTTTCAGAACTAGTGAGTAGAGGGATCAATATCCAATAAGAGCTAGAGAGATTGTATTACAACTGATAAGGATCAATTAGAGACTTGAAATTGTTGTTTCATACTCTTGATATTTTTAGAATTTTTAAAAATTTTGCTTTTTAGAAGTTATGATCTGATTCGAGTCTTATATTAGTTACAATAGTTAAAAATTATGTGTGGAAGATATGAGCTTCTAACAGAATTTGAAAGCCTTCCTTCAGTTTTAAAAGAAGACCTCCCAAAAGGTTTTAAAGACAATTATGCACAACAGAAATTGATAAAGCCTACCGATCCAGTCATCGTCTTAAGGAATGAGGGGACAATATCTACATCTTTTATGCTTTGGGGTTTTATTTCTGAGTGGGTCAAAGATCCCTTTAATTCTTCTATGCCAAGACCTTTTAATGCAAGGTCTGAAACTATTAGTAAAAAGAAATTATTTATGTCCAGTTGGAGACATAAAAGATGTCTATTACCTGCAAGTGGTTTCTTTGAGAAAGATTATCGAATTGCAAAGAAGGATTCTAAAACTTTTTGGCTAGCTGGGATTTGGAGTAAATGGATGAATGCGGAAGGGTGTGAATTGGAAAGTTGTTGCATATTAACTACTTCTTCAAACAACCTATTAAAACCAATTCATGATCGAATGCCTGTAATAATCCCCATAGGATTTGAAGAGGATTGGCTGGCGCCTGTAAAAAGTTTGCATGAACTCATTAAACTTGAGTCAATGTTTACTCGATGGAGCTCTGACGAATGGTATTTAGCTCCTATTGAACACAATAAGAATCAACAAATGAACTTGTTTTAGTGAAATTATGTTAATTCCATTTCGTGATGTCAATTCTTTTAGAAAACTAACTTTGAACATGTCAATATCTCAAGGTAATTTCTTTATTTAAGAAAAGTACTTCCAATTAATCTTTCTAAAGTTTGATTCATGATTATACTTTAACGATCTTTTTATTCACTAAATATAGCTTGATTAGTCTGTAATCCATAGTAAGGGTAGTCTAAATATCTTAGATGAGAGCCCTTAATATTAAATTGAGATTTTGTCGAATCAACTAAATGAATATCTTTAACATCTAGTTGATTGGTCAATGCAAAGTTCCAAACAGCTCTAGTTAAAGCCCCAGGTCCAGTAAGATTAATAATAGATGCCCTTGGATTCGATTGTTTATATGAGCTAGTAAAGGGAAACATCTCGCAAATATTTTCTATAGTAGAAAGCATTATTGGATGTTCTTTTTTATATGCCATGAAGCTATGGCTAACGGATCTACCGATCGGCAGATTATTTCTAAGCTGTGTTGAATTACATTGAATTGAAATGAGGTCTTGCGAAGATTGATGGTTTGCAAAGAAAATAGATAAGGAGGATTTTGATTGAAAATAGTTAATTAAAGGATCCGGAAGTTTTCTAGCGAGATCAATATAGAATCCGCCTCTTTCATATAAAACACAATAGCTAAATATATCTGCATCTAATACACCGAACTTTGATCTATTGTAAATCTTACTTATTTCAGTATTTCTCCAAATACCAGAATTCATATAATCTGACCGATCATTAGCATCATATAAAATAAATGTAAAATCTTGGTTTGAATGGTGGAATTCCTCTATTCCAGAAGCAAACCCAAGCCGAAAATATTTTTCTTCCCATGTCTGGTGACAAATTCTAGGAATTATAGAGTTAAACTTATCATCAACTGAATAGTTTTTAAATGTGATAACAGGAACTAAAGGGTTTCTACTTGAGAGATATTTGTTTTTCAAAGTTCTGAGAAGTCTCTTTGGATGCTTTCCTTGCATTCGAAATTGAGATCAAATCTTTTTAATCTTAACTTACTCTGAGCTTTATTAAAACAGTCTGTTTAACAGAGGGTTTTCTTTTTCTGCTGACCTAACTTCCTATAGCCTCTCCTTATATGGACCCTTCGCTTTTAGGGGAATGCCTGGCTTTACGTGTAAGTTTTGTTATCTGCGCCTTGTGGCATGCAAGCAAGGTCGACTTTTGAGAATTGATGTCAATTAGATCATGGATCTCCTTCAGATGCTTCATCCAAATCATCAATTAGTCGAGAAAAGTGAATTTTAAAGCTGTTGTACAGGTGTTAACCTTTAAGAAGTTAGCCTTGTGAGCCCTTTCTAGGTTAGAAACTTGAGCGGGTCCCCCTTCCTCTTCTAATCAGTACTCGAAAAGCTCTTTCTGTCTTTCCATATAGGATAGGGTTTTCTAAGTGAGTAAAAGAGATATTCAAACCTACCCCTGGATTGCTCATCTTAATAATTAGCCTTGATTGATAATTTCAGCTCTCATGATGATATATATCAGGGTGTAAACCCTGAATCTTTATGAGTTTGGAGAAAGTCCTTTTACAATGAGCCTCACATTGTGGCGGAGTAATTCTATAAAAGTTGGAGCTGGGCCATCAGTTGTTGATAATGAATCAACGTAAAAATTACCTCCAAAATTGGCACCTGACTGCTTGGCTACTTGCCTTTGGGGCTTTGAACTAACTGTACTTTCGCAGAAGATTGTAGGAATTTCTTTTTCTTTAATCGTATTGATAAGTTTGACCATTCGCTTTGGAGTGACTTGACTTTCAGCATTCACTGGCCATAAATAAGCTTCTTCCATTCCGTAGTCTTTTGCGAGATATGAAAAAGCTCCTTCACAGCTGACTAAAACCCTTTTGTTAGCAGGTATTTTCAATATTGCCGATCTTAACTCTTTGTCAAGTTCAATTAACTTGGCTTTGTAAAGCTTTCCATTGTTTATATAAGTAGCTTCGCCAACGGGGTCAATTTTAATAAAAGTATTAACTAGCTTATCTACATAATATATAGCTTTTTTAGGAGACATCCATACATGTGGATTAGGCTTTCCTGCATATATATCTTCTTCAATTAATAATGGTTTTATACCTTCACTTAAAACAACTGTTGGAATATCGCCTGCTGAAATTATGAATTTTTTTGACCACAACTCAAGACCTAGCCCGTTTTCAACAATCAATTGTGCTTTGCTAGCCCTAATAATATCACTTGGGGTTGGTTGATAACCATGAATTTCAGATCCCACTTTAGTTATTGAATTAACCTCTAGCCTTTCTCCAGCTACATTTTTGGCAATATCAGCAAGGACTGTAAAGGTCGTTAGTACAATTGGTTTTCTTATTTCAGGATCACTTTGGTTTGAATTTTTAATTGGTATTGGTGATGCACAAGATGTTAAAAAGCAAACTAAAATTGTTAAAGTAGTTGAATGTAGTTTTTTCATAAATTAAGAATGTGTTTTATTAATGCTTCTAATAAAACCAACGATGGTATTAATATTATTATTTTAACTCCCTTAGTGAAGAATATATGGAAAGAAATTTACAAAATCTATTAGTTGAATTATCTCAACTTTTGCTCCTACCCTTTTTCATAGAAGAGGGTAGGACAGATTTTTACTTAGGCTCTTCCTAAGAGAAGGGGTTTATCTTATTGCCCTTCAGGGACTTGAGCCCTGAACCTCTCCCTGATCTAAAGGGGCATATGGAATATGGTCGGGTCGGATTACCTGAATTCCCTTCTAGGCGAGTTGATTTGAATGATTTCTTTGAAATATTCCGAGCTTGGAGCCGTCTGGTGAAATTCTTTTATGTAGTGAAAGTTTTAATTTGATGGCGACTGATTAGGGCATTTAGTCCATGAAAACCGTGATAGATCGGCAGGGGTAGCTTGCATGTCTTCCTATGCGAAGAGGGTCTGATGGTCTGAAATCAAAAAGCTTTGATGGTATAAGATTAATCTTGATTGGAGAAGATCGCCTCTCCTTGGAATTGTTTTCATGTGAATTGATAAAATGCAGAACAGTAAGAGAATTAAGAATTTTTTTTCTTCATTTGCCTTGTTGATGATATCCAGCACGATTTGCTTATTAGGTGCAGAAATGACGTTAAGGCTTAAAAATGCACGGATGGATAATTACGATGTGGAAATGTGGCGTTATTCAAATAAATTGAAAAACAAAGTTTCTGACCCTGTTTTAGATTTTGATCACCAACTAAACAAAGAAGCGATTTTACAGAATGTAAGAATACGAATTAATAATTGGGGCTTAAGAGGCAAGAAAATTCAATTAAGTAATAAAGACGTGAGAAGAATATTATTTCTTGGAGGATCTATAACCTTAGGCTGGGGTGTAGAAGAAGAAGATACAATGACTGCACAATTGGGAAAAATGTTTCTGGAAAATGGATATGAAGTAGAGGTCTTAAATGCAGGGATAGGAAATTACAATACTAAAAGATATGTTTCAAGATTTCTTAATAGACTTTCAGATCTGAGACCTAACGATATTGTTGTTCACTATTTCTTGCGAGATGCAGAAGAATTAAAACCAGCTAAAGCAAATATTCTTCTTAAGAATAGTCAATTAGCACTCACCCTCTGGCTCGCTTACAATAGAACATTTAGAAGTACGGGTGAAGAATCTATTATAGATCACTACAGAAAAGTTTATGATGTTAGAAGTGCTGGGTATATTGACATGAGAAATAATTTGAAAAGGCTCGCAGAATATTCTAAGAAAGAAGGAATCAATATATACTTATTGATGACTCCTGATATCCATAATCTAAAAGACTACAAATTCAGCTATATTCATAAGCAGATTAAAGAAATTGCAGTAAAACAAGGGTATATTTTTATCGATAGTCTACCAAAGTTTATTGGAAGAGATTCACGAACATTGTTTGCAATGCCTGGGGACCCTCACCCAAATAAGATTGGTCATAAATTAATGGCTGAACTTATTTTCAAAGCTCTTATTAGAGAATAAATCTATTACACTTAAAGGTCAAACTAATACTTATGTTATTTAGCTCACTGCCATTCCTGCTATTCTTTTTGGTTTACTTTCTGTGCCATTTGCTTACAACAATAACATATCGAAATTATTTAATAATTATAGGAAGTAGTGTTTTCTATGCATGGTGGAGGCCTACGGATATCTGGGTACCTTTTTTGTTGACTGGCATAGCCTATTTTGGATCTATCACTATAAATAAGTCTGAACCCAGTTATAAAAGATTATTGCTTGTACTTACTTTACTGCTTCTATATATGCCTCTTGTTATTTATAAGTATTATGGGTTCATTTTTAATGATTTATTTTCACCTATTGTTGGAATTGAGCAAAAGGCAATTGCCTTTTCGATTCCATTGGGGATCTCTTTCGTAACCTTTACAATGACATCTTATCTGGTGGATATATATATGGGTAAATACAAATCTATTCCAAGTTTGCCTACATTCCTTTCTTACACATTGTTTTTTCCTCAATTAATAGCTGGACCAATCCTACGACCTAATGAGTTGATACCACAGCTCGAAAATCCTAAAAGAGCTCAGAAGCTATCCTTCAAGTTGCCATTGTTGATCTTTACTCTTGGTTTATGTAAGAAGATTTTATTTGCAGATTATCTTTCTTACTTCGTTGACCGTGTATTCACAGTTGACTTGACAACATCTAATGCTTGGGAGTGCTTGCTAGGAATATATGCATTTTCAGTGCAAATTTATTGTGACTTCAGTGGATATACGGATATGGCTATTGGAACTGCTCTTTTGCTTGGTATTAACCTTCCTAGTAACTTTCTCACCCCATATAATTCTTTCTCAATAGTTGAATTTTGGAGGAGATGGCATATTACCCTGTCTGATTTTCTTAGGGATTATATATATATCCCTATGGGAGGAAGTTACCATGGAGTGTTTGTTAGAAATAGGAATCTTCTTATCACAATGTTGATTGGAGGGCTTTGGCATGGTGCAAGTTTGACTTTTGTTTTCTGGGGATTTATCCATGGATTAGCACTTGTTATTGCTAAACTAAACCTGAAGACTTTCAACTTCTTTAAAAAGTTACCTGGTTTTTGTAAGGTTATACTAACTTTTAATTTCGTAACGTTTTCATGGATATTTTTCAGGTCTCAGAATTTCAATAAAGCGTTTGAAATCTTTAAAAATATATTTACTGGGGATTATTCTGGTTTTTCTAGTTTTCTAACTTCTAACCAAATTCCGATTTTTTTTATAATATTCTTTCTCTTAACGCATAAATTTGATTCTCACAAGAATATCTCTAATTTAATAAAGATAGCCAGACCAGAGATATTTTGGCCATGTATTGCCTCTCTTTGGTTTTTAGTCATAGGCTTTTCACAGGGAGGATCAGGAGCATTTATATACTTCGATTTTTGATAGGACTTCTTGCAATGCCTAGTATGCCTAGGTCAAACAGCAGGCTGGATGATCTGCCCCCTGCTGTTATTGAAAGCGAAGATGGGCTTCCTATTTATTCAAGGAACATAGCGAATGACTAAATCAGAACTCAAAGTCACAGTTACAGAACTTCCAGAGAATCGCATCTCAGTTGAATTAGGAGTCCCTGCACAATCCTGCAAATCAAGTTATGACAGTGCTTTGGAACGTATTGGTAGTTCTATTAGGCTTCCTGGTTTCCGTCCAGGCAAGATCCCTAAGCAGGTAGTCATTCAACAAATTGGGATCGCGAGAATCAAAGCAGCAGCACTAGAGAGCCTTGTCGACAAGGCTTGGAAAGATGCCATTGCTCAGGAATCTATCGAACCAATTGGAGAAGCCCAGTTAAAAGAAGAGTTGCAATCTCTTGTTGATCGCTTTAACCCTAGTGAAAACCTTACATTTACTCTCGAGGCTGAGGTCGTTGCTAGAGATCTAGAGGCAGATTGATGATTAATCGCTGCTGTTTGCCCATAGGCCATAGATTGATCAACTGTGGAGATCCGAGGAGACTTTGAAACAGTTACTCGTCAAGCAACCTCCTAAATGATTTCCCAACAGAGCAAGAAGTGTACCTATCACTAATGAGTAATTACTCCTATGCGGTATAAAGGTCTCACTCTCGAGGCCTCATGATGCAATCTCAAGGTGATTTGTCAGAAGTTAGATTTCCGTTACGTCTAAAACAGTTAGCTGATAGTAAGTGGGAAAGCCTTACTAATCGTCAAAAGACTTATTTAAAAAAAATCTGGGGGATACTTACATATAAGTGGCGCTGGCAGATTGCAATGAATGTCCCATACCTTGCAATTTTTCTTTTGGATCGTACCGTTCCAGCAATACACCGCTTTGATATGGCTTTGATGGCTAGCGTGACTTCCAAATTGCCTATCCCATCATTTATTTCTTCATGGATAGGCTTAGGTTAAAGATTTCTTGTTCGTTTTAGATAACTGACCTTTATCGGAAAGAAATGACGGTAGGTAAAGCCAAAGAGGATGTAAATGTTAAAGTCTTAATGATTCTATGAAAGCATAGATTTGAAGGGCTTTTTCATTTGAACCTTCTTTTGTTAGATGGCAATCATCAGTGAACCAACTGTCCTCAAACTTTGTTTTGTTCAACTCAAAAAAGAATACATTAGAATGCAATTTTGATATTGTTTTCATGGCATTTCTATGTTTATTCAAAGATAACGCTAAGACTTCTTCGTAACCTTTCAACGTTGGATTGTTTCTAGCTAAAAACCTTTTTTTTTGCTTGAATTACAGGGAATAGAATAACCTTTGAATCATATGACTTAGAGTCATTGATTATAGTATTAATATTATTTATGAACGCTATAGGTTTTCTTTTCTTAGTAAGTGAAAGTGATTTTTCTGGAGGGAATGGGAAGGCCGAATATATTTCTGTATTAGCAACTTTTGGAGGATCACCGAAAAATCAATTATTTATATCTCAGGGAAAAGTTTGACAATAGCCTCTTTCGGTACATTGCATGATAATAGATGGTTAAATATTTCCTTTTGGCTTGACCAAGAACCAATAATAATGTGTGATAAGCCAAACTCTGATAGGGTTCTTTCTACATTTGAAGGTTTTTTTATCGGAATATTTAAAATTGACAACCCATCTTTTTTGCTGTTGCTGTCGAAAACTACTTTCACATTTGAGTTTGATAATGAAGTAAATGTAAGCAGTTGCGATGTCATTGCTCCGGCACCCCAGATGGCAACCCTCGAACCAGGCTTAATAGCGATTGATATTTCCCTTGAGATACTTTCTTTTAATTTGTCTACAGTTTTTTTGTATCTAAGTAAGCACGAGACGTTTCTATTGTAGTGGTTTATTAGAGGGTATTCAGTATTTGATTTTCTCCAAAGTGTGCCCAAAGTTGGATAATGAGGGGCGATTGAAGGTGAGTTCTCATGGATAATGTGGTCAACCTCTTCAAAGCCAGCTACATGCATCAATGATGCCAGGGTTGAGTGGGAAAAATAGTTAATGTGTTCAATGTTGAATTGGAACATATCTCGTTCATCAAAGCATTCAATGCTCGGAACTTCAATATATATAAGAGAACTTTCTTTTGTAATCTTAGATAGAGAAGTTAATAATGCAGCAGGATGCTTCATGTGTTCAACTATGTGGGATAAAATTATCAAGTCATAACATCCTTCTAGATTAATTTCCTTGTCAAAAAAACATGTCATTATATCTACGTCATATAGTTGTTTTGCAATTGATTTATTTATTGAAGATGGTTCGATTCCAAGGACTGAGCTACCTTTTTTCTTGAATAGAGAGAGTGTATATCCCAGTGAACAACCTATATCTAGAACATTATCAAACTTTTTATCAGCGAAGAAAGATATGTATCTGAATTGCTGAATTGCCTTGTTGATTTCAGCTATAGGAAGAACTTGACCATTACTTATGTATTCGTAGTTGGACATGGTTGAGTAATAGGTAGCCAGATCTTTATCAGATAGATAGGAATCTACGTATGACATTCCGCATTTTTTGCAGACAACTACTACCTGCTCAAAATCTTTGTTTATACCTGCTAGCGATGAAAAGCATTGATGGTTGACTGTTTGCTTTTCTTCTGATGAGCAGACAGGACATTTGCGTCTTTCGAGCATCATTGCTTTGTGCTGTTTGCTTCAGACAGAGATTGCTTTGAATTAAGGTTAGCCTAGATAGTCTAGATAGCCTAGAGACGTTGGTTTGGTCGAAAATTATAGGAATTTTTTCTGCTTACTTTCAATTCAATTTTTAGTTGGGTTTGTTTCGTCCATGAAGGAACCCGCTTGATTCCAGTCAGGGGTCTATAAGAGGAGGATCAGATCAAGAGGTTTGTTGAGGAGTAAATTTAGTCCACAAGGTTTCTTCTTGGTCTGGCTGGGCTGGCTTTTAGGAGAACCTTCAACAGCATTTGCCCATAAATGAGCCAAGTGTTTTGGCTTTTCGGCCTTGATATTGCTTCTTTCGAATCAGTTCTTGGGAGCCTTTGCCACTCCTTCTAATCGTTGCCATTTCTCTTGAATTGCATCAGGTCAGATGCATCAACTAAGACTGATTAGGAGAGTAAAGTGGACTAAAAAGTGGACGTCCACTTTCTGTCTTTTAGAACCTCTGGTGCCTTGAGATACTTTTCCCTGGAGGAGGTTGAGGACTAATGCCCTCGTCGGGACTTGAACCCGAGACCTCTCCCTTACCAAGGGAGTGCTCTACCGCTGAGCTACAAGGGCATGTAGAAGGTGGGCCGGGTTGGACCCACTAGATAACCTTGCGAGACAGCTCTGTGCTTGATGCTTAGCCAACTTAGAGCAAATATTGAGTGAGACCAAATCTTTTTTAGGGAGTGCTGCGATCTGTTCTTAGTCCACTTTTAGGTGGGTTTCGTCCATCAAGGAACCCGCTTGATTCCAATCAGGGGTCTATACAGGGAGAACGGATCAAGACGCCTATTGAAGATAGGCAATTGAGTCATACAGGTTTCTTATTTGTCGAGCTGGACGTTAAACGCAGCCACATAGCTTTTTCTTAAAGCGTTTAATTCAGACATAGCCTCGTAGTAGGCGTAGACCGATAATCCGAGATAGCGACGGATTCATGCTGCCAGTCATGGGTACTGGTGATCGAAGTAAACGAGATGCTGTCTGTTCGACAGGTCAAAGACTTTGCTTTCTTTCAGGGTTGGGGACTCCCTATTTCTTTTGCGTATCCGAGCTCGGTGAAGCCTGCATGGCAGCATCTCTTAGATAAATCAAAAGCGCTTCAAACAGGAATGTTTGTAAGGGGACTTTTTTTACCTTTCTTATTCCAAACCGGCTGGTGAATACCTTTGTTTAACAGTTGGATTCAAAGTCATGTTCGAAGAGGTTACAACTGCGAGAATAAATTCACTAAAGAAGAATTAAATTCTCTCTGCATCTTGAAATGACTAATCAATCCTTCCTAATAGAAAGAAAACAATGAAATTCCGTGCTAATCGATTTTCAATGGTAATGATTCCATTACTCTCATATCTATCAGTAATTATTTCTCATCCATTAGTTCCTTTTAGAACAGTTGTTGGTTTAGGGTTAATCTCTGCTTCTTCAGTGAAGGCACAAAGTTCGAATTCGTTTTTAGAAAGTGGAAATGCCAAAGCAGGTCGTGGTGATTTCCAAGGAGCCATTAATGACTGGAGTGAGGCCATAAGACTTAATCCGCGTGAGGTTGACGCCTACTACAATCGTGGCACCGTTAGACGTCGTTTAGGTGATAACAATGGAGCTATTGATGATTTCACTAATGCAATAAAGCTTGATCCGAAGAGTGATGATGCCTACTACAACCGTGGCAACGCAAAGAGAGCTTTGAAAGATTTTACAGGTGCAACTCTTGACTACCAGCGTGCAATATTGAGAAATCCCAGGCATTTCGGGGCCTATTACAACAGGGCCATTTCTAAGAAATATCTAGGTCTTTTAGAAAGTGCGATATCTGATTACACCAAAGCAATAGAAATCAAACCTCAACATGCGTCTGCATATAGAGATAGAGCTCGTTTAAAAGGACAATTAGGCGATGAGCAAGGTGCCTGCGAAGACATGCGAAAGTTTGTATCGCTAGGAGGAAGTATGCCTCCAGAAATACAAAATCTATGTTCTTAGTGAGTCGTCTATTAGAGCTGAAAATGTTGAGCATTGATGATGAAGGGAGCTTGATTACCACCTTAATGAGAGGAAGAAAAGAACAGGTTTGGGGTAAGCAAAAAGAGGAAGATGAATGACTGATACAGATAGAGACGTTGATGACGACTCCTATGACGAAGTGGAGGAACACCTCAGGGAACAAGATCCCGACGAAGAAGATCGTGCTTACTTTCCACCTGAAGAGTCACAACCTCCGCATTACTGAAGTGACATAGAAGGCTCATGCTCTCTTCCTTGAATCTCAACTTTTCTTTATACATTTAGAAAAATTCCTATTGTAATTAATAGTAATTTATTATTTGAATATCTTTATTAAGGTATATAATCGAAAAAGAAATCACATGTATCATTAGAGCAATAATATTAAAATAACAATATGACAACGAATTATCACCGGTTCTTCAAGGTATTAGCGAAGAGCTCTTTTTATTCTATTTTAGCAACTTGTATTATTTTTCTTGGTACTAATCCAGCCCAATCAAATCAAAATCTCAAGAGGGTCTTTGCGCGGAATTTCATGAGGAATTGCATGAATAGTTATTACAAGCGGTCTTCTCAGATGGCTATATCAGAAGCTGAGTTCAAGAGACTTTGCCAATGTAATGTTGACATCTTGCTCACAAAGAGTTCTCAAGAATTGATAGAGCTGGACAAGTCTAAAGATCCATCAGCATTGGAAGAGGTGTCGAAATATTGCCTGACTAAAGAATTCGGCCTCTAAGCTATAGAGACTTAATTATTTCTAATTTATGAAATGACCTTTTATTTTTGTTTATACTAGAATAGGAATGATTAATTAATTCGATTCTCATGGAGTGGTTATCTAAAGAGAACTCCAGGAAAAGAATTCTAAATGATATTGGCATTAGGAAGTGGCTGTTATCTATCACTCATTGGTTTCCACCAGTGTTTATATTCTATGCATTATCCAGAAGAACTTTACTGCCTCTTCTATTCATGCCTTTGGGAACTTTCTCTTTAGGACTATATAAGGGATTTTTTGCAATAAACTTGGGAAGTGGTGGAATCAATGAACTAATCAATATTGTAATCGCATCAATATGGGCTTCGATTGGCATTAATGTACAGAGAAATATTGCACTAAGAGAATTAGAAATAAGAAATATAGCTCCAAAAGAATATTCTAAAAAGAAGATTTACGAGCAAAGGCATGGAGATAAAGAGTGGAGACAATGGTGCTGGGCGATAGGGCACTATGTCCCAATGCTATGGGCTTATTATTCAATTTCGAGAAGATCATTGTGGCCAATTAGTCTTGTTTTGTGTGGATATATATTTCTAAAGTTATTTACTACTGGTATTAATTTAGACCCCAGACTAGAAAACTATTTGATTATAATCCTAATCCCTATATTTAGTGGCATCGGAATTGGTATTACTAGAAGAAGAGCACGGTTAAATTAGATTAAATCAATTGATCATTATTTCTAATCACTTGTGAAATAAATTTCTCCTTATAAGAAAGAAAGGTCTATAGGCTTTGCTCACATTTATCGAATTGTTTGAGGAATTTTTTGATTGAAGATGTGTACAATTTATACTCATAAGTACGATAACCTCCATTGTAGTCATTAGCTTTTTCTCTAACCCATATTGTTCGATAAGGCTCCCATTCGGATTTATCAATGTGCGTCCCTGGCCAAGTATATGTTGTTTTTTTAATTATTTCACCCTTATCAAAGCGGATACTAAGCTCAGAACCTATTCCAAATAGAAGATCTCCGTCCCGATCAAATCCATAACCTTTCTGAGTGATTCTGAGATTGGAAAATCCACTATCAATTAAGCATTCAGCCTCTTCAGTAAATGAATCATAAGTGCGTTTAATAGAGAATTTCACCGGAGAAGTTCTATCATTACCAATAAATTTCTCTTCTCCAATTTTATGAGTAGACCATATCTTTTCTTTGGGTGCAGCTTTTACAGGCCAATGATTGGATCCGATAAATCCTAATACAAGAAAGAAAAATAAAAGTTTTTTCTTTCCGCTCATTAGAGAAATTCTATCCACTTGATTAGCTTAATACCTTTAGTTTATTTTTAATCCCTCCACGGGACATCTTAATAATTTCCTCTCTCAGCACCTCAGACTGCTATATCTAAGAAAGAATTCTAAAAACTCATGGACAAAAAAACCCTTATTCGTCTTGCTCAACCTGCTGCTACTTTTGCACTTGCCCTATCAATAATTTCCATACCACTTATCGCACATGCAGGAATTGAGAGTGCCATTCGTTATCATACTGAGGGTACCGCATTAAGGGTCTATCACTTGAATTCCTGTAATTAATCATCCTCTTATTTGATACTTAAGGAGATAACTTTGCTCAAAACTTTTCCTTAGCACCAAAATTAGATAGGTGTCACTTCATCGCAAGTAATGGCACCAAAAATAAGTTCATTTCATGCTTTTTCCATGTATTTTTCCATGTATTTTTCCATGTAACGCTTTCCTTAGCACCATTGGAGACTGCTATATCTAAGAAAGTCTTCTAAAAACTCATGGACAAAGAAACCCTTATCAGGTTGGCAACTCCTGCCTCTATTTTTGTATTAGCACTTTCGATATTTAGTGTCCCGCTAATTAGTAAGGCAGAATTTGGTAGTTATTACGATGGGACTCCACGTTATCCAATCCATATCAAATGCGTTGGTGGTTGTTAATTAATACTTTTTTCAGGACACTTAGTGGCACCAACTTTTGCCTAATTAGTTGATTTATCGTTGATATACGAGGAAGTGTCGCCTTTTGGCGCTTGATGGCACTTCCTGTCACCTCAAAAAAGCGGAGAGGGTTGCCTTCGGTTTGGGTTCATCTGAGCAGGTCAGAGAAGATAGGAGAACAATGCCTACTACACGACCTGATTTTGTGATAACTTAAAAGCATTTGTATCACTATTAAAAAGTATTTGGCGTGTAATACATATTGCGATGGTGTGATTAGGTTGTGATAACTACTTGGCAAATAAATGAAAACTTCCAACTTTTTAGTTGTTGCTGCTCTTTCTGTTAGTGGATTTATAGGTTTTGCACCTTTTGCTAACGCTGGTCCTTATTCACCTGGTTATTACCAAAACGATAGTCCTTATTCACCTGGATATGTTCAGCAAGATAGTCCCTATTCTCCTGGATATGTCCAAGATGACAGTCCCTATTCTCCTGGGTATGTACAGGACAAGTCGGTTTTCGGTTTGTAAGTCTGATAACTCTGTACCCCGACTGTGATAATGGTGTGATAATTATCTCTTCTTTTTAGTGCTTCAAATAACTTGCTATAACTGACTTCTAAAAAAGGTTTGTATTACACATCTAAAAGGTCTGTATTAATTTCTGAATTCAGTCCAAAAATCTCACAGATTTGAAAGCTGGTTTAAGGATATAGAAGAAAGACTCATCACCCCCCATACCCCAAGGAGTAATGGCTATAGCGCATCAACATTCTTAGATCTTTATGACCACTAACTTCTGATATCTCTAGAGCATTCATACCTTCAGTCCACATCTTGCTAATGGCGATGTGGCGCAGATCATGGAATCTAAGTTGATTTAAACCAACAGTTTTTCTGGCTCGATCAAACCCATGCCGAGCACAACCATGGCTCAAAGGAATGACTTGTCGGTGCTCTTTTGGGAATTGTTTGAGGAGTTCAACTGCTTGTGGTGATAGTGGGACTAAGCGCTCACTTCGTTGTAAGCCTTGAGCTGCACAATCTTTTCTTGTTAGGCGAACAAGATTTCGATCAAGATCCAGGTCATCCCATTTGATCGAGAGAAGTTCAGAACGTCGCATTCCAGTAACTAAGGCTAATTGTGTTAATCGCAGATGGTTTTGATTTTTAGATTGGGCTAATTGCTGCAGTAAATCCTGTTCTTGTTTCTTGGTGAGGTGAGGAATTCTGGCGTCATTGGTGCCCCGAACTTTCAGTTCTCGTGCGGGATTGGATTGGATCAGGCAACCTTGTTCATCTTTGGCCCAATCCAGCAGAACTCGCAAGATCCTGAGTTCTCTCATGATCGTGTTGGGCTTTACTTTTAGCAGGCGTTCATCTCGCCACAGAGCAAAATGCCGGATGGAAAGTTCACTGAGATCAACTCCTCCGATCCAGCTGTTGGCCATTGCTCTTAATGGATATTGCTCGTTATGTCCACTGCGATGTTCTTGCAGTGGCCCAACAATGAATAGATCGATTGCTTCTTTGAGAGTTTGCGGTGGCGGTTGATCTAATTGGGCTGGTCTTTTAAGAGAACTTTCAACAGCATTTGCCCATAACAAAGCTTGGTTTTTAGAACTAAATGTTTTGGCTTTTGGTCCTTTATATTGCTTCTTTCGAATTAAGGCTTGCCAGCCTTTCCCGCTCCTTCTAATCGTTGCCATTTCTTGAATTGCATCAGGTCAGATGCATCAAGCAAGAGTGATCAGCAGAGCAAAAGTGGACTAAAAAGTGGACGTCCACTTTCTATCTTTTAGAACCTCTGGTGCCTTGAGATCCCTTCGCTTGGTCGAGGCCTGGGCTAATGCCCTCGTCGGGACTTGAACCCGAGACCTCTCCCTTACCAAGGGAGTGCTCTACCGCTGAGCTACAAGGGCTTGTGGAGGTGGGCCGGGTTGGATTTGAACCAACGTAGGCAGAGCCAGCGGATTTACAGTCCGCCCCCATTAACCACTCGGGCACCGACCCCGAACCACGAACTGACATTACCAGCTTGTGGTACTTTTTTTGCGAGATTATTGGGAAGTTCTTGTGAGAGTAGATACGATCCAAACGAGTTACTGATTTCTTAGGGCCATGGATTTATTGTTGATTAACGGCCCAAACCTAAATCTACTGGGACAGCGCGAACCAGGGTTTTATGGGCTGAACACTCTTACTGAGATTGAGAAAGATCTCCAACATAAGGCCAAAGTTGATGGGATTAATCTTGATTGTTTTCAAAGTAATTTTGAGGGAGCTCTTGTAGATCGAATACAAATCAGCATAGGTAAAGTGGATGGAATCCTTATTAATGCTGGGGCCTATACACATACTTCTATAGCTATAAGAGACGCTTTGGTCGCAACTAAGATCCCTTATGTTGAATTGCATTTAAGTAATATTTATGCACGGGAAGACTTCAGACAAACTTCCTACCTTGCTCAAGGTGCAGTAGGAGTAGTAACTGGTTTCGGGAATAATAGTTACTCGCTTGCTTTAGATGGTTTAGTAGCTTATTTACGTAAGTGTTGATGCAAACCTTATGACATATAGCGTTGCCCAGGAAAAATCTACAGCAAGTATTAAATGGCTAGCATCCACTTCTAGTAATTCTTGGTTAGCTCAGGCAATTGATCATCCTTTAGAGATCTTGATAGACCATGCGCATTGTGAGCGCAAAGCAGCAGGATCAGCTGTGCAACTGATGTTTCGTTATCTTTGTGAACCTGGCCTGGCAGAGGTTCTTAGTCCCTTGGCTAGAGAAGAACTCGAGCATTTTGAGCAGGTTTTATCTCTGATCAAGGCAAGGGGTGGCTACCTCACGCCATTGCAAGCCCCTCCTTATGGGGCTGAGTTATCTAGAAAAATCAGGAAAGAAGAGCCTGAACGAATGTTGGATAGTTTTTTAGTTGCTGGTTTGATTGAGGCGAGAAGTCATGAACGAATGTCATTACTATCGATTCATGGCCCTGATAAAGATTTCCGTAAATTATATGAAGATCTTCTCTCAAGTGAAGCTAGGCACTTCGGTCTCTACTGGATGCTGTGTGAAGAGAGGTATGAACGAGAAGTGATAGTTGATCGTTTAAGTCAATTAGCAATCTATGAGGCGGAGATTTTGGGGCAATTGCACCCAGAACCCAGGATGCATAGTTGAATGTTTTTAGATGTTGATTCTCACCATTTAATTAACCTTTTGTTTCATAGAGGGACTGCTTTTGATTTCTAACAATGGCTTTATAGGTGTTACATGCGTAGGAGTAGGGCCTGGAGACCCTTCTCTTTTGACTTTGGCTGCAATTAAGGCGATTGAGGAAGCAAGTTTGGTTGCTTACCCTGTAGCTAAGAAGGGAGTAAATGGGATTGCATTCAAAATTGCTTCTCAATGGATAAATAAGGATCAAAAACTTTTACCACTTCTCTTTCCAATGGTGCCTGATCTTCAACCTAGGGAAGAGTCGTGGCAAAGTGCTGCTGATCAGATTTTTTGTGCAGTTTCAAATGGTCAAAGTGTTGTTTTTCTTTCACAAGGAGACGTTTCTCTTTTCTCTACTACTTCTTACCTTCTATTAGCCTTAAAAGCAAAATACCCGAACTGTCCAGTTCGAATTATCCCTGGAGTGACTGCGTTTGCAGCAGCAGCAGCAAAGGGGAAATGGCCTTTGTGCTTGCATGATGATCAACTTTTAATAGTGCCGACACCCAATACGATTAGTGAATTTGAGACTCTTTTACATGATGCTAGGCACTTGAGACGTGTTTTAGCTTTATTAAAACTCGGACATCGTTGGCCCTGGATCAGGGAAGTGCTTAAAGACAAAGGACTTTTGAAAGAAACATTATTTGCTGAGAAGTTGGGGTGGTCAGATCAAGAAGTAAAGCCAGCAATAGAAGTTACCAGTGAGCCGAAATCTTATTTCTCCCTACTATTGATACGTCAAAGTTGGCCAGAGGATATTCCAAAATGATTATTTAGTTGTTCTATTTGATCATCAAGTAATGATAGAGCTTCTGATGGTGTTTGGGCGCTCATAAGCTTCTGACGCAATTCATTAGCTCCAGGGAAACCATTACAAGTCCAGTTCATATGTTTTCGTGCAACGAGAAGTCCATGCGTTCCTCGTGAATCCAATAGAGCAATGAGATGTTCTTTCGCAAGGCTTACTTTTTTAAGAGGGGTGGGAGGAACGATCTTTTGACCTCTAAGTGCAGCGTCTATTTCTCCTACTAGCCAAGGTGAGCCAAGACTGCCTCTCCCAATCATTACTCCATCAGCTTGTGTGATCATTAGACATTTTAGTGCTTCTTGAGGGTTAGTGATGTCTCCATTAGCGATTACAGGAATCTGAATAGCTTCTTTTATTCTTCTAATTGCATTCCAGTCCGCAGAACCTGAAAATCCTTGTTTTCGAGTTCTTCCATGCACTGTTAATAGTTGTGCGCCTGCCATTTGCAGTCGCCGGGAGAAGGATATTGGGTTAGCAGATTTTTCACACCAACCTAACCGCATCTTTACAGATACAGGAATCTTGACGGCATTAACTACTTCTTGTACAACTTCCTCTGCAAGTTCAGGCTTTTTTAGTAATCCACTCCCACCTCCTTTTTTAGAAACTTTACGGACAGGACAACCCATGTTGATGTCTATCAAGAATGCACCTGCATCTTCTGCTTTCTTTGCAGCCTCTGCTAGGGATTTTGGACGATAGTCAAAGAGTTGAACTCCTATGGGGCCTTTTTCTTTTCTAAGTTCTTCAACTTTGGATCGACCATGACCTAGCTCTAAGCTTGTTGCGTTAATCATTTCTGTGAACAGCAAAGCCTCGGGCGCCCATCTTCGAATCAGACCTCTAAATATTTGATCGCTAACCCCAGCCAATGGTGATTGCAATACTCTTGAATTCAACGACCTTGCAGAGCCTCTTCCTGGAAGAATGATCGGAGGAATAGTTTTTTTCTGCGACCAATGCGATAGTGCTAATGCCATGTTTAAGCTAATAGAAATTTGGCAGAATCTGACCATTCATCAAATTTATGGCCTCTTAGCAGGACCTTGTTTAAGGGAATTCTTGATGATCGTATCAGCGATAGCTTTGTATGCCGGCTTGTTTGGGAACGCCTCGGCTACGAGCAAGATGAATTAAATCAATGTTGTTGGATAGCTAGTGATTCTACTCCGAGGATTTGGTCGGACTCCTTCTTTGAGGCGCCACAGGTAATTGCGCATAGAAAGGCTTCGATTTCATTAACACGCTCTATCCCAAAGGAGTATAAGCAATTGCTCAAAACTCAGATGGGTTTTCACGGTTATAAAATAGGGGAAATCTTCCCAAGGCGAGCAAGGCGAGCCACTGCCGTTAATTGGTTATTAGCTTGGTTGGCGCAAAGAGGTGAAGACACTCCTGGGCAAGGACTTATTCCGCCTTTGTTAGATCCTCCTGAAGACCCCACAAAAGGGCATCCAGGGGATTTAGATGTTGAATAACTAGTTTTTACTAGATTGTGATTTTGATATGCAAAAAATAGCCATCAATAGGAAAATTATGTAGGGTCAATAGTGATAAATAAGGATTTAGGGATTGGTGCGTCCGGTCGTTGCCATTATCGGTCGCCCCAACGTTGGCAAGTCCACGTTGGTTAACCGTCTATGTCGAAGTAGGGAGGCAATTGTTCATGATCAACCAGGTGTAACTAGAGATAGAACCTATCAAGATGGTTTTTGGTGTGACAGAGAATTCAAAGTCGTTGATACAGGGGGGTTGGTGTTTGATGACGATAGTGAGTTTCTCCCTGAAATCAGAGAACAAGCAAATCTTGCTCTTGAAGAGGCTTCAGTAGCACTTGTAATTGTTGATGGCCAACAGGGAATTACGGCTGCTGATGAAGCTATTGCTGAATGGTTGAGGAGTCAGCCTTGTAAAACGGTTGTAGCAGTGAACAAATGTGAGTCCCCAGAACAGGGTATGGCGATGGCTGCAGAGTTTTGGAGGCTTGGGCTTGGAGAGCCTTATCCAATCTCCGCAATTCATGGAGTGGGAACTGGTGACTTGTTAGATGAAGTCCTAACCCTTCTTCCGCCAAAAGAGTTAGAAGAAGAAGAAATGGAGCCGATCCAACTTGCCATTGTTGGAAGACCGAATGTTGGTAAGTCAAGTTTGTTAAATTCTATTTGTGGTTTTACACGAGCAATTGTTAGCCCTATTAGGGGAACGACTAGAGACACTATTGATACCAAGATTGAACGATCAGGCCAAATCTGGAAACTTATTGATACAGCTGGTATAAGACGGCGTAGAAGTGTGAGTTATGGACCTGAATTTTTTGGTATCAATCGAACATTTAAGGCAATTCAGCGTAGTGATGTTTGTATTCTTGTAATTGATGCACTAGATGGTGTCACTGAGCAAGATCAACGACTTGCTGGAAGAATTGAAGAGGAAGGTCGCGCATGTGTGATTGTTGTTAATAAGTGGGATGCAGTGGACAAAGATAGTCACACGATGTCTCATATGGAGAAGGAATTTCGTTCAAAGCTTTATTTTTTAGATTGGTCGACGATGCTGTTTACATCAGCAATTACAGGTCAAAGAGTAGACAGTATTTTTGCTATCTCTGCTCTGGCAGTTGAACAGCACCGTCGTCGTGTTAGCACCTCTGTTGTTAATGAGGTTATTAGAGAGGCTTTAAGTTGGCGTAGTCCTCCTACTTCAAGAGGAGGACGGCAAGGACGTCTTTATTACGGCACCCAGGTCGCCAATCGACCTCCAAGTTTCACTCTTTTTGTTAATGATCCAAAGCTTTTTGGTGATACTTATAGGAGATATCTCGAAAAGCAGATTCGCCAGGGATTAGGTTTTGAAGGTACCCCAGTTAGGTTGTTTTGGCGTGGGAAGCAGCAGCGTGATGCTGAAAGAGATTTGGCCCGAGAAAAAACTCATAGGTCTGACCAATGAATTGGTTGAGCCAGGTGCCAATTGGTCAATTTGTTTCTGGGAATAACAGTTGGTTAGTGCGACATGATCCAAGGTTGAAGTTTGTATGGGTATTAATGTTTTTACTTACACCAGTATTAGCAGGCTCAGTTTGGAGACTTGGTTTAGTAATAGCTCTTTTTGTGATTACTTTTGTCAGTGAAATGCCTAAACGGGTTTGGTTGCGATCTTTTGTTTTAGCTTTTGTTTTTGCAATTATAGTTGGATTGTTTTCACTATTTCTCCCAACTGGTGAGGTTAGTGCAACATTAAATATTCGGAATATTAGCGAGTTGCCGGGAGCTACTTTAGAAATTAAACCTTGGGAGATATTCAAAGTTGGACCTTTGGATTTTGGTCCATTCAGTCTAGGCCTTTGGATTATTAGTCGTGAATCCGTAGAATTAGCGGTAAAGACATCAACTTTGATATTCACTGTAGTCCACAGTGTTAATTTGATGCTATTAACTACTCCTCCAGAAGAACTTGTTTGGGCGCTCGGTTGGTTTATGAGACCCCTTGGTTTATTTGGTATAGCAGTTGATCGATTGAGTTTTCAAATGCTGCTAGCTTTGCGCTTTATACCATTAGTGCAGGAGGAGCTTCAGAATCTTATACGCTCAGTCTCAATAAGAGCAGTAGATATTAGAAAACTTGGTTTTAAAACATTTTTCGGCTTGGTTTTATCAATAGGAGAGCGCCTTTTGGCTAATATTTTATTAAGAGCTGAACAGGGTGCTGAAGCTTTTGTTGTTAGGGGAGGAAGGTTATTACCACCTGATCAGATGAGACCAAAACCTATTTCCCCTAAACGGACTTTATGGGCACATTTTTTATCGGGAAGCTTACTTTTGTTTGTTTTAAGTTTGCGTGGGAAGTACGGTGATCTCTAGATGGTTTTAGCAATGTGAGTGCAGAACGATATTTAAATCACCCAACATTTGGAATGCTCTACCTTGTATCTCCTGCCGGGGAAGGTAGGGATGTGTATGCGACTTTATATGCGCAAAGAATGTATTTCTTGGTTACCCAACAGCCTCGTGGTGCTCAATTTGAAGTAATTCCATATCAGGACGCAAGGCATCATGCAGAAGTACACCTTTCAAGATGTCAACGAAGTGGTTCAACTGATGAGGATCACTGGAGAGTCTTGTTTCAACAAACCTTTATTTGAATTAATTTTGACTCTCTTCTCTAGATGGCAGAATTTTTCTGATCAGATTCCTTCAGGAACAAACCTTTTGGCAGTTAGTAAGGGTTACAACTCATCTTTAATTCGTGAGCTATACCAATACGGGCAAAGAGACTTTGGTGAGAGTCGTCTTCAAGAGGCTTCTGCGAAGTTTGATGAACTATATGATTTAAAAGATATTTGCTGGCATTTTATTGGGCGTCTTCAGAAAAACAAAGTAAGGGCTGTTGTTAAATCATTTTCGGTAATTCATTCTGTTGATTCACTTTTATTAGCTAAACGTATATCAAGGATCGCGGAGGAGGAGCAGAGAATAATCAAGATAATGATCCAGGTTAAGTTTAGAGAGGATGTGAATAAAGGTGGGTTTGACCCAGAAAACCTAAAACAGGTTGTCCCCCAATTGTTGGACTTGTCTTCGATTGAATTTTGTGGATTGATGACTATGTCTCCTCTAATGCTTCCTCTAGAGAGCAGAAAAGAACTCTTTCAAGAATGTAGAAATTTAGCTAATAGTTTTGGTTTAAAAGAATGTTCAATGGGAATGAGCTCTGATTGGATCCAAGCCCTAGAAGCAGGTTCTACTTGGCTGAGGTTGGGGTCTGGCCTATTTGGCCCTGGTTGCAAAGATTTCGAAATGTCCAAAGATTTAACCAAACCCTTTTGAGTGCCTTGCATGTGAGCTCTTTGGACGCTATTTAGGTATCAAGTTAAGTAGTTTCCTATTCGGAGACTCTTCTATTTCGGTTTAAATCCGATTCAATTCCACGTCATCTTGAGAGGATCCTAAGTTGTCTCTTATCTCCCGCCTTCGCTCTGTAGTCGCTGGTGACGACTATTTAGATAGTGATTATGACGACCTTGATTATGAACCAGGTGAGCATTATGAGGAAGGAGATGGTAGACCTGTTGATAATGACAGTAGCTTGGCTCCAATGTCAGCGACCTCTCCTTTTGGCCTAGGCGAAGGTCTTACTGGCTCCAAAGTTGTAGGGATGCCAGGAATCTCCGCTACCACTTCAGAGGTCAACCTTATGGAGCCTAGAAGTTTTGATGAGATGCCTAGAGCTATTCAGGCACTTAGAGAACGTAAAACAGTGATCTTGAATCTAACTATGATGGAGCCTGATCAGGCTCAAAGGGCTGTTGACTTTGTTGCTGGGGGAACGTTTGCTATTGATGGCCATCAGGAAAGGGTTGGAGAAAGTATCTTTTTGTTTGCACCTAGCTGTGTGACAGTGATCAATTCAAGCCAAGATGAAGTTTCTCCATCTACTCCTTTAAATAAGGAAACTGAAAACTTGCCCACTGAACAGCCTCAGGCTCCTGCACCTGCGTGGGAAGATCAGAGTATCGCTGCGATTTAGCTCTTTTGACTTCATATAGGTTTTCTCTAGGTGTTATAGGTCTGGGTCGTATGGCTCAGGCCCTTTTATTGCCATTATTGGAAAGAGGTGATTTCTCTTCAGGAGATGTTTTTGCTGTCGTTGGTCAAAGGTCATCTATAGAGAATCTTGGTAAAACATTTCCTCAAGGTCTCGATTTGGCTGCATCTCAAGAAGAGAAAGCATCAGTTGTTTGGGATTCCACTATTCAGTTGCTGGCGATTAAGCCTCAACATTTACAGATGGTTTCGTCAAGGGCTCCTCAGCCTTCAATCCTAGGCAATGATCGTCCAGTTCTTGTTTCTGTTCTTGCAGGGGTGTCTCTTGCAACCTTAGAGAAATCTTTCCCAGGACGTCTATGTGTACGCGCTGTTCCAAATACTCCTGCTCTTGTAGGGCAGGGCCTTACGGGACTCTCTTGGGGGAGTGGAATTTCTGTGGCTCAAAAAAACTCTGTGAGGAGTCTTTTTGAGCCAGTTAGTGAGGTTTTAGAACTTCCAGAATCGCAGTTAGATGCTTTTTTAGCTTTAACCTCTTCAGGCCCCGCATATATAGCTTTGATGGCAGAAGCTCTTGCGGATGGAGCAGTTGCTGCAGGTTTGAGCAGATCTTTAGCGAGTCACTTAGCTCACCGAACTCTTGCTGGTACAGCAGCTTTATTAAAGGAGAAGGAACTTCACCCAGGTCAATTGAAAGATATGGTTGCTTCCCCAGCAGGAACAACAATAGAAGCTTTAAGGGTCTTGGAAAAAAAAAGTGTTCGATCAGCATTTATAGAAGCAGTTATTGTTGCCGCTGAAAGAAGCAAAAATATGTCTTGAGTTATGCTGCGATTGAATAATCGCTTATCAAATCTTCGTATAAAGATTCTAAGGAGTCAATATTTCTACTCAGGGTATAGCGTTCGAGAACTCTTTCTCTAGCTCGCTTCCCTAATTCTAACGAGAGGAAAGGATGGTCCCTTAGCAGTGGCAGGATTGTCCTTAGTTGGGTTGTTACTCCTTGAGTGCTAAGGGTTATACCTGCTCCATTGTCAATAACCTCTCCATCAGCCCCTGCATCAGTGGCTACGCAAGCTGTACCTGTTGACATCGCTTCTAATAAGGCGAGGGAAAGTCCCTCTACAAGACTAGGAAGAATAAAGACCTCAGAACTTTGAAGTAGCGCAACCTTTGTATCGAGATCAGACTCATAACCCCACCAAAGGATATCCTTCAATTTGTTTCCCTCAGTGCTGTTTTGAAGAGTTAGTTTTAGAGGGCCATCTCCAACTATTACCAGTTGGCAGTCTTTAGGTTCTACTAATCTCCAAGCTCTTAAAAGAGATTCCAAGTTTTTTTCAGTAGAGATGCGGCCCATATAAAGGAAAACTCTTTTTGGACCAAGTTTTTCCTTTACTTTTTTAAAGGCGGGACTTTTAGTTTGAGTATTTGCCGGTGCCCAAAGTTGATGATCTACACCGTTGGGTATTACTGAAAGACGATCTTGTCTTACTCCTAGCCTTGTAAGTAGCTCTGCTTGTAAATCAGAAAAAACAATTACTTTGTCATAACGAGAGAGAGCAGGGGCATATAGCTGATAGGTGAGTTGTTGTGTTCCAGCAGTTAGGTTTCTAATACTTGCATCAAATGGAGGGTGGAATGTAGCAATTAGAGGAATTCCAAGTTGTTGACAAAGGTCTGGCAGCCTGAAGTCGATGGGAGATAGGGTTAGGCTTGCATGTACAAGATCTGGCTTAAGTCTTTGGAGTGCGTCTTTGAGTTCCCTTTGTGCGCCGGGAAAAGGGATTGTATATACCTGAGATCTAAGAAGGTAAGGAAGGCTTACTTCTGGCTGCTTCTTAATTGCGGTGACTCGTTTTTCTTCTGGATTTCTAGGCTTGTCAAAATGAATGAAACTAGTCTTGTGTCCTCTTCCTCTAAGAGCCTTAATTGTGCTTAGGCCATATGAAACATTGCCGCAGAACGGTGTCTTTTTGCCTAGCCAGGCAATGTGCGCCAACAGCTGAAATCATTATCTGACTAGACAAGTTAGCAGCGACTCCATGGTCTTTCTAATAAAGTTGCCATAAGAGCAATTAAAGCCAATATCCATAAAACAGGTTTTAGCCCATAGGTCGTTACTAAAGTCCCTGCTAGGACTAGAGGAAGACTTAGAGAAATATTTATTAGATTGTTTTGAAGGCCAAATACTTTGCCCCGTTTATTTTCTGGTGTGTCTTCTTGGAGAGTGGTTTGAGCAGGTATAGCGACTAAGGCAGATCCAATTCCTAGAATTGCGCAGAAAAATAACGTAAAGCCCAGAGACCCTTTTAGCTGTCCAAGTAAAATCAAGGTCAAGCTAATTGTGCTCAGACCGGCTGCAGTTAATAATCTTCTGCTAAACTTGTGCCCAATTTGTGCCATAAACAAAGCTCCAAAGGCCATGCCAATCCCACTCATTGCTAGTAACGTTCCAAAACTTGTTGGCCCTAATTCTTTTATATAAGAAGCAAGACTTATTGCTAAAACATATAAAGCTGCTAAAAGGCTGTAAAGCAATACTAGGTGAAACATTGCACCCCTTACTGTTCTTTTTTCCTTGATAATTGCTAAGCCTTCGCCAATCTCATTCCATACAGTTTCAGAAGTATTTGACTTAATAGGTGCTTCTTTCCTAATTCTGCTGATAATAATTGCCGCTATTCCGTAGCAAAAGGGCAATAGAAGAAATTCGCCACCTCCGAAACCTAAGGTTTGGCCGAAATTTTTAAGGAGTCTTAAAATAGGATCTCCCAGTGCAAAACCAACAATTGTTGCTCCCATGCTGGTCGCTTGGTAAAGCGAATTTGCGGCTAGTAAATGCTCGTTAGGAACAAGAAGAGGAATGGAAGCTTGTTCGGCAGGTGCAAAAAATTGGGTAAGCACCGATTCTAAAAAAGTCATTCCAAGTAACGCCCAATAGCCCCAGCTGACACCTGCCCAGTCAGGCCCCCTTAAAAGACATATCGGAGTAAATATAACGAGGATCCCTCTAAGTGCGTTTGAAGCAACCATTACCCGTCGTTTAGGCCAACGGTCTGCCCATACTCCAGCAATTGTCCCTAAGAACATAGCCGGGATGGTGTTTGCTACATAAACACCTGTTGCTAAAAGCGTGATCATTTGCGCACGAGTTTGCAAGTCCATGCGCATAACTGCTGCAACCTCATTCAAAGTGTTATTGCCAGAAGGTGTATTACTCACCCAATACTGGGCAATCAAATACACCATCAGAACTATGTAGAACTTGTCGGCAAGTTGTGAAAAAATTTGGCCAATCCACAATCTTCGAAAATCCTTTATTTGTAAGACAGCAACTAAACCTCTTTTCCCCTCTGGGTTTTGCCCTGTAGGGAATGTGGGATCTGGATTTTTTACGGTTAGCGCGTTCAAGAGTTTTTGAGTGCTAAGAATAAGATTGATTGATTCATTAGCTTGATTTGGTGATTAGAGGATCTTTCAACATCTTGAGAGAATATAAACTCCGCGAAAGATGTGTTTTTGTCCAGTAGTCGACAACGTCTAGAAGCTTTATCCATACTTCTTTTGGACCCATTAATTCTCCATTTTGTTTAATGGGTAATTCTGGTCTAAGTAGTCTTTGAAGAAGAGCAAGTTCAGAAGGGTTTAGTTCAATAGTCGCATTAGTTTTAGGGCCTATTGCGAAGCCCTCTTCTGGAATTAAGCTACAACGCCAATCCCAATTTCCTATAGGTGGATCAAGTGGTGCGTCAGTTTTGCAACATTTTTGAATAGGCAGTCCATATCCTCCAAGAGCTAAAAGATGAATACTGGCTTGAACACAAGTTGCAACTGCTATCAAGGGTGATTCTTTGTATGTTATACATTTTTTTTCTAGACGATCAAAATGTATTAAAATTGTGTGAAGGAAACCTGGGATTGGATCATTTAGGGATACTAATCTTAAACTCAACTCGGATATTGTTTGGGCTGCTGAAAGAGTTTCAAGCTTTTGCCCAAGTTGATTAAAACTACGAACAATTTTCAATTGACTAATTCTTTGAAGTCCATGACGCCCAGAAATTTGCACCTCTAAAAAATTAAGTGGCAGAGCTGCTGAAAGATTGCTTTTGGGTCGTCTTGCTCCAGGTACTGAAAGTCTTGTCAATCCTTCTTCATTACTAAGCAATGTAAGTAATCGATCGTATTCACCTAGCGGGCCTATCTTTAAAGGGAGGCCTCTTATGGTTCTTGTCTTACTCATTTTTCTATTTTTCTAAGCTCTCTTATTAGTTCGGGTCCACTACTTGTTCCTAAGTGATGAGCACCAGCTTCCATCAAATTTTCTACCTGCACGAGACTGTGGATTCCTCCCACAACCTTGATCGAACAACGCCCTCTGATGAATTTTGAAAGGATTTGAATTTCTTCATTGGTTGATTGAGGTCCAAAACCATTATTGTTTTGAAGGCTTATTACGCCACAGTCCAAAGATGCCTCTATTGCTAGCTCTAGTTCCTTTTGCTTCAGTTTTCCTAAGTTGAGTATTACTCGAACAGGAATGCCAATTGAGCAGATTGCTTCTAGCTCTTCACTGAAAAAGTTTAGATTTCCATTTAGTAAAGAGTTGAAATTGGGGACCACCTCCAGCTCTTCAGCACCATGCTCGGCTGCCCATTCGGCCTCTGTTCTTTTTTGAGTGGTAGGAATTGCTCCGAAGGGAAACCCAATAACTGAAATTAACTTTGTATCCTTATTCTTCCCTAAATGCTCTCTGACAAGAGATAGGTTTGTTGGAAATGTACAGAGGCCCCCAAATTTAAAATGTATTGCTTCTAATGATTTCTCGACAATCTTATGATTATTAATTAAGGGGTCTAGCAATGCTTGGTGGATGAGACGAGGAAGTTCCTCTGAATTTATTTTCTTAACTCTACTTTTCATTTTTATCTAAGATGACTCCATAACCTCCATGATTACGCTTGTAAATTACCTGTAACTCACCACTTTTCTTTTCACGAAATAAATAAAAATCATGATCTATTAGATCAAGTTGTTCACGAGCTTCCTCTAATGTCATAGGAGGCATTGTGAAATATTTTTTCCTTATTCCAGGACTTGGTAAATGTACTTCCTTTCCTTCAAGAAGAGAATCATTGATAGGGGGATTATTTAAATCAAAATCTTTTGGAGGATTTAGAGAATCTTTGTTGTTTGTAATGTTGTGGTGGTCAGTATTTCTTTCTTTGAAACGACGTAGTTGTCTAGAGAGTTTGCTTGCTACTAGATCAATGCTTGCGTATAGGCTTTCACTTCGCTCTTGTGCACGAATGATGGTTCCATTCGCAAAAACTGTAACCTCAGCGGTTTGGACCGGGACACTAGGATTTCGAGCAACTGAGAGATGGACATCAGTTTCAATTACCATTTCATGAAAGTGGTGGACAGCACGCTTGATCTTGGATTCTGTGTATTCACGGAGGGCAGGTGTTAGTTCAAGGTTTCGGCAATGGATCAGGAGCTTCATTTGACCTCTACTATTTTTGTTGATATCGGCAAGTTAGTTACTTCCGATGAATTGGCAAACAGTGAAGTTTGTTTTCTTTTTGAGCCAATGGCAAATGTCCCTTTCAGCAGGGCATGGTCTTGGCAGAAACAATGGCAAGATCGCCTTTTGAGCAGAAGGGATTCATCTCAAGCAGTTTGGCTTTTAGAGCATTCAACTTGTTACACCCTTGGTAGAGGGGCAAGTGAATCCAATCTTCTTTTTGATCCTAGTGATTCTTCATACTCCTTGTACCGAATTGATAGAGGTGGAGAAGTTACTCACCATTTACCAGGACAACTGGTTGTTTACCCAATTCTTGATCTCAGGCGCTATAAAACAGATTTGAATTGGTACCTTCGTGAACTAGAACAAGTAATAATTGATGTACTGGATGGATTGGGACTCAAGGGTAAGCGATTACCTGGTATTACAGGGGTTTGGATTGATGACTTCAAGGTCGCATCAATAGGTATTGGTTGTCGACGCTGGATTACTCAACATGGCTTTTCACTAAATATTGATTGTGGTCTCAGTGGTTTCGATTGTGTTATTCCTTGCGGCTTAACAGATCATAAAGTTGGTAGGTTGAATAAGTGGATTCCGGACCTTACTGTCAAGGATGTAAAGCCCTTAGTGAAGAAGGCTTTGAGTAATCACTTTGATTTGAGTTTTGATTCAAATTATTCATTGGAAATGTAATTAATCAGTAGTTGAGCTATGAAAATAGTTTGAGTGCTGAACAAAAAACCTCTTTTATAAATCATTTCAATTATGAAAAATCATCAGAGAGCAATAGCTAAGGCTGTTTGGCAGCCTCATGAATTTGAGAAGAGGTGTCTTGCTAGGCATGCATATGTTGCAGGTCTTGATCGTGTAGATCAAATTTGGCCTTGGTTAGCTGAGAACTATGGAGACTTGACAGCTGTCGAGGCTCCTCATGCATCTGATCCAGAAAAGTTTTCTTATGCAGATCTATTTGAGGCAATTAACAATTCTGCTAGTGCTTTTAGTCATTTAGGGATTCAAGCTGGCGATGTAGTAGCACTTTTTTCTGAGAACAGTCCAAGATGGTTAATCACGGATCAAGGCCTTATGAGGGCAGGTGGTGTAGACGCCGTACGAGGCGCTTCTGCTCCTGCCGAGGAGCTTAAATACATTCTTATGGATTCTGAGGCGGTTGGACTGGTTATTCAGTCAGGGGACCTTTGGGAGAGACTTGCTTTAAGTGATAACCAAAAAAATCGTTTGAAATTTGTGATTCAACTAGAAGGTCCTGCTGAAAAAGGTTTAATCCCTTGGAATGAATTCTTAGCGATTGGCAAAAACAATGGAGTTGATCAAACATCTACCTCTAAAAGCTCTTCTAATGCAAATCAAATAACGGCAACCATCCTTTATACCTCAGGTACAACTGGAGAACCCAAAGGTGTTCCCCTTACTCACGCAAATTTGCTCCATCAAATTAGGTACTTGGCTTGCATTGCATATCCGCCACCAGGGGCTCCAGTCCTTTCAGTTCTGCCAATTTGGCATGCATATGAGAGAAGTGCTGAGTACTATTTTTTTTCATGCGCCTGTACTCAGACATACACAACTATCAAACATCTGAAGCGAGATATACCAAGAGTTAGGCCAGTAGTGATGGTAACTGTCCCACGCTTATGGGAAGCAGTAAAAGAAGGTTTTGAGGATGCACTTAAGGGGATGTCGTCACGACAGCAGAACCTTATAAGATTCTTTTTGGCTAATAGTGGTGCTCATAAAAAGGCTTTTCGAAAGGCAAGAAACTTGCTTCAGACACCTGTTTATTTCCCTCAAAGAATTTTTGCTGGTTTTGAGGGCTTTATAAGGTGGCCATTGCATCTTCTTGCAGCTTTTTTGCTATGGCCCAAAGTCTTAAAGCAGCTAACTGGAGGCAGACTTAAATATCCAATTAATGGCGGTGGCGCAATCGCACTTCATGTAGATGAGTTTTTTGAGTCTCTTGGTGTTGAGATGCTTGTTGGATATGGACTTACTGAAACAAGTCCAGTCGTGAGTTGCCGTAGGCCATGGCGCAATATAAGAGGGAGCTCTGGATCTCCTTTACCTGGCACGGAATTTCGAATTGTTGATCAAGACTCTGGTGCTCCCATTGGCTTTCGTAGAAGAGGCCTTGTATTTGTAAAAGGGCCTCAAGTGATGTCTGGTTATAAAGGTAAGCCTGAAGCTTCGGCAAAAGTTCTTGACTCAGAGGGATGGTTTGATACTGGTGACTTAGGAATGTTGTTGCCAGATGGGTCTCTTGTTTTAACTGGAAGAGCGAAAGACACAATAGTCCTAAGTAGTGGAGAAAATATTGAGCCAGGACCTCTTGAGGAGGCTTTATTGGCCAGTCCTTTGATAAATCAAGTTATGTTGGTTGGTCAAGATAAGAAGCAGTTGGGAGCTCTTGTGGTTCTTAATGCAGAGGCTGTGATTAAGTGGGCGATTAAGAATAAATTAATAATTGATGAGAAATATGATTTAACTCCTCCTGGAAAATTAAGTCTCAGAAGACTTCTTCGTAGTGAATTAAATTTTCTGCTCCAACAACGTTCTGGATCGAGAAGTGATGAAAGGCTTATAGGAATTGCCTTGGTTCACCCATTTTCAATAGAGAATGGACTTCTTACGCAGACTCTCAAACAAAGAAGGGAAAGGATCTCTCTTCGAGATAGAGACTATATAGCTGAAATTTATGGTGATTGAGTTTTCAACTGGATTTATTTGGTTGACCTAGTGGCCTCATGCTGAGACGCTGGCTTTGTTAAAGAGGTTTTATGTCTGGCGAAACAAACTTGACGATCAAGCGGTCAATAACAGTTAGAGCTGTTGTCACTCCTGCTTGGAAAGATGATGCCGAGAGGGAAATTAGTAGTGCAATATCAACTACTGATCAGCAACTATCGCAATTGGAGCAAGAAGGGCAGCAATTGGTTGATGAGGTTAGGAGGCAAAGCTCTAATCCGTTGGACCCTCGTGTTCAGGAACAGGTTGGACAATTACAGCAACAAGTTGCTGTTAAAAGAGCTGAGTTAGAGGAACAGAAGCGCAATTTGCTTCAACAACAGGCTCAGGTTAGAGATCTTGAGATGGAACAAATTGTGGAACAAGGTCAGATTGAGAGTTTTTGCGATTTGAAAGTAGGAGATAATCTTGTTAGCAAGATGCAAGTTTCAGTCGTGGTAAGGGATGGGGTGGTTCAGGCAATTGAACAAGGTTGAGTTTCTTGTGCGAGTTGGTCCGTTCAGTATTTAAAATCTCTATTAGTAGCTCATCTGGAGACAGCCTTGGCAACTCACGACATCTTTATGCCTGCGCTTAGCTCCACTATGACGGAGGGCAAAATAGTTGAGTGGTTAAAGAAACCTGGTGAAAAGGTTGGCCGAGGTGAGTCGGTTTTGGTTGTTGAATCTGATAAAGCTGATATGGATGTGGAATCATTCCATGAGGGCTATTTAGCAGTTGTATTAATGCCCGAAGGGAGTTCCGCGCCGGTTGGAGAAACTATTGGCTTGATTGTTGAGAGTGAAGAAGAGATCGCTGCTGCTCAAGCAAAAGCACCAAGTCCTTCACAGATCGATTCCCCTTCTCCAAAAGGTTCAAAGTCTGGAACGATTGAGAATCAAAAATCTTTAACCAAGACTCCATCAGTTGATGTGGGAAGTTTGGATTCTGATCAATTAGCTAATGAAACTAAGCAGTCAGAAGCAGTTAAGCCTTCTGGTCAAATTGTTAATACAGGCAGAATCATTGCTTCGCCTAGGGCAAAAAAACTTGCAACTCAGTTGGGTGTTGATCTAGCAATGGTTCGTGGGACAGGGCCACATGGTCGTATCCAGGCAGAGGATGTACAAAGTGCCAAAGGACAGCCCACTAGTGTTCCTTGGATAGCAGAAAGTAATGCACCTGTATCTATAGGGATAAGTGCTACTGATTTAAAAGCTTCTCCAAATAATGCTTCAAAAAAGACGAAACCTTCTTTAATTGGCACCAGTTTTGGATCTCCTGGTGAAAGTGTTTCATTTAATACCCTTCAGCAAGCTGTGAATCGAAATATGGAGGCAAGCTTGCAAGTGCCAACTTTCAGAGTTGGGTATTCAATTGTTACTGATGCATTCGACTCTTTTTATAAGAAAGTAAAACCAAATGGTGTCACAATGACGGCCCTATTAGTGAAGGCAGTAGCTATTACTCTTGCTCGTCATCCACAAGTAAATGTTGCCTGTAGTAATGCTGATATGACGTACCCCTCTAGCATTAATGTCTCTGTTGCAGTAGCAATGGAAGATGGGGGGTTGATTACACCTGTTTTAAAAAATGCTGATCAATTGGATCTTTTTGAGTTGTCTAGACAATGGGGTGATTTAGTATCCAGAGCACGAAATAAGCAGCTTCAACCTGATGAATACACAACTGGAACTTTCACACTTTCCAATTTAGGAATGTACGGAGTTGATCGTTTTGATGCGATTTTGCCTCCTGGCACTGGAGCAATACTTGCCGTCGCAGCTTCGAGACCTGTTGTTGCAGCTTCTAAGGATGGTTCTATTTCAGTTAAGCGTCAAATGCAGGTCAACCTCACAGCTGATCATCGTGTGATCTATGGAGCAGACGGTGCTGCATTCTTGAGGGATCTTGCGGATCTAATTGAAAATAGGACAGAAGACCTATCTTCTTGAAAAGACTAAACCCCTTGACTTGCTTTTAAGAGCAACTCGTTTGAGTGACCAATCCTAGAGATCTGTTACTTAGTTCATATGATTATGAACTTCATGATGATTACATTGCTCAAAGTCCGTCAGAGCCAAGACACGCAGCTCGTTTGTTTGTTGTCCCCCCTCTGCTATCTGATTCCAGCCTTTCTAGACATCTAAAAGTATGGGATTTGCAAAAGGAATTGCGTTCAGGGGATTTATTAGTAGTTAATGACACGCGTGTACTCAAAGCACGCTTGCGTATTCGTTTGTCTAGTGGACGAACTGCTGAATTGTTTTTACTTGAGCCGAGAGGGAAGGGGGTTTGGTTGTGCCTGGCTAATCCGGCAAAGCAACTTCATCCGGGTGATCAAATTTTTTTAGAAGCTTTTGGAAAAGAACCTTTTCCGTTGAAAGTCCTTTCAATTGACTCCTCTACGGGAGGCCGTTTAGTTGAATTCTCGCCCGATTATTCAAATGCGGAGATGATCGAAGACTTATTAGATTTTTATGGTGAGGTTCCTCTTCCCCCCTATATAGAAAAACTTGAAGAGAATGACGCAGAGCGTTACCAAACTCGTTTTGCGGTTAAACCAGGGGCAGTGGCTGCCCCAACTGCAGGACTGCATTTAAGTGATGAATTGTTGAGAGCTCTAGAAAGTCGAGGAGTTAAACGTTCAACTATTACATTGCATGTTGGTCTTGGTACTTTTAGACCACTTAAAAATGAGGATTTATCGAATTTGACACTACATAGTGAGTGGGTAGAAGTTACGGAGAAGTTGATTCAGGATGTGAATGAATGTCGTGCTAATGGTGGTCGCGTAATTGCTATAGGAACGACAACTGTTAGGGCTCTTGAGAGTTCGGCTTCTCTTGGGAAGGGAGCTCTTAAACCATTTAGTGGGCCGATTGACCTAGTGATTAAACCAGGTTTCAAGTTTTATGTAGTAGATGGTTTGTTGACTAATTTTCATTTGCCTAAAAGCTCACTGTTGTTATTGGTAAGTGCACTCATTGGAAGAGAACGTCTACTGGCGCTCTATGCAGATGCAATTAAGCGTCAGTACCGTTTTTACTCTTATGGTGATGCGATGTTGATTTTGCCAGAATCAGTGCTTGTTGGGTCTAGGCCAAAAAAGATTACGGGCTTTGAATGATTCCGGTTGGGACACTCTCGAACATGACAGAAGAGAGATAGCGCTCAGCAAGATCTGGAAGGACAACTACAATTGTTTTTCCTGCAAACTCTTCTTGTTCAGCTAGGCGAACAGCCGCTGCAGCTGCTGCACCACAAGAAATCCCGCCTAAGATTCCTTCTTCTTGAGCCAATCTAAGGGCCATTTCTACAGACTCTTCGTTTGAGACTTGCTCAACTTTGTCGACCAAAGAAAGATCAAGATTTTTGGGGATAAAACCAGCTCCTATACCCTGAATTTTGTGTGGCCCAGGCTTTATCTCCTCCCCTTTCATGGTTTGTGTGATAACAGGGCTATGACTTGGCTCGACAGCCACTGAAAGGATGGACTTTTTTTTCTCTTGCTTGATATACCGCGAGATACCAGTAATTGTTCCACCAGTACCTACACCTGCAACAAGAACATCAATGGAACCATCGGAGTCATTCCATATTTCTGGACCTGTTGTTTTGAAGTGTATTTCTGGATTCGCTGGATTATCAAACTGTCCAGGCATGAAGTATTTACTGGGATCACTTTCTGCAATTTCTTTCGCTTTGGCTATTGCTCCTGGCATTCCTTTGGAAGCTTCAGTAAGTATCAGTTCTGCCCCTAAAACTGCCATGACTCTACGTCGCTCGATAGACATAGATTCGGGCATTGTCAGCACTAGTTTGTAACCACGAGCAGCTGCAGTAAAAGCAAGTGCAATTCCTGTATTGCCAGATGTTGGTTCAACTATTGTTTGTCCTTTTTTTAGGGAACCTTTTTTTTCAGCATCCCAAATCATATTTGCCCCAATTCTGCATTTCACGCTGTAGGCGGGGTTTCTCCCTTCAATCTTTGCAAGAACTGTTGCTTTGGTGTTTTTTGTGATTGAGTTGAGCCTTACCAACGGAGTATTTCCGATTGCAAGACTGTTGTCTTCGTAGAGTGGGGACATACTTACAAGAGAATCGACTTAATCATTAGCTCGAAATTCAGAACCTTGCAGGATGCTGCTGTGATTCAGTGACGATTGACTCCAAAATCAGTGTTCAATTTCGAGTGCGAGCCTGAATTTTTGCCAAAGAGTTTCATGGTCTTCCAGCCCTACAGAAACTCTTATTAAATGAGAAGGGACGCCACATCTGTGTGCCCAATCAAGTTCGTCATAATGTGCAAGCATTACATATGGGCAAACCAATGTGAAGTTTGTACCTAAGCTTGGTCCTTTACAGGTTTTCAGATTGTCATAAAACTTTTTTGCATGTTCTAGGCCTTCTTTTAACTCAAACGAAAAGAGACAGCCAGATCCACCTCCAGGGCGCATGATTTTCTTAAAGTTTTGACATTGTCCTGGATGAAGAATTCTTGCCACTGAAGGATGACTCTCAAGGCGTTTTGCAAGGTTTAGACAAGCATTGTTTAGTTTTGGGATTCTTTCAATTACATCTCTACTTGCTTCTTCAAGTGCTATTGCATCCGAATCTGCTAACGGGGCTAGAATCTCTTTTATTCCAGTGGTTAAGCTTTCTTTCCATTTGGAATTGGGGTTGATTACTAAAGAACCAGCAAGAACGTCTCCACTGCCAGCAAAGCTTTTTGTTAGTGAGCTAAAAACTATATCTGAATACTTAAGTGCATCTATATTCAAAGCGGAACCAATTGTGTCATCAGCAATTACTGGGATGTCTCTTTCATGGGCAAGTTTTGAGATATTTGGCAAATCTATGCATTGGAGCATTGGATTACTGGGAAGTTCAACAACAATTGCAGAGGGCTCTTTTTCATGAAGTGCTTTTTCTACAATGTCTATATCTGTAGATAGGAGGAGATTGCTACCTTCAAAAATCCTTTGGGGTAGTTTTAGAACATCAACATAGGGAAAACCAAGCTGAAGAATTTGTCTTCCTGGATTGATTTTTGTAATGGCACGTAAGGCATTGTTGAAGGCAGCCATTCCAGATGGATGAAGTTGAATCAATTCAGCAGAACATCCATAGATTTTTGAGAGCCTTTGAACAAGTTTGTTTTTTGATTCTTTTGCTGTTTTGTTTGTTGGGCGAGTCTCTATCCCAAGGGCAATGGAGGCTTCTCGAGACGATGCCCCAAGCCCTACATGTTGCCAAAAAGATTTAGCCGGTCCTGAGGCTAAATCATCCGTAAGGAGACAATGAAGTCCTAGAACTTGAAAAACAGCTGTTACTCCATTTTTTTCTACTTGATCACAGTATTTCCTGGCTTCTTCGGCCGATGTATTTGTAGGATATGGCCACGCATTTGTGAATCTTGAAGAATGAATATCAAGCGCATGTTTCGAGACTTTATCCACTAGAGGGTTTAATCCAAAACGGGGGTATACAGCCTTTAGTTTTTTAAGACAACTTGGATCTCTTTCCTCATAGTTCATTATGTCTTGCCATCTAGGGAGCGCTACCGAAACAGCGTGGGGACTGTCTGGCAAGGCATGACCAAGATCTCTAGCATCCCAGCAAGGATTTTCAATTAGGTCACGTGGTGAGCTCACTTAAGTAGATCTAAGGCCTTTTCAAGGTCTATTTGAAGGTCATTTAGATCTTCACAGCCAATAGAAAATCTGACTAATCCATCATGTATCCCTAAATGCTGTTTTGTTTGTACGTCTACGGAGGCATGTGTCATTGTCGCAGGGTGACATACAAGACTTTCAACACCACCTAGGCTCTCAGCCATTGTGAAATATTCAAGGTTTTTGCAGAAGGCGTAGGCATCTGCTCGATCGCAATTAATACTTGTAGTCACAATCGCACCCCCTTTTTTCATTTGTTTTATAGCAATTTCTTTTTGTGGGTGATCGGGGTGAAATGGATATCGAACAGAATTTATTTTCGGATGCTTACTTAATTGATTTGCTATAGATGAGGCATTGCTTGTTTGGCGATCTAGTCGAAGAGGGAGAGTCTTAATTCCTCGAGTAATAAGCCAGCAATCAAATGGAGATGGATGTAAGCCTAGAGATTTCTGCGCAAAGATCATCTTGTTGTGCCAGGCTTCGTCTGACGTACACACAGCTCCACCAAGTGCATCTGAGTGCCCATTGATGTATTTGGTGGTACTGGTTAGAGAGATGGTCGCCCCAAGCTCAAGAGGTCGCTGAATCATTGCTGTGGCAAATGTATTGTCAACAACTACTGGAATTCCTTCAGTTTGCGCTACATCGCAGATAGCTTGGATATCAATTACTTTAAGTAGAGGGTTGGTAGGACTTTCTATCCAAATCATTTGTGGTTTAAGTTTTCGTATTTTTTCAAGGGATATTTCATTTGTAAAATCAGTCCACGCAGTTTTTAATCCGAATTTTTTGAAGACCTGCTCAAATAGGCGCACAGTGCAACCATATAGATTTTCTTCGCATAGCACTAAATCACCGCATTTAAGGCTAGAAGCGATTGCAGTAATTGCACTGACGCCAGAGGCAAATACTGTTGAGTATTTGCAGTCTTCTATTGAAGACAGAGAAGACTCAAGAATCCTAAAGTTTGGATTTCCAGAACGTGTGTAATCGAATCCTTCAGGATTCCCATGAGCAAAAGTTGAACTTGTGAAAATTGGAGGCATTACCGCACCAGTTTCGCTGGCGTAGGTTTTACCGGGATGAATTACTCGGGTACTTAAACCAGGAGGATTCTCTTGATAGGAATTTTCTTTGATCAAGATTGAATGGGCTTTTCTAAAGGCTAAGAACTGAAGAGTTAACAGATAACTTATTTTGCCATTCTTATTAGATTCCTTGCTTGATCTTCATTCAAATTAGATATGATTGCTAATATTTTTTTGGATAAAGGCCTTTATTCAAGCCATTTAAGGAAAAAATCCTATTTATTCTTAGAGTTACAGGTAGCAATACGTCCACTCTGAAGCCAGCTACTTTCTATCTGGAATAAATAAACTCTTGCTATTCCTTGCAAGTGAGAAAGTTTGGTTAATGCTTGTACGTTTTGAGAAGGCAGGCTCAACGGAGTTTTCTGGGTATTCGTTCTTTTGACCATCTTGTGAAGATGAGTAATCTTTGGAATTCATTGTTTTTAGAGCTTCATGCACTGAAATAGTCCTATAGCCAAAGCTTGAATTGTTCAAGCTTTGGCTTTTAAAATGGTGTGTGAGGAAGAAGAGCTGCATCCTTCATACACTTACTTTGTTCATGTAAAAAGTGTTCCCCATATCGATGTTTTTATAGTTATGTATCTGTTGGGTGAAATATTTTGGTTTTTAAAAGATTGATTAATCTTAGTAAAGAACACAAGGACGTTTTGATAGACATTTGGAATCCCTATTATTTACTTGGGACGTTGGTCCATCGATACCAGTTTGGTTTTTTCTCAATCTTTTGTTTTATGCGCTCTCTAACAATTTCTAAATCTTTATCGTTAGGCTTCCAATCTCTGTAAAAGTCTTTTGGCCACTGCTCTTTTTTAAACTTCCTGTTAGGATCAGGATTCATTCCTCTTCGCTTCATCTCATCAATAAGTTTTATATATCGTTTGTGTAAATACTTCCCTTTATTATAAAAGAACTTTACGTGCCCACTATTTAAAGTGAACTCTCTCGGTAAGGTGTTTTTAGTTAAGGACCATTTTGATGAATTCAATGAGCGTCTTAGAGCGCTACCTACCATGAAGATCTCTCTATATTCAGCGATTAAGTGTTGATCAGATAATTCAACTGGCTCGATTAAATTGATTCGTGTCATTTATATTTTTGAGGACTTAAAAAAACACAAATCTTGTCAATTCATTTTGTCTAAACCCCGAATTCAAAATCGTTTCCATTTGTTTTGTGCTGAACAGTTTGGATCCTTTGAGTGTTCTTTTCATCTAATTCATGGAAAGTCTTTTTTCGAAATCACCTTGGGAAACATATATGAGTAGGAATGGAACGAAAAGGTTATAGCTATTATCGCCCACCTTCTGTAGGCATTGATCTTGTTTTTTCATCCCAAGCTGTTTGGACTTTCTATAAAAAAGCCTAAGCGACAGAGAGGTGCAAAACCTTTCTGCCGCTTAGATAGCTTAGCTGAAAAAGATAAGATGTCTTATTTAGTTATTTAGCGGCTGCTGCAGCAACAGGAGCCCTTCTGGCACGTCTAGCACGCCGTGGTGTTACCGCTTTAGAGGGAACAGCTTTTGCCGCAGTTTTTTTAGCAACGACTTTTTTTACTACTTTTTTTGCTGTAGCAACTTTTCTGGTGGCTTTTACTTTTGTTGACTTAGCAACTTTTTTAGCGGGAGCCTTTTTTGTTGTTGCACCCTTTCTGTTGCGGTGAGAAAGGATTAAAGCCCATTCTTCAGCACTAATATTCGCTGGTTTGTTGCCATGCACTTCAGATTGCTTGGCGGCCTTTTCGATGTCTTTAATTAGGTTCTTCCAGGAAGTGGCAAACCTTTTGTCAGATTGCGACTTAGCACCACTCTCTACAAGGGTTTCTACAACGCCTTGCGCTGTGACCTTTTTGCGACGTCGATTGAAAATCTCTTTTTGTAGTTGAGCGATCATGGCATCTGCCTTGGCGCTCACTTTTATGGTTAGTTGAGACATTGGCTCATTAATTGCTACCTCTATACATCTAGCATATTGGTAGTATTTTGCCCATTAATCGACTACTTACACAGAGGTATTTTGTCGTATACCTAGAGGCTTCTCATATGCTTGTCATGGAGCTTGCAGCTGAATTCCCTTGCTGCAACTAAGTTGACTAGTCCTTGAACGAATCTGCAACCAGAGTTTTATCTCCTTGATCGTTATGTTTGCGTGATGGCATCACTTTGTGATTGATGTCTTTAGTTCTTTGAAAAATGTGAATCTACAATTCTTTAGCGAACAATGATTGGCATCTATGCGAGAAGGACCCGCTAGTATTGGAAGGCTTTAATATCTTTGATGGGTTCCAACCTTGTTTTTATTTATGACGGACAATGCCCGTTTTGCAACCAGTTTGCTGAATTATTAGAACTCAAAAGCAATCTTCCTGGCCTGCAAGTTAAAAATGCAAGAGAATATCCAGATGAGTTGCCTGATGGGTATGACATGGATATTAAAGGAGCAATCTTACGGACAGATAGCAAGACTTTCACTGGTGCAGAAGCGATTTTTTGGATTTGTTCCGAAATAAAGAACCCTTCAGATGAACTGTTGAGAGTACTTAGATTTGTCTTTATATCCAATAAACGAACCCACATCATTTTCCCGCTGCTTATATGGGCCAGACGATTCACTCTTTTCTTGAAAGGGGTTCCAAGAAAGTTGGTTAAACCTTAGACATTGCATGAGTTGATTGAGGACTGGGATTTTGTAGCTGCATGAGCTTTTATGGTCCTTCTTAAGCCTGTCCATTCGACCCTAAAACCTATCTATTAAAGACAAAGACACTCCTGGTTTCTGTTTCTGCAGTATTTACTTTCTGCTCCAGAATTCATGTTTTTTGCAGGTGATTTGGGTAAAGCCGCCAAAATTTCTTTTGCATAGGGTCTGGAAATTTGACATTTGAGATGAGTTTCCCTCCCAATCTCCAAGAAATAACCCCTGACTAAGCAGGGGTTGGAGGAAAGTTGGAGTAGTAGTATTGAGATTCGCCGAGACTCGTTGCAATAACTGAGCCGTCAGACCTTACGTGAGTAGGGCTCAACCCTCAGTGATAGCAAGAGCTTTCAGCTAAATGCCGGGTTGGAGCAAAGTTGGAGTAGGAGGACGGTTTTGCAGCTGTATGCAATTTATGAAAATCCTTTAGGGGCTGTTTTAGTACGAATTTTAAAATTCCAAATAGTAATCCTCCCTTTTGAATTAACCGCTGCCAGAGCGCAGTCATCAGGCCGCCAGGAAATAGCACTTACTTTGTCACCTGTGGTTGCACCACCAAGTACATCACCATGACCATTCTTCTGGAGAAGCCAAACAAAAACCGAACCATCTCTGGATCCAGAAGCTAGTAAGGCTCCTCGATGGGAGAAAGCCAGGCTAGAAATCGGTTCAGTATGAAATTCCAATACTCCTGGAGCCGTTCCTTCAGGACCATTACCTTCAAAACTCCAAACTGTGACTACATCACTTCCGCTAGTAGCGAGAACGGAACCAGTTTGGTCAAAAGCGAGGTGGCTTGGTTTACCAGGATACCCAGTCATTTCGGCATCTTGTGCAGTTGATCTACGCCAAAAATGAACAGAATTATCCTGACTGCCGCAGGCTATAACGTCTCCGTCGGGACTAAGTACCAGCGACACGAGTGAGCCTTGCCATTCAAGTTTTTGGTTGACATGGTCATCACAAACATCAAAAAAAGTTACTCGGCCATAGCAAGCAGTCGCTAATTCATTCGAATTTGACCAAGCTATCGCGCTGACAGTACTTGGATGTGCCTCTGACCTCCATTTTTCTAGACCATCAGCGTCAAATACATAGACGTATCGCGAAAAAACTACAGCTAGAAAACGACCATCTGGCGACCATTTGAGGTGTTCAACCCATCCTTTGCCAAGTTTTAAAACTTTCGTTGACTCACCTTTTTTTGCGTCCCAGATCAAGACTTGCCCATCTTGACCAGCAGTAGCAAAAATATATCCCTCTGGCTGGATAGATAACGCTAGTAATCCACCTTCATGGATATCCTTTCGTTGCCAAAGATGATTGCCTGACTTCCCTTCAAAGGCATATAGCCCGCCTGCGGCATCACCAACTACAAAGGCCTCACCATTCAGTGCCCAACCGCAAACAATGGCATAATCATCGACTTCAGCGCTCCACCCCTCGTGGAGCATACCCTTTGGACCAAAGGCCTCTATACCAGACACTTGTCGAATTCCCGACACATTTCTTCTTCATCAAGATTTCGACCTATAAACACGAGTTGATTGCGGCGAGGTTCATTACCCCATTCTTTATCTGGCTGAGCCGTAAAGAGCATGTGTACACCTTGAAAAACCATTCGACGAGAATCGCCCGCATAACTAATAAACCCCTTTGTCCTAAAAATATCTACACCTTTTTCTGAGAGGAGACGCCCTAACCACTTATTGAGTTTTTCTGGATCGACATCGCCTAATCGTTCGATAGCAATTGAGCCCACTTCATCATCATGTTCATGTTCTGCCACCCAAATCCGCTCGTTGTCAGGTTGAATCACAGACTCGTTTTTGCCATCACTCTTGGTTTTAGTGATTGAACTATCAACACGAGCTACTTGTATATCAAATTCCTCGGCAGTGTGCTGAGTGAACAGCCCAATCTGTTGAGCGTTATCAAGTTCTAAAAAGAAAGTTTTACGGCCCTCAGATTGAAGCTGAAGGCTTACATGTTTCCCAATTGGTACTGTGCTGCCTGGATGCAGAAGTTCCGCGGAGTCAGCATATAGTCGGACACACGATTCTGCACCAGCATTAAGAGCTGCCTCGTCAACCTCCTGATTCTCCATGACGACGAGTGACATAGAGGGATCAGGCCCTTCTTCCAAACTAATTTGATAACGACCTTGTTCAAGAGAAAAGACACCTGTCCATTCAAATGGATATTCTGGCTCAAGGAAAGTTGGACGACGTTTTAAAACCTGATCTAGATCAAAAGCACTCAGGTTTAGAACAGTATCAATGGGCACCTCTGCTTGCTTACTACGCACAACACGTGCCATACGGTTCATACCGCGAAGTCGTGATTCAAGAAGATCCAGAGATTCATCTGAAACTAAGTCTGTTTTATTTAGGACAAGGACATCTGCAAAGGCGACCTGCTCAGAACTTTCATCACTGCGACCGAGTTGCTGATCAATATGAGCCGCATCAACGAGCGTGACAATTCCGTCGAGAGAGAATTCATTGCGGATTTCATCATCCATAAAAAATGTCTGAGCAACAGGTCCAGGATCAGCAAGTCCTGTTGTCTCGACTAACACATAATCGAACTTATCTCGTCGCTTCATAAGGTTACCCAATACGCGAATTAGATCTCCACGAACAGTGCAGCAAATGCAACCATTGGACATTTCAAAGACCTCTTCGTCAGCATTAATTACCAGCCCCTGATCAATACCTACTTCACCATATTCATTCTCTATTACGGCGATTCGTTTGCCATGCTCTTCACTCAAAATCTTGTTAAGAAGAGTCGTTTTCCCAGAGCCTAGAAAACCAGTAAGGATTGTAACTGGCACTTTTTGATCGATAGTCATTTTACTTTGTTAATTGATGAGTACAATGAGAGTCCTCTAAGGACATATTTATTAACCAATTTTTATCGATACCAAGTAGCTCAAGAGACTTTGATTCAAAATCATCAAGTTCAAAGTAATTGTAAGGAATAGTTAATCGTAAGGTTAATTTACCTTTTTCTTTTGAAATGGAGTGATTGGAAAACTCAAGTTGCTCAATATTTTTACTAAAATTACTTGAGATAGTAAGTTTTAAGATCTTTTTAAAACTCCATGGAGATTTATCCATGAAACTTGCTTGATCTTCCCAGTATTTTTTATAGGAATGGAATCCTTTTTTTATGTTCATTGATCACTTCATGTAAGGTTAATTAAAGGTTGAAGTTAGTATTAGCAAGTCAAAGCTTGGTTAACGAATCAAGCCTATTCGCAAGTTGATTTCCTGTACCCTTATTGCATGAACCACCCAAAGAATTAACAATTGTACAAGTGTTATGAACAGCGACAGAAATAGTATTTCCTGTTGGCATTAAACCATCAACATAAATTTGTTGTTTTGCTATAGGGGTAGAAGTCTGTCGACTCAAGTTTTTTAATAATTTCGAAGGAGGTTTTTGCTCGGCAAATAAGACTTTCACATTTTCTTCTTTTAGCTCGCCTAATACTCTGGAAATTGTCTGTGGTCTAAGGCTCGATGAATGACCCAGAAAATCTAATAAGCTAATAGTTTTCAAACCAAAAGCATCCCCGTAGTATTCCATAGCTTTGTGCTTAGAAACTATAGTCCTTTGATTAGAAGGAATTGTCGCTATTTGTTTTTGTGTCCATTGATCTAAATCTTCTAAAATAGAATTAACAGATTTAGATCTTTCACTTAAAATCTTCCTGTTTTCTCTATCAAACAATGAAATGTTCTTTTTGATGCTTTTAGAAATAATATTTCCCATCTTGATAATGTTATGAGGATCATGCCAGATATGAGGATCTGCTCCTCCATGGTCATGGTGATGATGATCACCGCTTTCGTCTGGAACTTGGGCTATCGGTTCAATATCATCGCCTGAAACATCTTTAAAGAAATGCTCATCGGCTTCAAACTCAAAGGGCATATGCTCAGTAAAGAATACATATTTACCAGCTTTTTTAATTTCTACATTGAATTTTGTGCTTTCTTTCCTCTCATTAAATGTGAGAATATATGCTTTTTCCTGTACAACAAGTTGGTCATTATTGCGTTTAAATTCTGATTTTTTGGATTCTAATAATTCTTCAGCAAGTTTTTCTGATGCCTCAATATCACCAGACTTGAGAATGACCATTTTCATAGCAGGATCGGCATAGTCTCCATCGACTTTTGCAAAAGACCATGTGTAGGTTCCTGGTGAAAGCTCAAAGACACCAGCCCATTCAAAAGCTGCTTCTCCATGACCTTTGTCGTGGTCGTCATGATCGTCATGCTTCGCAGATGAGTGATCATCGTGATGGTCATCAATCTCTATTGCACTTACACCGACAACAGTAGTTCTGGGATTGTCCTGCCATTTTTTTATTGCAGGAGTCATCTCTTGACCAAGAGTAAAAACTTGACTTGCATTATTTAGAGCTTGAGCCTGTCGAGGAGAAAATTTGACATCATGAACGTCTACTTTTCTGCCAATCAAACACTTAACTTGCTTGGAAGGTGGAGCAATTGCCTTGACCAAGTCACATACCAGCGGCTCTATGGCAACTATTGATTTCTCCTTGGCTTGTACTCCTTGAGTCGTTCCAGATAAAAAAACCGCTCCTGCTATAAGAGAGCTTTGTAAAATAGACCTACTATGGAAAGAACTTCTTTTGCTTGAAGGGTTTAAACGGCCTGGCATGTAAAAGATAATGAAGCAATAACAGAATGATAATCGTTTTCATTTTCACTGGTGGCCTTGTTGCTATTTTGTCAGCAAATGCCCTAATTCATGGCCTGTTTAGTTGCTGAAAATTTGTCATATTCCTATTCGCCCAAAGGTCAAGTCGCTTTGGATCATGTCTCATTTGAGATCACCACAGGAACGATGACAGCACTTGTCGGCCCAAATGGTGCTGGCAAGTCCACATTGTTAGGTCTGCTCAAAGGGCACCGCAAGCCTGCAAAAGGGGAAATCACTATTGATGGGAATCCTTTGATGAATGGTCAATCCCAAGTCGCTTTAATGCCTCAGAGAAGTAGGTTGAACTGGAATTTTCCAATCACCGTTGAAGGATTGGTTGCTTTAGGCCGAGTGAATTATTCAAGATCAACATGTTGTGAATTAGAAGCTGCCCTTCAACGAGTCGGAATATCTTCTTTAGCAAAAAGGAGGCTTGATTCTTTATCTGGCGGACAACAACAAAGAGCATTGCTTGCAAAAACTTTAATGAAGCCAGCAAAAATATTTCTTCTTGATGAACCATGTTCTTCATTGGATCCTCCCGCGAGAGAAGACTTTTTATTGATTATGCGTCAGATAGCTGATGCTGGAGCATCAGTTTTTATTAGTAGTCATGATTGGGGTGCATCTCTAAACGCGTATGACAAGGTTGTTGCTCTTGATAAAACTATTTTAGCTTCTGGTACTCCTGAATTAGTGAAAGAAAAACTCGATTCAATTAGCTGTATGCATGGTAGCTATTGCGGTGGTTAATTTTCATCAAATTCAGGAAACTTGGTGGGTAACTCCTTTTTGCGTAATCCTCTTCACAGGAATACTTTGTCCAGCCATGGGTACTTTATTGATTACCCATAAGCGTCTTCTGCAAGTTAACTTAATCTCTCATTGTGTACTGCCAGGGTTGGCTCTGGCAGTAGCACTTGGTGTTAGTCCTTCTCTAGGAGGCGTTTTTAGTGGCTTATTGGGAGCCCTTGCAGCAGAAGGCTTGACGAATAAGAAAAATGAAAATTATGAAGCAATAATGAATACAATTCTTGCTGGTTCCCTTGGGCTTGGTGTTCTCCTTATTCCTCTTCTAGGAATTAGGATTGATTTAGAATCTGTTTTATTTGGGGATTTATTAACTGCAAATTTGGGCGACTTATTAAGAACTATAATTTCTTTTTTAGCATTTATTTGTTTGATACTTTTTGGTTATGAAAAACTTGTACATATTGGATTAGACCCTGAAGGGGCTGCTGAAAGTGGCATAAAAGTATCTTATTTAAATTTAGCTCTTGGCCTTACAACTGCACTTGTTATTGTTAGTTCAATGTCTGCTATTGGAGTCATTCTTGTAATTGCTTTGCTTTCTACTCCCGCCTTATTAGGTCTGCAACAAGCACCATCTTTATGGGTTGCTATGGTTAGATCTTCAATCTTTGGAATTATATTATCAGCTTTAGGTTTTTTGCTCGCGATTGTTTTCAATTTGTCCCCAGGTCCCCTTGTAGCTGTTTTATGCATTCTCTTAATAGCATTGTTGCCTAGCAAAAGAAATAATTGATATATCTTGTGTAATGGGAACTATCGAGTTGTTCGCTTGTTTTTAAATTAAAAAGCAGATCTTTATGCATGAAAAACCCCTGACAAAGCAGGGGTTTGGAACAAAGTTGGAGTAATAGCATTGAGATTCGCCGAGAACCTAGTCTATAACTCAGGTGTCAGACTTTACGTGAGTAGTACTCAACCACTAATAGCTCATTGATTTCTAATGCGACCCACTCGCGCTCGCATTTTCCTGTGACCTTTGCCGACATTTTGGGTTTATCTAGTTCCAAATGTGGTGGAACGTTTGCAAGCCCAGGGAATTCGAGATTTCCTTCGGCAAGTTTTTTGCTGCCTTTTCGCTCTCGAACTGCAATCAAATCCCCAGATTTACATTGGTAACTTGCAATGTCTAAGACCCGACCATTAACTGTCACATGGCCATGATTGACTAGCTGCCTAGCTCCTGGAACAGTTGGGCCAAAGCCAAGCCTGAAGCAGACATTGTCTAATCTGTTCTCTAAAAGCTTTAGAAGATTTGTTCCGGTTGATCCTTCTTGAGCTCTGGCTTTTTTTACATATCGAACAAGTTGTCTTTCAGAGATCCCATAATTGAATCGCAGCTTTTGTTTTTCTTCTAGACGGATCGCGTATTCTGAGCGCTTGCGACGGGCTTGGCCGTGCTGACCTGGCGGATGCGACCGTTTAGTGGCCTTCCGAGTGAGACCTGGGAGGTCTCCCAAGCGCCGCGTGATCCTCAGTCGAGGACCGCGGTATCGAGACATAAGACAGAATTAGTTAAAGTTAATCGTACAGTAGTTACTTAGTCCTTAAACAGAGTTCGAGGGCATAAGGTATCTATGTACAAGTCTGACACTCTATCTCTTTGCCTTTACCTGTGTTAAATCGGATCTTTAGCAAGCTACTTATATCTTTAATTCTCTTTTATCGAGAGTGGATTTCCCCTTTAATCGGGCCTCGTTGTCGCTTTATTCCAAGTTGTAGTAGTTACGGGTTAGAAGCCATTGCGCGTCACGGGCCTTGGAGAGGCGGTTGGTTAACCCTTAAAAGGCTCTCACGCTGTCACCCTTTTACTGCTTGTGGTTGTGACCCAGTTCCTGATTAATGCCTTTGTATTCTCTTGTGATTTATAGCCGAAGGGGTTGTTGCTTATGTGAGGGTTTAGAGAGTCGTTTAAGACGTTTGCAACTTCATCAAATGTCACCTGCTCTTGAATTAGTAGTTGTAGATATAGATGCAGAGAGCACCCCTTCAGAGGTTCGGTGTAGATATGACTTACAGGTGCCAGTACTTGTTATTAGGAAGGATAAAAGCCTTCAAGAGTGGGCCTTACCGCGAGTCTCTCCTCGATTAAAGCAGGACGCACTTGCTATTTGGTTACAAGGGGCTTGTATGAAAGTAATTGAGTGAATACACCTCTTTTTCTAGAAGAGTCTGAATCGAATGTTCAACACTTTTCATTCATTAATTAACGAGGTTGGATTGAAGGCCCCTGCCGGGTTGCCTAACCCATTGATTACTTCAATAACTTGTGATTCGCGATCTGTGAAGCCTGGGAGTTTGTTTATTGGCCTCCAAGGAGAGAATGTTGATGGAGGCCTTTTCTGGCCAGAGGCACTTGCAAATGGAGCTGTTGCAGTTGTCATTAGCAAGAACACTGCAGATTTGAGGCAACCATCTACATCAGATTGTGTCTTAGTTGTATCTATTCCTATTTCAGAATTATTTGGGCGAATTGCTGCCTCCTTTTATGGGAACCCTTCTTCCAAAATCAGTCTGATAGGAGTTACAGGCACTAATGGAAAAACGACAACAGCCCACCTTATAGAGCATCTCAGCTCAAAAATGGGTATTTCAACAGCACTTTTTGGGACATTGTTTAAGCGTTGGCCAGGGCGAAAAATCAATGCGGTTCATACAACTGATTTTGCGAATAGTCTTCAGTCTCAGCTCGCTGCAGCTGTGAGTGGAGGAGTTCAACTTGCTGCAATGGAAGTCAGCTCTCATTCTTTAGACCAAAATCGTGTAAGTGGTTGTCGTTTTAAAGGGGCAGTTTTCACTAACCTCACACAAGATCATTTGGATTACCACTCATCTATGGTTGGTTATTTTGATGCAAAGGCTAAATTATTTGACGTTCAACTTTTGGAACAGGGCCCAAATAGAGCAGTTGTGAACGTCGATGACCCATGGGGAAAGATTCTTGCTCAAAAAATAGGGGATATGTGCTGGCGGAGCTCCCTCTCGAGTCAGACGCTTGAAGACGGTAAAGCAGAACTGGGAATTACTCGTGTAGAGATATTTGAAAATAGAGTTACAGGACTCCTATGGAGTCCAAAAGGTAAAGGTGAATTTTCTTCTCCTTTACTTGGGAGATTCAATTTGATGAATCTTCTTCAGGCAGTCGGTGTTTTGCTTCAACAGGGTTTCCCTCTAGAGGGTCTTTTAGAAGCTATTAGTGATTTTCCTGGTGTGCCAGGAAGGATGGAGAAAGTAGAACTCCCTGAACTTGACCGATCATCCTCTCCAACTGTTTTAGTGGATTACGCTCATACTCCTAATGGTTTAGAGAGTGCACTCGCTGCGGTTAGACCTTTTGCAAATGGTGAAATAATCTGTGTTTTTGGATGTGGAGGTGATCGAGACCGAAGCAAACGTCCTTTGATGGGAGCCATCGCAGCAAAATATGCCAATCGAGTTGTAGTTACATCTGACAATCCAAGAACAGAAGACCCTTCTAAAATTCTTAAGGATATTTTGACTGGTGTTCCACGCGAAACGAGTGTTTTGGTTGAATTGGATCGAGCAACTGCAATTGCCGCTGCCATTGATCAAGCAGGACCAAAAGACTTAATCCTTGTTGCCGGGAAAGGGCATGAGGACTATCAGATACTTGGAGATGAAAAAGTGTATTTCGACGATAAAGAAGAGGTATTGAAGGCTCTTAAACAACGCACTGATAGTTGAGTTAATCAAGAGTTATTTTCCGGACTTCTGTATAAAATTTATTCCTTCTAAAAGTTTATCAATGTCATTTTCATTACTGGATATATGAAGGCAAGCTCTAAGGCAAATTGGTTCGTCAAGATCTCTTATCCAAATTCCTTTCTTCCCAAGATCCTTTACCACTTTTTTTGGGTGGGGACCTTCGGGAATATAGAAGCTAACTAGCCCACTAGGAGGAGGACCTGTTAATAGAGGTTCGATCGACTCGAGATTCTGAAGATTGATCCAGAGCTTAGAGCTCAATTCACGAATTCTTGCCAGCCTTTTTGTGATGCTACCTTCTTCTTCAAGAAGTTCTATAGAGCATCTAAGACCTGCTAGCAATGGGATACAGGATGTCGCAACCTCGAATTTCCGACTGTCCTTATGAAAAGTTGTTGGACTGATCTCTTTGAAAGAGCCTTCATGTTGAAGACCTCTCCATCCTATTAAAGTAGGACTAGATTCTGCTAAAACTCTCTCTGAAAGGACAACTCCCCCTAAACCTTCTGGGCCACATGCCCATTTGTGACCGGTGAAGGCGTAGATATCTGCACTTTCTGCGGCTGTTTTAATAGGGATTTGACCAAAACTTTGTGCAGCATCTACTAGTAGGAAAGGGCGTTTAGGATGCGAGGACAGAATCTCTGCGATGCTATCAATAGGTAGTAGTTGCCCTGTATTCCAAAGGATATGTGAAATTACAACTAGGCGAGTATTAGGAGTTAGATGTTTTTTGAGAGTATCTAGAAGAGAGGTTACGGTTTTATCCTGTTCATCAATTCCCTTCTTCAATTTTGATACAGGGAGTTGGTCAATAGCAAGATTTTTTCGTCTTGATAGCTCATGGCATGCTGCTATTACACCAGGATGTTCACAATCACTTATTAACAAGCGATCATTCTCCTTTAGAGGTAGTCCCCATAGAGGTAATACACACCCACTAGTTACGTTTTCTGTGAGACAGATTCGCCCAGGGCTTACACCTGACATCTCGGCTAATTTTTGACGTGTTTTTTGTATTTCGCTAGCTATATATGGCCAAACATCATTTGAGAAGGGCCCAAGCTCTTGTATTGTTTGCCAACTAGCTTTGATTCTTTCTAGCGAAGGAGAGGGTAGGGGACCTTGACCTCCATAATTGAAATACGCTTTGTTTTTAAGGGCAGGCAGTAGGTGGCGTAGAGCAGGCATTTTAATTTTTAATAGAGAGACTTTAGAATTGATTCAAGGGTTTATTTGTATATTTTTTCTATAAAAGCAAATCCATATAAATAAGATAAAGATGCTTTTCTTATTTAATTACACATACCATAAGCACCTGTTTTATCGAGGTATTTCACAGCCTCTTCTTTAATAATTGACTTTTTTTCTTCTAAACAGCTTAATAGTGAAGAACGAAGTTTTGTAGAAGCCTCTTCCTCAGAAATACCATGTTCCTTTGAAGACATAATGATTTGCCCAACACACTCATAAAATTCTCTAAGTTGGTATAGAGGATCTTCTCTCTCATTTAGACGTTTTTGTACTTGTAGTTCACAATATTCACGTAAATTAAACTTATTAGTTGTATTAGATTTGACTTCGAAACTAGAAGTTATCATAATTAGCATAGCAATGATTGTAAGTAGTAATTTGTTTTTCATAAACTCATAGCAGGTTTCTATTGGTTTGACTTGAAAAATCGATTTTAGGAGGATGATATCAATTCGTATAAATTATATCTCTGTCCGAGTATAGCCGTTTGGATATCAGCATTTCTAACTACTCTTGATAATGTTCTGTGAAGAGTTATAAATCAATTTTTTAGTATTCGATTCATTAATAGCTTTTTATTGGACTCTGTTTTGCAAAAACCTTTTCTAGCCCTATTAACTATTATACCCTTTCGCATTTTTAGGCTAAGAGGACTTGCTTCTTTTTTAATTGGAGGGATGCTTTACTTAAAATCAGAAATCCCATTCAATGAGATTATCTAAAACAGAGTCATTTGCAGAAGCAAAGAACTGTTGGTTCTCTACTTCAGAACTTCTGGAGTATTTAGGTATTTCCAACTCTGAGCTTCAAGATCAGTTGAGCTTGTTTGTAAAAGGTGTCCATTACAAATTGCAGAATCCAGGCGACCCTTCAAGTCAAACCCTCTGGAGAATTGACCTCATAGATAAGTTGTTATGCCTTCCAATCCCACCGTTAGAGAGAGAGGCGATGCTGAATGCAATTAACAATCGGATTGTTTGTAGAGATTGACTTCTTTATATCTTGCCATCGATTAGATCTTGTTTTTTACCTTCAGTAAAATTCATTTTACAATTAAACTTTTGATTTATAGAACTATTATGTTTTTATATAGGTGGTCATAGTGATTTTGCAGACTTGAGGTTATGAGCTTAATTAGCCATTCAGACCGTATATATGTTTCTGGGCATCTAGGTATGGCTGGATCAGCAATTATTCGAGCGTTAAGATCTAAGGGTTACCAAAATCTTTTAACTGTTGATAGAGCAGAACTAGATCTTTTAGATTCTGCAGCAGTTAAGAGATGGATTTCAAGTAATCAACCAAATGTTGTAGTTATTGCTGCAGGAAAAGTAGGAGGAATTAGTGCTAATTGTAATTATCCCGCTAAATTTATTTTGGAGAATTTAAAGATCCAACTTAATTTAATTGAGAATTCTTTTCTGTCAGGTGTTAGAAGACTTCTTTTCTTGGGAAGTAGCTGCATGTACCCAAAATTAACAAATCAACCTATAAAAGAAGAAGCACTCATGTCATCCAAGCTTGAATTAACAAATGAATCTTATGCTATTGCCAAAATTACAGGGCTGAAAATATGTGAAGCCCTTAGGAAACAATATAATTTTGACGCTATTGGCTTAATACCTACAAATCTATATGGTCCAGGAGATAATTATCATAAGACAGATAGCCATGTTATTCCGGGATTGATTAGAAGATTCCACGAAGCAAAGAATGCTGGTTTGCCGGATGTGAAATGTTGGGGTAGTGGGAAACCTTTAAGGGAGTTTTTATATTCAGATGATTTCGGATTTGCTTGTCTCTTTGCTCTTGAAAATTGGGATCCTTCTTCTAAGTACGCCCCAAAGGATCTTGTTGGTCAACAATTAAATTATTTGAATGTTGGAACAGAGGAGGAAATATCGATTAATCAACTGGCCAAACTAATCGCTAAAAAAGTTGGATATTCGGGAAATATTATTTGGGATTTAAATCAGCCTGACGGAATGCTTCGAAAGAAATTAGATCTTACAAGGTTTAATTCATTAGGTTGGGAATCCACTACTTCTCTTGAAAATGGGTTAACAAAAACTATAGATTTGTTTCTAGAAAAAATATAAATATTCTTGTCGAAAACTTTATTTATTATTTGACCATTATAGTAGTAAGATTTTCTATTTTAATTGACTTCTTAATCTGTTTAACCTTTCAGGAACACCTATATCTATAACTGGTGGAGGTATTTCTACTATCCTTTTTGGATCGATGTCTTCGCTAAAAAGATGCTGGTCTAAATCTAAATGTGCATTGTTTCGAAGTGACTCTATCCAAATATTTGAAGCCATGAATAGACCAGTGTTCAAAAGACTTTTCGAACCATTACCTTTTAAATGTGTTAAGAAGTAATCATCTCTATTTGAATCTGGATCTGAGCAGAAAATTACAGGTTTATCTTTGAGAACTTTTTTTTCTGCCTCTTTTAAATATTTGATGTTTAATGAAGGCAATAAAGTGTCTCCATTAGCCACATAATAGTATGATTCATTTTGCGAGCCGAGAGAATCTAAGAAGTTTAATATTGCACCTGTTCTGCCTGAACGATTAACCTCAAAGTGTATCTCAACATTGTAATCTCCTACTTCTTCTTTTCTCCAGGACATGAAAAGATCTTTTTGTTCACATATAAGGACTATAAATAAATCAAAAAAATGATGTTTTGAATATTCTTGTATTAGTAAAGTGAGGAATGATTTATTGTTAACTTCAACTAAAGGCTTTGGTCTTTTTTCACTATTTTTTAGTCTTGTACCCAACCCTCCGGCAAGTATTAAAAGAGTATTTTTAGCACTTTTCATCTTTTTAAAAAAGAATGTCCGGAGATCCTTATTTGATCTCGCCAATAGTTCAGGAGGTCGGCCATTGTTTCTTCAAATGTATAAACAGGTGACCATCCAGTAAGGGATTTGAATTTTTCAGTACAGGGTATTTGAAGATCAGCATCTATAGGCCTAATCCTAGATGGATCTATCTTATACTCAATATCATTTCTGTTACTCAAGTTGATCAGCTTTTCTAAAATATCTTTTACAGTTGTTGTGTAGCTACCTCCGATATTAAAGTATCCTCCAGGGGCTATATCTTTTGAATTAACTAATAGGTAATATGCTCGAACTGCATCTCTTACATCTGCAATTGTGCGAACTGATTCAAGATTACCTACACTAATTATTGGGTCAATGAAATCAGCTTCAATCAGTGCAATTTGCTTAGCAAATGTTGACTCCATAAAAACGTCACCTCTCCTAGGGCCAGTGTGAGTAAACATTCTGGTTGTTTGAACATTTAGGCAATAAGCCTCTGCGTAGTATCTCCCAATAAGATCAGCTCCACATTTTGATATTGCATACGGAGATGCAGGGTGAAATAGAGTGTCTTCTTTGATAGGAATTTGTTTAGAATTAACTCTTCCAAATACCTCAGAAGATGAACAGTTATGTACGATTGAATTCTTTGAATATTTGAGTGCATTGGCAAGTATATTTTCAGTTCCCAAAATATTTGCTATATAAGTTGATGAGGCACCTTTAAAGCTCGTTGCTGGATAGCTTTGCGCAGCTAAGTGGAATATAAAGTCAAATTTATTTTTAAAAAATATAGCTTCCAATGCAGCAAAATCGGTTATGTCAGCATAATGCAAATGAATACGTTTTCCATTGTCTATTTCTTTAATGTGCCGAGTGATATTATTTAATGGACTTCTCCACCTTAGAACCCCATGGATTTCCCAATCTGTATTATCTACTAAGTAATCAAGTAGATGTGAGCCAACCATACCAGTAATACCTGTTATTAATGCTGATTTAACCATTTGCGAATTATTTAACATGTAATGGAATGAATTTTTATTATACACTAAATAAGTTTAGAACATATTGCAATTTTCTTATAGCACTCAGTCTAAGAATAATAATAGCATTTAGAATAATAGTTTGTCAAAACCAGCATCTCTAATTTAATCGAATATCTATAAATCTTTTTATGTATTTTATTACTCTATCAACATTTTCTATTGTTATTGATTGATGGCATGGTAAGGCAAAGCCTTCTCGGGAAATTTCTCTTGATATGGGTAGAGGGTACTTAGAGATATTTGGATGTTTTCTCATGACAGGCTGTTTAGTGAAGTCTCCTGCAAGAAATGGTCTCGTCTCGATTTGATTTTCTTGTAAGTAATCTCTTAGGTTGGATCTTTGTCCCTTAAGTTTTCCTTTAAGTATTACAGGAAAGCCAAACCATGATGACTTTGCACCCTTTCTAGGTTTTATTATTGAGAATAAATTGGCATTTTGACTAAAATATCTGATGTATTCTTCGGCTGCTATTTGTCTTGAATGTATATAACTATCAAGCCTCTTTAATTCTTCTATACCCATAGCTGCTTGTGGTTCGCTTAGCCTAAGATTATATCCACAATGCGCAAATAAAAAGGTGGGATCTATGTCACTATTTTGTTTGAAAACTTCTGAATCTTTAGGGAAGTGTCTTGTCCAACCATGTGACCTAATTGAGCCTGCTACCTGATAGTCTTCATGATCAGAGAAGCAGGTCAAGCCACCTTCTAATGTGCATATATGGTGAGAGAAATAACTGCTAAAGGTAGATACTCTCCCAAATGTTCCTGCTTTTTGGCCATTCCATTCAGCGCCCATACTTTCGCAAACATCCTCAATTAGAGTAAGATCATATTGTCGGCTGATATCCAATATCGCATCCATATCTGCAGGACAACCATAGGTATGGATTAACATAATTGCTTTCGGTGATTCCTTTTCGCATATTTGATTAAGTCTGTCTGCATCTATATTATAATCTAATTCATTTGCATCGCAGAAGATAGGAATTAATCCGTATTGAATAAGTGGAAAAACTGTTGTTGACCAAGCTAGGGAAGGTACAACAACCTTATCTCCTTTTCTCAGTATTTTTTTTTCAATAAGTGTAGCAATAGCAAGAAGATTTGAGGAGGAACCTGAATTATTTGATAGTACATAATATGGCATTTTTAAATACGAGGAATATGCATTTTCGTATTCTTCAACTATTTTACCCATCGTAACTTTATCTTTTAAAAGTGCTTCGAGGCACGCATATGTAGATTCAGGATTTAGTGTTGATGAATGTAGTTTGATAATGTTACTTTGGTTCTCTTCTGCACGCTTTTGCTTTAGGTTATATAAATTTATTATTTCATCTTTTAGGTTCTTTAATCTGATTTCAAACTCCTCCCCGAAATCAGATTCTAGTTTGAAATATTTCATCAATTGAGCCTAGCTTTTGATTCTATTTTTAGTTAGACTGACTTAACTTTTGCATATTATCGGGAGTTCTTAAGCTTGTCAAATCTAAGTCAATCAGATCTAGGACTTCTTTCTTCTCTTTAGCCTTTGGCAACCACACAACCAAGCACTAAGCACTTAGAGCAATTTGATGTCTTCCAAGAACGAGATTTCTGATCAGACACGACTTTTACTTTTAGATAGAGACGGTACCATCAATAAAGATGACAATGGATACAGTTATAGAGTGGAATCATGTGTTTTGTTTGATGATGTTTTACCTTTCTTTCGGAAATTAAAAAGTTCAATAACTGTTGTAGTTGTTACAAATCAGTCGGGTGTCTCACGATCTTATTTTACCCTGGAAATGATGCATAAGTTTAATAGAAAAATTAGTGGCTTAATTCTCGATGCTGGTTCTCATTTAGGTATTTCTAATTTTTATTATTGCCCCCACCACCCTAATGATCTATGTGACTGTAGGAAGCCAAAACCAGGTCTTATTCTTAGTGCTTTAAGAGATTACAATGTTACTCCATCTCAGGCAATTCTAATAGGAGATAAGCTATCGGATTGCGAGGCGGCTTCTGCAGCCAATATCCCTTCATTCTTATTAGATAGATCTAACCCTGTAGGCCTTTCTCACTCTAATGATCATGATTTCACTATTATCAATTCATTGGTAGACAAGCGAATTGAGTTCTTGTTTACGTAATAACATTATCTTCTAAAATCTCGCATAGCATATGAATAAAGAATGTATGTGCTTGTTGGACTGATGCGGTAGACCTATAGGGCCATTTTATGATGATATTGTGTTTGCTTTTAATGGAGCATTTTTCAGAGGTTAGAAGTATCCAATTCATTCTCAGACTATTTGCAGTTTCTATTGCAGATACAATATTTTCACTTGCCCCACTTGTAGAAATCGCAACAAGCAGATCCTTGGGCTTTGCTACGGCTTCGATTTCTCTACTAATAGCTTGACTGTATTTATAGTCATTAGAATATGCTGTTATAACTGCCAGGTTTGACCCAAGTGTGGATGATGCAATAGGATTTCTATTCTTTGAGAACCTAACTACTAGTTCAGCAGTTAAATGTTGCGCATCACATAGTGAGCCACCATTACCGCAGGTGAACACTATCCCCCCATTCCCCAAGCATCTATTTATTTCATTCACTGTTTGATTGAATTGTAATTTAAATGAATTGCTTTTCATATATTCGAATGTCTTTTGGTGATTTTCTATTGCGTTGTCGTATACAGCTTCATAGCTATCTGTAGTTGATTGGTTTCTCGGAGAATCACTAGGCTTGCTTATCTTGCTATTTTCTTGCATCGGAACTTCTCTTAATTAAAAGGCTTTCTACTCCTTTTTTAGCAAATTATCAACACAGATGGAATATTGGTTTGCTTTATCTCTTCTCTAAGAGCAAAGGAAATCATCCCGAATCCTCCCAATATTTTCTACAACTGAATATAACGGTCTATTTATTGATCTTCTGAATTTAGAAGATCAGAAAATAGTTTTTATTAATTTCTTTTCTAGCTATTTAGGTTAAGCCAATTCAGTATCCCTTTTAATAGTTCAACTTAACATCCTTGTCCATTTTAACCTGCTTACTTCAATTAAAACCTTCATTCTCATAGTACTTTTACTCTTCCTTTTTTTTAATTCTCACTTTAGTTTCCTATTTATTAGTTGACTGAGCTGTTTTCCGCTGTTCAATCCTTTACTTTTGAATGTATCGATTAACTTGCAATTTTATTTTTTGAACTTATTATCTACCTGGATACGCTTTAAACAGCATCCCTTTATCTTTATCTTTAATTTTTTTCTAATGGCTTTGTATACGTGGCTTAGCACCACGCCAAGAACGCCTCTTCTTAGTACCTTTTCTGCTGTCTTTGACGAACTTGGCCTGGTGGTTCTTCAAGATGCTTCAGGAGAGCAGCAGCTCTATGCAGAAGAATCCCTAGGGAGAGGGCTTCCCCACTCTTCGAAAGTTAATGTTCTTGTTTCATGGACATCCGCATCTCGCTCCGAATGTCAGATTGAGGTAAGAAGTTCAGAGCCAATGTTAAAGAAGGGAACCAGGTGTGAGCAGATAGCAAATGCTTTACGAGATGTTGCTCCAGTTAGTGTTTCTGTAAAATAATATTTTTGTATATAAAAAAATTACTCTCTTGTGTATTTGAGATGGATTAGAATTTGCAAATTATTAGAATCCCATAATTTTATTTAAATTGATGAAATCTTCTGTAGATCAGAAAATTATTCGAAAAGCTCTATTGTCTGCAGCTAGGAAAATGAATGATTCTGGAATTAACCAGGGCACATCAGGAAACCTCTCTGTTCGAATATCTGGTGGAATGTTAATCACCCCCAGTTCTGTTCCCTACAAGGATATGGTTGAGGATGATTTGATAGCATTAGATTTTAGTGGAAAATTACTTAAAACTTATACTGGTGGAAAGTTACTAAAACCCTCTTCAGAATGGCAACTCCATGCTGATATTTTATCTAATAGGGCCGACGTAGATGTTGTTTTGCACTGTCATTCAATATATGCAACCGCGTTAGCTTGTCACAAGAGATCTATCCCTAGCTTTCACTATATGATTGCTGTTGCCGGTGGTGATGATATTAAATGTGCTAATTATGCAACATTTGGAACATCTGAGCTTTCTAGAAATGCTGTTAAAGCTCTTAAAGGGCGCAAGGCATGCTTGTTAGAACATCATGGTCAAGTTTCATTAGGGAAAACTCCAATTGATGCTTTAAATCTTGCTATAGAAGTTGAGACCCTTGCACACATATATTTAGTGTCTTGTCAATTAGGTTGTCCACCAGAGTTAGGCTCTGTTGAGATGCAAAATGTTTTATCTAAATTCACACTATTGAATTATAAAAAAGATAATTGAGCTAAATATAAGGACAATAAATTGCTTATTTCTTATCCTAGCCCATTGCTTTTGCTCCTTTAATAGTAGTAAGACTTTCTGATTTTGAGTCCCATAATATGTAATCAAAACAATTTGGAATGTCTCCTAAACCTAAAACCTTAACTTCATTTAGGAGGTCTATATTTTTGTAATGACACTCTCTTAATTTGTAGTTAGGAATTCTTTCACAAAGATGATGAATGCTATGAAAGGAGATATCTGCAAAAAACCAATTCAACCATCTAGGTATATCAAGATTACTGCTTCCTTCTACAGCAGCTTTCACATAGTTCCAGTTATTGCTGCCATGAGCATATGAATTATTGAAGTTATGTTGAACAAAGAATACACATATAAAGATTGCAGCTGATATAGTCATGACAATACTGTATGAACTCCAGAAAACTCCTGTACCTAACCACTTACTCATTAATAACCAACTTAGGATAACGAGAAAGTTGTTAGCGGTTAGGTCCAAAAATTCACCAGAAGTATACCAATAATTTGATTTGTGTGATTTTATTCTCTCCACAATCCCTCGACTTTTCTCTACTGTTTTACTCTCTTCATTCTCAATCATATTTTTAATAAATAGATATATAAATTCAATTATACCTGCAGCTAAAGTTAATCTTGGCTTTATTATCAGGTAAAAGAATCCTCCTGGGAACAGCATTAATGGGTGTCGACTAATTGCATATATTTTTTTATTTAGACTAGGAAGAGACTCGTAATCTTCAAGTGTTAATAATGCACTGGGACCGCGGTACTTGTCCCAATTGCCATTGTGTTTATGGTGAAATGCATGACCTCTTGACCAGGGATGTTGAGGTATTGCGTTAAGCACACCTAGTAGAAATCCAACAGACTTATTTAGTGACGATGTTTTGAACAACGAGTTATGACCACAGTCATGCATTAATGAGAATGTTCTTGAGGATAGAAGTATTAAAAAGAAAATTATAGGTCCAAGCTCTAAGGATTTAATTAAGGCCGAAGATGAAGTTCTGTTTACCCAATCTATTAAAAACCATAAGAACCCAACTGGAATAATAGTAGAGATTATTTGCCAGGTTGCCCTAGCGTCACTTCTACCTAGGTAGGGTGCTATGACGAAGTCTGATCTTCGTATTTCTTTTTTATTTGTCTTCACATTGATTTTGCTATTTGGCTTTATGACATGAGTCTATCTTCTTTCACCTGTTGAAGTTATTCCTTTTGGCTAAATGAAGTGAAGTTGAGTTTCGATTATAGGACTTGAATAACTTCGCTGACTTCTGGAATGGACTCGATCAGTTTTCTTTCTATTCCCATTTTGAGAGTCATAGTGCTACTTGGGCAGCTCCCACAGGCTCCTTGAAGACGGACTTTGACAACCGGACCATCAATTTCTACAACTTCTACATTCCCTCCATCAGCCAGGAGAAACGGCCGAAGTTCATCTAGAACTTTCTCGACATTCTCCGTTGTCAGGGCCATTGTTTCGGTGCTCATAAGTTTTTAATGTGTGTTCTTATCCGTATACCCTAGAGAATTAACTCACAATTTGACCAATTAGGTTTGTCATTATTGGGGTTTTACTGTTTTGTATTCAGAATATGACGCTGTCCTTATAGGCGCAGGCATTATGAGTGGCACCTTGGCCACTTTGCTTCAAGCTCTTAATGAAGAGGTGAATATTCTCGTGGTTGAACGATTAGAAACAACAGGTCTAGAGAGCAGTGCTTCAGAAAACAACGCAGGTACTGGCCATGCCGCTAATTGTGAGTTGAATTACACGCCATGGCTGGGAGATGGGAAGGTATCTATTTCAAAGGCTCTAGCAATTAATCATTCGTTTGAGAGGAGTTTGGAATTCTGGTCTTCTTTAACCTCTCAAGGAATTCTTAATCCGCAATCCTTTCTTCATTCATTGCCTCATATCAGCTTGGTTAGAGGAGATTCTCATATTGCCTTTCTTAAACAGCGTTATGAACAGTTGTCTGAAATTCCTGCCTTTTCAGGAATGAGATGGTCTATGGACCGTAAAGAACTTTTTGATTGGATGCCTTTGGTTTTAGAGGGCCGAGATCTATCAGAATCTATAGCCGCTACTCGTGTTGAGAGAGGCACTGACATTGATTTTGGTTCTCTTACTGAGGGCTATTTTCAATCACTTAAAAGAAAAGACTCTTTTCAAACAAGCTTCCTTACCGAAGTTGTTGACCTTCGTAGAAAGCACAAATCAGGTTGGGAAATCGATTTGAAGGGACCTGATTTCACTAGGTCAGTCACTACTCCTTTTGTTTTTATTGGAGCAGGAGGGGGTGCTCTCCCATTGCTGCAGAAATCACAGATTCCAGAAGGCTATGGTTACGCTGGTTTTCCTGTAAGTGGGCAGTGGCTAGTTTGCTCTGACAAAGAGTTATCTAAAAGGCACCATGCCAAGGTTTATGGGAAGGCTAAACTGGGCTCTCCACCAATGTCCCTTCCTCATTTAGATACGCGTTGGATTAGAGGGGAAAGATCACTGCTTTTTGGTCCTTTCGCAGGTTTTAGTAGTAAGTTCTTAAAGAATGGATCTTACTTTGACCTTTTTCGTTCAATTAGTACTAATAACATCAATTCAATATTCAATGTAGGCTTAGAGAATCTTGATTTAGTTACGTATTTATTGAAACAAATTCTACAAAATCAAGAAGATAAAATGAAAGATTTGTACGAATTTTTCCCTAAAGCAAACTCTAAAGAGTGGCAAGTTAAGACAGCTGGTCAACGTGTTCAAATAATTAAAGAAGGAGCTTTAAAGATGGGTACAGAGGTTGTCACCGCTAAGGATGGCTCATTAGCAGCATTGCTGGGCGCTTCACCAGGTGCAAGTACTGCTGTATCAATAATGCTAGAGGTGTTGGAGAAGTGTTGGCCCGATCAATTCTTTAGTAATAGCTGGCAAGAGAGGCTTTCCAGCCTATTCCCTAGTTTTGGTAAGGACTTGAACTTGGATAGTGATTTATTGCAAAGGACACGGGACCGGTCGAATGCTTGCTTAGGCTTGCTAGTGGAAAACGAATGATGTTTTGTCATAGTGTCTGAGAGTTTTAATATCTAATTGATGAATCTGAAGTACTTGAGCTTGGAATTAAGTTTCTTATGACTGATGTTCCCGTAACCCGCTTGAGGAATTTTTGCATTATTGCTCATATTGACCATGGCAAGTCCACTCTTGCTGACAGGCTTCTTCAGGACACAGGAACTGTTGCTGGTCGGGATATGCAGGAACAGTTCTTGGACAATATGGATTTAGAAAGGGAACGCGGAATAACTATTAAGCTTCAGGCCGCTCGTATGAATTACAAATCTAAGGAAGGGGAGGAGTATGTTTTGAATTTAATCGACACCCCAGGTCATGTAGATTTTTCTTATGAGGTCAGTCGATCTTTGCAAGCATGTGAAGGTGCTCTTTTGGTTGTTGATGCAAGTCAGGGGGTGGAAGCTCAAACTTTAGCGAATGTGTATCTTGCTTTAGAAAATGATTTGGAAATAATTCCAGTACTTAATAAAATTGACTTACCTGGCTCAGATCCAGAGAGAATTAAAAAAGAGATTGAGTCAATAATAGGCTTGGACACCTCTAAAGCAATATCTTGCTCGGCAAAGACTGGCCTTGGCATCCCCGATATTTTACAGGCTGTTGTTGACCGTATTCCGTCTCCCAAAGATTTAATTAAAGAGCCAACAAAGGCACTTATTTTTGACTCTTACTATGATCCATATAGAGGTGTTGTTGTTTATTTTAGAGTTGTAACTGGACGAATAGGAATTAAGGATAAAGTATTACTTATGGCAAGTAAGAAAAGTTATGAGCTTGACGAGATCGGTGTTATGGCTCCTAATCAAATTAAGGTCGATGAATTGCATGCTGGAGAGGTTGGATATTTGGCAGCTTCAATTAAATCAGTTGCAGATGCAAGAGTCGGTGACACAATCACACTATTAAATAGGCAAGCTCAGGAACCTTTGCCAGGTTATACAGAGGCAAAGCCTATGGTCTTTTGTGGTTTATTTCCTACTGATGCTGATCAATATCCAGACCTGAGAGAAGCACTTCAAAAACTTCAGCTTTCAGATGCAGCATTGAAGTATGAGCCTGAAACAAGTAGCGCAATGGGGTTTGGGTTTCGATGTGGATTTTTAGGTTTATTGCATATGGAAATTGTTCAGGAGAGGTTGGAAAGAGAATATGATTTAGATTTAATAGTCACTGCTCCTTCGGTTATATATAAGATTAATTTGATTAATGGAGAAACATTAATGGTTGATAACCCTGCGACATTACCGGACCCTCAGTCTCGTGAGTCTATAGAAGAACCATATGTTCGCTTGGAAATTTATGCACCAAATGAATATAACGGCACACTCATGGGTCTTTGTCAGGAGCGGAGGGGTGATTTTTTGGATATGAAATATATTACTCAAGAAAGAGTTACTCTTATATATGAACTTCCACTTGCAGAGGTTGTAACTGACTTCTTTGATCAAATGAAAAGTAGAACAAAAGGTTATGCCTCTATGGAATACCACATAATTGGCTATAGAAAAAATGATTTAGTAAGGTTAGATGTACTTATAAATTATGAGAAAGCTGATCCATTGACAACAATTGTACATAAAGAAAAAGCCTATGGAATTGGTAAAGCTTTGGTGGAAAAATTAAAGGAATTAATTCCAAGGCAACAATTCAAAATACCATTGCAAGCCTCTATAGGTAGTAGGATTATTGCAAGTGAAAGTATTAGTGCTATGCGTAAAGATGTATTGGCTAAGTGTTATGGAGGAGATATATCAAGGAAAAAGAAACTTTTAAAGAAGCAGGCAAAGGGTAAGAAAAGAATGAAAGCAATGGGTAAGGTTGATGTCCCTCAAGATGCTTTCATGGCAGTTTTGAAGCTTAATCAGTAGAAAGCTTGCCTGTTTTATTGTTCCATCGTACTAATCTCTTTTCAAGATTTTAATTCCTTGTTGGAGTAGTTTGTATTTGTTATATTAATTATAGAATTAAGGTAAGCGGTTTCTTTATTGTCAGCTGACTTTTTCAAAGTAGTCCATACAAGAGCTGAGATGATTAACACTCCTAGAGTGATTGTCAGTTCCCCTACTGTGAGACCGGTGTTTTGTGAGTTCATTTTTCGTTTTGTGTGCCAGATCGAATATTCGGATCGGCTAATCATTTTTATCCTATAGGCTTACTTTTGTATTTGTCACTAACTGTTGATTTTTTTATCTTTGGATAACTTGAATAGATCTAGGCCTCTTTCCTATCAAATGGCAAGTTGGGGTTTGATTATTTTGCTGGCCTATCTGATTATTGCCTTGATAACGCCTTTTCTTGTTTCCCTAGATTTCTTACCTGACCCAAATTTAGGTATTGATAATAATATATATGAGCCACCTTCGTTAAAGCATTTGTGCGGTACAGATCGTCTTGGTAGAGACGTATGCGTACGCACTCTACAGGCTTCAAGCGTGGCTCTCCAGGTGGTTTTTTTGGCAATAATCTTTGCACTACTTGTTGGAGTCCCTTTAGGGATTTCTAGTGGATATTTAGGAGGTTTTGTAGATAGATTATTGGTTCTTGTCATGGATACAATTTACACTTTGCCAGTACTTTTAATTTCTGTAGTCCTTGCCTTCTTGATAGGTAGAGGTATAATTAATGCAGCTATTGCTCTATGTGTCGTTTATATTCCTCAGTATTTTCGTGTTGTGCGTAATCAGACTGTTCAAGTTAAATCTGAGCCGTATGTTGATGCTGCCAGATCTATAGGAGCAGGATCATTTTGGATTATGAGAAGATATCTAGTGAGAAATGTAATCACTTCTATACCTGTTTTAGTTTCTTTGAATGCTGCTGATGCTGTTTTAGTTCTAGGAGGCCTTGGTTTCCTAGGTTTAGGTCTCCCAGAAACAATACCTGAATGGGGTAGCGATTTGAATATGGCTTTAACAGCTGTCCCAACAGGGATTTGGTGGACAGCTCTTTATCCAGGCCTTGCTATGTTTGGTTTAGTACTTGGACTTTCGTTCCTCGGAGAAGGCCTGGAGGTTTGGCTTAGTGGTAACAGTGACCGCTCAATTAGATAAGAGATATTAGTACCAGGAAATATATTTATTTTTCAACTACTGATTAGTATTTAAGTTTAATATTTCTTGGTAGGTCCTCCAATATTTCACCTTTCTCATCTATCTCTGGATAACTTTTTCCTTTTTGATTGCACCATTGAGCTATTTCAGGGTATGTCCACTCGAAAAGGCGTTCTTTATATAGATTTGGATCAAGGCCTTCTCCTGATATTGGAATGATCCCCTTACGTTGTCGCTGACTTAGTGCTTCAAAGAGAAGTATTGCAGTGGCTACAGATACATTTAAAGATTGAACCATTCCGCGCATCGGTATGAAAATAGATTCATCCACCATGCTTATAGCTATATCACTGAGACCCCATTTTTCTGTACCTATAACAAATGCAGTAGGCTTAGTAAAGTCACAATGTCTGAAATCTTTAGAGGTTTTAGATAAATTTGTTCCATATATATAGAAACCTTTCTGCTTAAGATTTCTTATTGCTTCATTGATATTTTTATGATCGTTTAATTTAACCCATTTTTGGCTACCTTGCGCAGTACTGTTAAATGTTCTCGTTTTATCTTCTTTTTGAATGGCATTTGCTTCAAGTACTCCTACAGCATCACATGTGCGTAGAATTGCTGAAAGATTGTGGGGTTTATCAACATTCTCAAGTAATACAGTCAGGTCAGCCATTCTGCAGTCAAGAATGGATTTAAGTCTTTCAAATCTTCTAGGTAATACTGGCATGAGAGCTATTGGGTCATTTTATGAAAGGGCTTTAAAGGCAGTTTCTTTAATTCTATTTGGGAACTTGGCACCTTATGCTCAGATTGCAGATTTAACAGGCGAATACGTATCTGAAAGGAAAGTCGGCTGTGCCTTAAGCCGGCTGATACTTTCATTAAACGCTCCATGGCATCATGTATTCATTGCTAAAGGACTTGTCTCTAGATTTGTTAGTTGTGTAGGCTCTGATTCGATGCAAAGAGACTTATTGATTTCAGAAGGGATTGAAGTTGATTCTGGCTTTAGATTGACGTTTCATAAGTATCTTTGCTTTCACCCTTATACTATCCAAACTCCTTTTATTTGCATAACAATTTCCTTTATCTGTTATAAATAAGAGTCGTGAATCTTACTAATCTTTATACGGTACACAAGCTAGGTAATCTTTCTAATATTCTGCTAGTAAGAATCGTAGTATTAGAGGTTTTAAAGGCTGTAGAATCAGGAGCATTTTCAGAGGATGCTTTAGAAAGAAATTGTTTAAAATATTCTCTATGCAATAAGGATCGAGCCTTTGCCAAAGAAATATCATATGGGGTCATTAGAAAGAAGTATTGGCTAGATGGATGGATTGATTATTTGGGGAAATTACCTTCAAAGAAGCAACCTCCTCTTATCCGCTTGATCCTTCACTTGGGCCTTTATCAAATATTTTGTATGAATAGTGTTCCTTTACCTACTGTAGTTAATACATCAGTTGAGTTAACAAAAGTAATTAAGTTAGGTCAATTGAGTGCAGTTGTGAATGGCATCTTGCGAGCATCGATTCGGGCGAGAGATGCAGGCAAAACGTTCCCATTGCCTAATGTCCTTGAACAACGTTTGTCAATGGAATATTCTTTGCCTGTTTGGTTGATAGAAAAATTGATTTTCTGGTGTGGGATTGATGGGGCCCAGAGATTTGCTATTGCTTCCAATAAAACTCCTTCTATAGACTTAAGGGTTAATCGACTTAGGGCTAGGCCTGAGAATGTACAGAAAGCTTTGAATGATGCGGGATTAAGTAGTTCGTTAATTGAGGATTGCCCTAACGGACTTTCTGTATCATCGGGTTTTGGAGATATTCGTAATTGGCCAGGATATAAAGAGGGATTTTGGTGTGTTCAAGATAGATCCTCACAGTGGGTTTCTACACTTTTGGAACCACAGCCAGGAGAACAAGTCCTTGATGCTTGTTCAGCTCCAGGAGGTAAAAGCACTCATATCGCTGAGCTTATGAACAATCAAGGTTCTCTTTTAGCTGTTGATTTATCGAAAAATCGACTACAGAGAGTAACCGAAAATGCAGATCGCTTAGGTATTAATTGTTTAAGAACGATTGCTACCGATGCTACAAAACTTGTCTCTAGAAAAGATTTACATAATTATTTTAATCGCATCTTGATCGATGCACCTTGCTCGGGTTTAGGTACTTTAGCTAGACATCCTGATGCACGATGGAGGATGAATCCAAAGCAAATCAACCAATTAATTTTATTACAAGAAAAATTGCTTGAGAGCTTACTGCCTCTTCTTCATCCTAGAGGCCGTCTTGTGTATTCTACTTGTACTATTCATTTTGACGAGAATATAAATCAAATTGACAAATTTCTTTCTAGGCATTCACAATTGAAACTGATTAGCCAGGAGCAGCGGTGGCCAGATCCTGAAAAACCTGGAGATGGTTTTTTTGCAGCTGTTTTAGAAGTTAATTGAAAATATATTTACATAACACTAAAAAATCTAAGGAAATGTGAAAGTAATTAATATATTCAATTTACTGTATTCTCTTTAGTTGGTTGCCTTATAGGATTTTTAAGTTGTATTAGTATCTGTTTTGGTTCTTGTTTGAATTCTTTTCTTTTTTTTAAAATAGGTTTTTTAGGGAAGTTGATTGATTTGAATTCTTTTTGTATTTCTCTCATGAACTGTTTCCAAGCCCATGCTGCTTCACCACTTCCACCTTTTGTTTCAGTATTGTTGTCGTGCCCAAACCATATTCCAGTGGTTAATTGCGGAATTGAGCCTATAAACCACAAATCTCTACTGCCTTCAGAAGTACCAGTTTTCCCAGCAACTTGCCTATTCTCTAATATTGCGGCTATACCTGTGCCGCTATTTACTACTTGTTGAAGCATCCAGTTAAGTGTGTCTGCAGTATTTTGATCTAAGGCTTTTCTTCCTTTGTTTCCATTTTTTACGTGGCTCCACAGAATCGAATTGTCAGGACCTCGTATTTCTTCAAAAGGACTGGGTTTGATATATACCCCTCTATTTGCCACAGCTGAATAAGCATTTGTCATGTCAAGCAAGGTTTGTTCATAAGCTCCAATCGCTAGGGGATAGTATTTCCCAAGAGGGACTTTATTACCTATACCCAAATCATTTGCTATTTGAATTACAGCCTCAAAGCCAACTTCATCTATAAGTTTTACTGCCACAGTGTTTAGTGAATTAGTGAAAGCATCTGACAGCGATACTTTCCCCATGTATTTATTCCCAAAGTTATTCGGGCAATATCCTTTCCAACAGGTTGGATTATCTAAAATTTCATTTTCGGGAATGAATCCTTCTTTTAGTGCTGCTGCATATGGGAAAAGCTTGAATGTTGAGCCTGGTGATCTAAGAGCTTGAGTTGCTCTGTTGAATTGAGTGTTTTTGAAATCTTTTCCACCGACCATTACTCTTACAAGACCGGTGTTTGGTTGTATTGAAACAAGGGACCCTTCAGTATTCCCAGGGGTGTATTTTTGTATTATTTTTTGGGCTTTTATTTGCCAGTCTAAATTTAGACTTGTTTTTATTTTCAATCCACCAACTTCAAGTTCTTCTTTCGTAAGAACTTCTGGCAATTTTCTTGTCACCCAGTCTGTAAAAAAAGGTGCAGGGCTATTGAAATACTTTGGGATGGCAGGTTTTAAATTCACAGAACTTCCTTGAGCAAAAGAGGCTTGACTCTCAGTAATAAAGCCAGCTAGGTACATCTTTTGGAGGACGACTGCTCTACGTTTAATTGCTAGATCGATGTTGACCAATGGAGAATATAATGAAGGTGCAGGTGGTAATCCTGCAATTAGAGCTGCCTCAGGCAGTGTTAATTGATTAGGCTTTTTTGAGAAGTAAACCCAAGAAGCATCGGCTATTCCATAGGCTCCTGAACCAAGGTATACATTGTTCAGATACTGCTCAAGTATTTCCTTTTTGCTTAGTTGTCTTTCTAATTTATATGACAGTAGAGCTTCTTTAGCTTTTCTAATTAAGTTTCGCTCTTGGTTTAGAAAAATTATTCGCGCTAGTTGTTGAGTGATAGTGCTTCCACCTTGGTTGATAGATGCATCTCTTAAATTAGAAATAATTGCTCTACAAATACCCCAAATGTCAACTCCTTTGTGGTAATAGAACCTTCGGTCTTCTGCAGCAATAAAAGCTTTTTGGATTATTTGAGGTATTTCTTCAAAACTTACCTTTTCACGTGTAGCAGGACCAACTTTCTGAATTATTTTACCATCAGTCGATAAGATTGAAAGAGTACCACTACGTCTATATCTTGCAATATTCTTAGAATCTGGGAGCAATGAGTCTATTGCTTGACTAACAAATTTTTCGCTTAATGCAGCTGTAGCGCCAAGGCCTGATGCTAAGAAAATTAGAAGAAGCCATTGACCTCTACTTCTGCTCACAATGTTTGAATCAGGGAACTATGGCCAATCGCAATAGCAGTTACTAGCATCCCTAAAATTAAAAAAGGTTGAGCGCTAGCTTGATATCTAACGTCAAACTCTAATGGATCTCTAAGAAGCCAGATATCTTGGAATGTTATTTGGGGGATTATGAGTAAAGTTAATACTACAGCAGCAAACTTTTGTCCAATTAAGATTAAAACAATTACCATTGATATTTGAAAGAAGTCAATCATTCCAGCACTTATCCAACTTGCTTTCTTTATGCCAAACTCGACTGGAAGAGAATTAAGACCTAATTTCTTATCGCCCTCTACACTTTTAAAATCGTTTATTATTGCTATCCCAAGGCCAGAAAGACTATATGCCAAAGTTAAAAGGGTTGTTGTAAAAGTTAGATGGCCAAAAAGTGCTTGGCCTGCCCACCAAGGAAGGGCTATATAGCTAGCTCCGAGTGCATAGTTGCCTATCCAGCCATTTTGCTTGAGTTTTAGAGGTGGTGCTGAATAAATAAAACTTACAAAAGAACCTCCCAATGCAAGGAAAAACAGGACTGGTGTTTTGTGACCTGCCCATAAATCAAGACCATATGCAGTAAGAAGTCCTCCTAGTAGAAGTACCCAAATTTGAATTAAAACTTGTGATAAGGGGATTGCTCCTGAAGGGATAGGTCTATATGGTTCGTTAATTGCGTCTATATCTCGATCGTAATAGTCATTAATGGTTTGAGTGTACCCAGTAAGCAAAGGTCCGCTCATGACCATGCATGCGGCGGCTGCTAGAACGTCTTGCAATCGCCATTGATAATTGCCACTTGCTGCTGCTCCACATACAACCCCCCAAAGAAGAGGAATCCATGTGACTGGCTTCATTAGCTGCAAGCGCAACTTCCAGATGTTTTTAGTTCCCGAAGCATCTTTGATGCCTAGGAGCTGCCGTGCATCACTCATTAGTTAGGCCTTAGGCGCGAACTATTTCACTGCCGAAGAACCAGCTGGTTTTTCCATCGCTGAGTTCTAAGACAACACCGATGTCACCACCATCTGTCATCTTGTAGTCAACGATGGTTCCTCTTGAATTTTGTTCCAGGAGTTCTTTTAGAGCACCTGGAATGCGGTCACGGACTTGTTCAAGGTCAACTCTGACCTTTGAACCAATTTTAAAAGCTGTGGCAGCCTGGGACATGGCCTGCAAGGCTTGATAGGTGGCGCAACCCTAACAGCCACTAGTTCATTTCATCTAACTCAATGGTCGCTCTTCGTTTAATTCCTTGTCTTGATGTGGCAAACGGTCGAGTCGTTAAAGGTGTCAATTTTGTTGATCTAAGGGATGCTGGGGACCCTGTTGAACTGGCTTGTCTTTACAGTCAGGCAGGAGCTGACGAGTTGGTATTTCTTGATATTGCTGCAACAAATGAAGGAAGAAAGACTCTCCTTGATTTAGTTCGACGCACTGCAAAGTCTGTAACGATTCCTTTTACTGTTGGTGGTGGTATTTCTTCAATAGACGCTATTACCGATCTTTTGAGGGCAGGAGCTGATAAGGTCAGCTTAAATTCTTCTGCTGTTCGTGAGCCAGAATTAGTATCCAATGGTGCTTCTCGATTTGGTAGTCAGTGCATAGTTGTAGCTATTGATGCCAAGAGAAGGGATGGTACAAATCGTGGTTGGGATGTTTTTGTAAAAGGGGGTCGAGAAAATACAGGTTTAGATGTTTTGGACTGGGCAAAACGCGTGAATAAGTTGGGTGCAGGGGAAATCTTGCTTACATCAATGGATGGAGATGGAACACAGGCTGGTTACGATATAGAACTAACTCGAGCCGTGTCAGATGCTGTATCAGTTCCAGTAATTGCTTCTGGCGGAGCTGGTTGTATAGAACATATTGCAGAAGTATTTATAAAAGGGAAAGCTTCGGCTGCTCTTTTAGCTTCTTTATTGCATGATCAGGTTTTGACTGTTGAGCAGATAAAAACTGATTTAATTAGTAGAAAACTTCCAATTAGACCAATTGAAAGAATAGACCTTAATAAACTTGGTACTAGTTAATACTCATTGGTTTGTCCAAAAAAAGTATAATTTATAGAAAAATAAATATTTTTGGTATATACATATTTATATAAAAACTTATCTTTTGCTCTAATTCTATTATTAAGTTTATTTCTAATTACTTATGAGTCATAGGCTTATCTAATTTAGTCTATTGAAGAAATCGTCACTTCAACTGATCTCAATTTGGAACCAGGAAACCCTAAGGCTGTTAAAGAATTGTTCAATGCTATAGCTCCCAGCTATGACAGGTTAAATGACTTATTTAGTTTTGGATTGCATAGGTTGTGGAAGCGTCAATTGATTGCATCTCTTACCCCTTCTCCTGGGGAGCATTGGGTTGATCTTTGTTGTGGGACTGGAGACCTTGCATTGCTTTTGTCCAAGGAGGTCGGTCCTAGTGGGAGTGTTTTAGGACTGGACTGTTCAGGTCAATCCTTGGTATTAGCTCAAAAACGTTCTTTGAAAATGCCGTGGCTTAATTTGAAATGGATAGAAGCAGATCTTTTTGATAATGGACTTCCTTCAAACAGTTTTGAGGGGGTGGCAATGGCTTATGGCCTAAGGAATTTGCATGACCCTTTTGAAGGCCTTGTAGAGATTAGGCGGCTCTTAAAGCCTGGAGCAAGGGCAGGTGTTTTAGATTTCCAATCAGGACAGGAATCAAAATTTGGAAATAGATTTCAGACCTTTTACTTGCGTCAATTTGTAGTTCCACTTGCTTCAAAACTGGGTTTTAAGGATCATTACGCATACATAGAAAAAAGCTTGAAACTTTTTCCGAATGGACCTTCTCTGGTGAAAATGTCGATTGAAGCTGGCTTCTCTTCAGCTAGCTATCACCCATTTGCTTTTGGACAAATGGGAACCTTGCTATTACATGCGTAATAGCTAACCAGTAGAAAGACTCATGCGGTAAAGCAATGAGATCAGTTATGAAGAAAATATTAAGAGGAGGCTTTGATGGCTTTCCCTATCCCCTCTCTACTAAGTTCAATTCATGAACTACTCTATGAAGTTCAATGGCTGGAAGGCTTGATTTTAGTTAGCGAGGGTAGAAAGGCTTCTTTTATTTCAATTTCTCAGCTAGACCCCTTATTCGAAAGGCTTAGAGCACATCCAAAGGGATCAATAGTTGCAGAAAAACTTTGTTTATCCCTTTATGAGACATATGAGGATGGTGCAGCAAAGCCAGTACTTGTTTTGCAAGGTAATGGAGGCTTTTGGTTAGGCGTTATTGGTATTGGAAAACAACACTATGAGAATATCTACAATATTGCACATTTGAACAGATGCCTTGAACTTTCCATTTAGATCATTCAACCATTTAAAGTTTTTACATAAAGCCATAAAAACTAAAATTTAGTACAATTTAAAGTCTAATTTTTTGCAAAAAATTATCTGGATAATGAGATGTCAAGATTATATTAATCTACACATTAAATAAAATATAAATTTTCTATACTCTATGGTGTAGAATAGAAAGTCGAGAAAACACAAAACTCAAAGTTGCTTATCACTCGAACCCCTTTCAGGATATCTTTTTATGGGGGTGGTCTAGATTATCCATCGTGGTATAAGAATAATCAATCAATTGTTTTATGTGGAGGCTTGGATTACTATTGTTATCAAACTGTCCGAAATTTCCCCCCCTTCTTTGAAAATAAATATAGAGCTGCATATTCAAAAATAGAACTTGTCAATGAAATAAATGATATTCAACATCCCGCAATTAGAGAAGCTGTAAGGACCTATAGTAGAGGTAAACCTGTTGAAGTTTCTCATATTGGTGATCTTCCCGCAAGAAGCGGAATTGGAAGTTCATCTGCATTTACTGTAGGACTGATTCTTTCTTTGAACGCTCTTAATGGTGATTATATAGGCTGCAATCAGTTGGCCCAGGAGGCTATTAGACTCGAACAAGATGTAATGAAAGAAAAAGTAGGTTTTCAAGATCAGTGCGCATCATCATTTGGAGGATTAGTGCTTATCAAAGCCAATAATGAATCAATAAGCCCTAAAAGGTTTATTGTATCTAGGGAATACAAAGAACACATCTCTAGTTCATTATTAATGGGATTTAATGGGCTAAGTAGATATTCATCCATTAGTTCTAATAGAACTATTAAGAGTATAGAGACTGGTTTCCACAAAAGTCTTTTAGAAGATCTTTATCAATTGTCAATAAGTGGAGTTGAGGCATTCTCTAAACAACTAGATATTGATAAACATGCTGAAATTACTAAAAAAAGTAGGGATATAAAGATGCGACTAAATGGAGACATAAAGGATATAAATACATTAGAACTTATTGAGACTAGTGAAAAAGCGGGATCTCTTTGTACTCGATTCATGGGAGCTGGGGGAGGGGGGTTCTTTGTATGCTGGGCACCTCAATCAAATCACCAGAAAATAATAGACTCTCTACCTACTATTAAAACTTGGGTTAAAGTAAGATTTAGCACAACTGGCAGTCAAGTTATTTTTGCAGACCAGACTTTATAAAGTTATATTGTTTGGAAAATAATCAGAAATTGTCTTCAAAAATTAATCTTAAAACTGATCGCATCACTTGTGAAGGACCTCTTTCCCAAGAGTAACGATCTATGTATACTTTTTGAATCGAAATATCATGAGATTGAGAGAATGGCTTTGATTTTTCAAATCTTGGTTTATAATTAAATTACTTAACCCTATTTATAATGGCGCCAACTGCGAGTGAAAAAAAGGAAGAGGTTAAAAAACACCTAAAGAAACTTCGTCGCGATTTACGTACCATGCATACTGCTGTCACTGAAAACCAAACATTGCCTGACCCTGAAGTCGTGAAAACTGTAATGAGTCAAATGGAGGAGCTCCTTGAGTACTTGGAACCGAAGAGTTCCCGCAAGTCCAAAAAGAAATAAAAGAATTATCTGTAATCTTTAAGAAATTTCATTTATCCATTATTAACTATCTTATCGAATTGATTTATCAAAATTGTAAATTTTGATAAATCACAACCACTAGTAATTATTTTCTTTATATGGGTAAAATATATTTCAGTAAACCTTACTATTTGCCTTCTTAAGGATATTCCAATTAATCATATCTCTTCTCTTATAGTGAAATGACCCATTTATATACGCAAGAGAGATTTAAGCAAATATCTGCTGTTGTTGTTTGGTATAAACCCGAGCAAAGTTATATAAGAAATTTGAAATCCTATTCTAAATTTTTAGGACATACTTGGGTTATTGATAACTCGGTTTTAGATCATTCAAAATGGGTCGATCATTTGGATTCAGTTAGTTATATTTCTCTAAAAGGGAATTATGGGATAGCTCATGCTATCAATAGGGGATGTTCTCAGGCAATAGACAAAGGTTATAAATTTATTCTAACAATGGATCAGGACAGTTCATTTAAGGATCATTCAATAACAAAGCATATTAAAGATGCATTGATCCTTTTTCGTGACCCTTTAGTTACAATTGTCGCTCCTATATTTGATACCAGCTGTAACCCCATTGACACTATGCCTTTTCAGGCTTCAGCCGCTATTTCCTCTGGAAACCTTCTTAGATTATCGGCTTGGAATTTTCTAGGTGGTTTAGAAACTAAATTCTTTATGGATCAGATAGATCATGAGTTTTGTATGCGGATTCAGCAGAGTAATTTTAAAATTTTTATTAATCCCTCAGTCTATATGGAACATAAGATTGGAAACCCAATTACTAAACGAATTTTAGGTAAGGAATTTACCTCTACAAATCATTATTGGGGCCAGAGATACTATTTTATGAGGAATTCTCTTTATATAAGATCAAAATATCCTAAACATTCAAAAGCATTATATCTATATATAAAAGATATTCTAATATTGATTTTGACAATCATTCTCCTTGAAAAAGATATTTTTAGAAAGCTCTTAGCTATTTTTCTTGGTGTCTTTGATTTTATATTTAATAGATTTGGTTCACTTCAAGATAATCATCCTATCTTCTTCAAGAATGCCAAATAGTCTTATGCCTTTATACTCTAACGCTTTAAATCAGGGAATTTCAGTTGCAATATGTACATATAATGGTCAAAACTATATTAACGAACAATTATTAAGTATCTCAAAGCAATCAATTTTACCAGATGAAGTTATTATTTGTGATGATGCCTCTACAGATCAAACTGTTCAAACAATTAATAGGTTCATTGACTCATCTAATTTAAATATTAAATTATTTACTAATCCTTTTAATATTGGCTATACCAGCAACTTTGAAAGATGCTTGAATTACTGTTCTTATGATTATATTTTTCTTTCAGATCAAGATGATGTTTGGGATTCCAATAAGATTGAAGCAATTATTCCTTTCTTTCAGACAAATAAGAACATTTTAGGCGTTACTCATGATGGTCGTCTTGTCGATGAAAAGCTAAAATGGTCTGGAATGACGAAAAATTGTCAAATCAGAGATGGTTATGGACCTAATATAAAGTGTATCACTGGTGCTTTGAGTTGTATAAGAAAGGACGCTTTGAAATTTATATTGCCAATTCCTGTAAATATTAGAGGCCATGACATATGGATGAACTATATTTTCGAATACCTGCCTAACCTTTGGATCTTTAGTGATTCAATTCTCCAAGATCTTAGAAGGCACCCGGACAATACATCTCAATGGGTTGTAAATTCATTTTCTAAAATAGGTTTTTTTGATGTGTTTAAAGATCAAATTCAAACACAGCCCTCTGTCGACTACCAAGACAGGCTAACTATGAATCATCAATTTAAAATTAGGCTTAGTAATATTACTTTGAATGAGTTAGATCCCTTCTCACCCGATTTTTCAGATATTATCAGAAAAGTTAATTTAGAACATAACGCTATTATCTTAAGGCAATCTTTAGTTAATGATAATTCGAAGCCATCTCGTATTCTTAAAGCCTTTAAGTTGTATTTAAGTGGAGGTTACTCTTTTTTTAATGGTTACAAGAGTCTTGCTAGGGATTTATTTAGATAAATATCTAAAATTTCAATTGCCCAACCTAATCCAATTCCAGTATTTTACTTACTTTTTTCATCTTATTCTATTGATTTGGAACAAGCTTACATTAGCTTCCTCTTCAATTAGGATCTACACTTCTCCATTGTTCTTTTCAGAGTTAACCATTTTTTCTTGATTTCATTACGCAATTAATACCACTATTGTTATTAGTTCCTATCAATCCAATGATCTTTCTTTCTTCTAACAATTTTAGTATCACATCTACACTCCCTAATGCTTATCATGCCGAATTTGAATATCCATTTAATAGTCAATTCCTAGACACTATTTTTTAGTCTTCAGATCTAAATGATATAATTATTACCTATCAAGTTCGTCATGAAATGATTATCACACAAGAAAATAAAATAGAGCTATTTTCTCAGGGCTGGACTATTGTAAAAATGAGATTCACCAGAAAGGATCTTCATCGTTATAAGTCAGCCTTGTTAGCCCTTAGAGACAAGGCTTTACATACTAATTACCCCCTTAGAAGATGTTACTTTCCACATGTTTCCTCAGATAATATCGCTGCTATCGAATCACCTTTCAATCATCTTATTCTGAATGATGAGGTTAAGGAGTTCTTTCAAAGACTGGAACTTGGTCAAACTATAAGAACACTATTGGGTTGGGATGATGTATACCTACAACTTGCAAGACTTTTTACTATGAAAAACTATAAATATCGAGGTAATTGGCATTTTGATTTTTCAAACTGGGATGGCAATCTAGTCCAAATTTCTTCAATTCAGGTTGCTGTATATCTACAAGATCAAGATGGATTCAGAATTATTAAACCACCATTAGATATTTCAAGTATCGAACAAAATTCTTTATCTAAGCTCCCAAGCAATCGGGATTTAATTTTTAAACTACCACCTGACTTTTATTCAGAGATTCGGGGAGAAGAAGGTTCTGTTTTATTCTTTGCACCTGGTTTACTCCACCAGGGAAATTCTAATATTGATAGACTTGATTTTCACTTTAGGTTCTCTAATAACTTAGGAAAAGATAACAATTTACAATATAAGAGTCCCGTTGACTCCTTTGTAGATTTTCAAATGCCAGATTATTATTGTGAGGAATTTGATATTAATCATGATACTTATAGTCCACGAGATATTAAACCCTCTAATTATATTAAATTTAAAAATACATTAAATTACTATACAGCATTTGCAAATATAACATATTTTCTAAAATATTTAGCTAGAAATAAAAATAGTTCTTTAGAACCTTGGAAGGTAGATATCTTTGCGAACACTATATTTCAACATTAAATACCATTTCTATCGCTTATGTAAGCCTTTAATGCAATATACTTATATTCTTTATATGCATTCACTCTATTAATAACCAAATGATCAATAGTAAGTCATTCCTATCGCTGATTTTAATCCCCCCGATCTTCATACTCTCGTACTCCTTCATCTACTTCATTTCTCAAGATACTATCCACATTTTTTTTCTGAATACCTGAATGGCATATTTATCAATAATGTGGTATTCATATTTCCTCCCACCAACGGATTCGTGTTTATCTTAGTATAGACTACATTCTTAGAACCATTTCTTTCTATAGGATCGCGAGAGACGATGATTGATCCATATACACTTGAGCAGTGCAAGAATCATAAGGATCTTAGACAGATTAAAATTAAGAACTTGGAACACGCTATAGAACAGTCAGAAGCTATCATTTCAGAATCTAAAATTAATAGTGATTCTTTGTCCTTCTTGAGAAGGAAGGTCGCTGACTCAAGACAAGATCTAGAAGTGCTTTATTTGATGGATGATCAGTAAAAAAAGTGACCTTTCATTAAACTTCGTCAGTCAGATGATAAGTATAACAACAAACTTAAGTCCCCAACTTTTAGAAAATGGTCCGAATTACGTAAATTATGTCCCATTAGATATTTAGGAAATACAAATATCTCTCTCTTAATAATGATGATTTTGATATGTGCTTTTACAATGTATAAGACCCTGCTACAAATGCTTTACTAGTCACTTCAATAGGATGCTTTAAGTATGAATTTGGATGCTGCTCGCGCACACTGCAAAGAACAGAACTGGAATTGGACGTTGGATTTGATAGACAAATTCGAGAAGGAGATGCAAGAGCTCACAGAAGAGAACGTGAAACTCAAGCGTCAATTAGTCCTTCGCTCTAAGCTAAGCAATTAATGCTAGTCATGATAATTAGCAAAAAGCTTTAACTTAGGTTCTTAAACTAAGATCAAATCAAAGACTTGGCCTATCCTCCGAAGTCAAATAAACCTTCTATTTCAGTTTCTTTTTCGACCCATCAAAAAGTCTCACGGAGGAGTAAAACAAAATAAGGACATTCCTAAACTAGGTTTTTCTCGATGAGTGCTACTCGGTATGATCACTTTTTTGTTTAAGCAGAATTCGAAGAATTCAGTTATCTTTAGTAAGAAATTTAACCATTAATTGAACAATGCTACGCAAGCAAGAAAAAAATGCAATCACACGAGGAGTCCTACTGGGCTTTGGCTGGGGATGGGGGTTAGATAGGTTTTATGAGGGAGATAAGAAAGGAGGAACTTTATCAATCATTGGATGGGCGATCATTTTTACAAGTTTCTTCTATCTAAAATGTTCTGGCATTCAATACGTAGATGGAATCAAGGATTATTCTAACTACAGTCCTAATCCATTAATTATTCTCCCCATGATAGCTGGATTATATGGAGCGTATTTGATTATTAGAAAGGCATTTAGATTGGCAAAACAATTTGAAACTGCTGAAGATTAATAATCAAATTTAAATTAAAGCGCAACACTTGTTAGAACATTTTAATGAGCCTCAATCTTCTTAAACATATCTCTCTAATCTTTATGGTTTTTCTATTTATTTTCTCTCCGCTAAAGACAGAAGCCGTCTCACATCATTGGGTTGCAGTTCCAATGAGTCAATATGGAGAGCAGTTATGGGATAAGGACAGTGTTCAGAAAAACCAGGATGGAACTATGCGAGTTTTTAGTAAATTTATACCTAAAAGCGATACTGAAATAACTCAAGACATCCTTTACACAATGGATATCAATTGTTCAGAGAATTCATTTAGAGATTTTGCAGTAGGAGCAAAGGAATTTAATCAATTCAAGAACAAGGATTTAGAATGGAAAGATCCCAATGGAGATAAACTAATTCTGGGTGTTATCGAACAAGTTTGTACTTTGAGTGAAGATAACGAATCTGCTCTGGAATAACTAATTAATTAAACTGGGTAGGACTTGTTTGTCCTGCTTCGGAGCATAGACATAAAAACCGATCTGAACTCGACGTGTGAAATTCAGATTCAGTTGATTTTTTGCCTCTAATCACGCCTTGAGACGCCAACAGAAAAAGTCTGGAGCGGAGAGGGTGGGAAACTCCCTAAATTAACTCAAAGCTAGTAATAGCTAGGTTCTTGACGCCTTGTTTGTACCACCCTTTGTACCACTAGTTATATGCTGATTTTTAGTAGGAATAGCTTTAAGAAGCAAGATGCAATATAAATATTTTCTGGTTGATCCTTTTCTTTATAATCCAGTACCTCTTCCTTTGTGAAGGTATTCAATAACTATTTGGTGAAATTTATCTCTAATTATTCCCTCCTTTGAGCAACCTTCCAGCAATATTTGTTGTAATTCACGAGCCACAATACGTTTATCTTCTTTGCTTATCTTTTGAAGATCAGATTGCAATAGTCGATGCACAAGTATTGCAGCATATAAATCTTGAACCATCAAGGAGGACAAAGAATCATTATCTTTTTCACTCAAATTATCTAGCTTAGATTTGGCATCCCTTAGTTTTAAACGTGAATCTAATGCTAATTTTTCTCTATATTTAGTATCCCCTGTTACAAGGTTTCCTTTAAATGTCTCTTCAATATTTAAATCAATTTCAGGTCGATTTGTTCCCGTACATTCAGAACAAGTTACTGTCATTGCATTATAAGTATTGTATGGATCCTTATCAATAAAATTCAATATTTTTCCGCATTCCTTACAATGAGTCGGATCAGAGTTTACAAGAATTTCTTCTACTAATAACTCCAAGTTGATGTTAACTGTACTATGATCATCATGCAATAAACTCGCGAAAACCAATGCACCCAGACACCCTAAGTTTAAGACCGATAATATAAGCAAAGGAAAGATTAAAATTAGCAAGGTAAGACTAGGTGGACTTATTTCCTTCATTGCTAAATATGCAGCAACTGCATTCCCTAAAATAAAATTGTAGTGAATCCCAAAAAATACAATTATCAATCTTCTAAATAACTTATTTATGCCGATACTATTCAAATAAGCCCGCACCTTTTTGTATCCTACCGTTATACTTGTTGTGAAATATATGATAGTAAGTATAGGCAATAATGACTGGAAGAAATTTGGATTGGAGCCCATACCAAAGTATGAGTGGTCAAGCATATAATTAGGAGAAAGATTTAATTCACTTAGAATATTTATATCAAAGTAAGTAAACTCTATTAAAAGAATAAAAGCGAGACTAGCCCAAGAAAATATCTTGATAAAAATTTCTGGATTATCTTTGCTTAAACTATCGAATTGCATTCCTTTCACTTCTTTCTAAGGTATTGATTATCCTTTATTTGTTTTAACCGCTCCTCCCATAGCGTTAATTCTTCAGCCAACTTCGCTAAGCCACTTCCAGTCTTCCAAATTCTTTGTCCGCACTTAGAACATTTCCAAGTCGGGTCATCTGATCCTGTGCAACAGCCACCAATGCTTGTTTTTCCAGCTTCTATTGAGGCATCTAATGCTGGGCTGAAATCGGGCAACCCATAAAGAATCTTGGCGACGGGAGAATGCCCACACTTAGGGCACTCCTTAGGGTGTTGAGAAGCTTCAATTCGTTCCTGTTTAAAGCGAATCCACGCAGACCTCTGATCATAGAATCCTTTTTGACCTGGCTTAAAAGTCATCGATATAGCGTCTCCCGTTCGTTTCTCTAGCAAATCTAGAGTGTCTCCAGGCCCTTGCTTCTCCTTTACATACGTCGACATCAAATTGGTATTGACTGGTAAACGTGCAGGTGTCTTTTGCCTGAACAGGTGCAGTAAGTCCAAGTAATAACGGTGCAAGTAATAGGCGTTTCATTCACAGCCACTTCTTAATAGGCAAGCCTTCTTTACTGTCTTTGTACAGATATTCACGTCAAACCATTCCATTGTTGAAGCAACTCTTGGCATATCTTCCACAGCTTTGATCCTGAGATTGCATTTGTTCTCTTCTCGATAGACCCAATACCAAGGGTATTTATATATCGGAGAGTTCGTTAGTCGTCTAACAAGATCCTCGCCAAAAACATTGTTGACAAGTCTTACTGCTACTTCCTCTGACTCTCCACACTCAGCAGAATCCCAACAAGTCATTTTATATCGAGTAGGCGGCTCAGCGTAAGCACCTGGAATTGAAAAGAAGAACAAAGCTAGTAAGAAGTAGCGCATTAGATTTCCTTCGCGCGTCTTTGGCATACATCAACCTCGAAATATGCATCTTGATATTTATGGGAGGAGAGGTCTCTTACGGCTTTTAATTCCATCTTGCAATTATCTGTATATCGAAAAAGTTTAAAGAAAGGATCTTTACCTGAGAAGTTTCTCCAACTATCAAACTTTTTCTTATACCTTCTTTTGACAATTTCCACTGCTTGATTTACTGCTTTTAGTTTTTCATCTTCTTCTATCGCCTTTGTGCTCCAAGGATGATTTTCATTGCACGGGCCACCTTCGAAACGACTGCCTCCACAAATATCAAAGCTCCATGGTGACTTCTTAGGATCACCCTCATACAAAAGAATGTTTTCAATAGATCCAGAAAGTATTGGTTCTTTTCTCTGTTTATTTTTTTTGTAATCCCAAGGAATATATCCAAACTGAAAACCTCTCTTAGTCCTCCAGTGACTACCAGACATAGCCCCACCGCAAGTTTCAACAATCTTGTCTACAAAGCATTTCTCCCCTTTGCAAATCTGCATATAGCCTTCGCTATCTCCGCAATCTGCTTTCGCTGGTGACGGAATAAATACAAGGAGTGCTGTTAGGAAGAAGAAGCGCCGCATCATTATTCTTTCGATCTATCCCAAATACAAATAAAGGCTCCGTTGCTTAAAAGGTACTTGGTTTCCCCTCCAGTACTACCTATACGACAAGCAGCCTCTCTTCCTTCGGAGAGTTTTTTATAAGTACCTTTCCATATCTCTTTTCCGTTTGATCTGATCGTGGCCTCATGGAATAGAGGGCGATTATCTGCTCCTCTAATAACTCCATCCATTGACTCATCAGCACGACTATCGTTCGTCAGAAAGGTAAATTCTGTACCTGATCTAATGGGATTCACCGAAAACCATTGCTGACCCATATTGAAATGAGCGTTTAAGAGGCAAACATCGCTCAATTGGGGCTTTTCTTTAGAGAGTTTGTAGTCACATCCATAAACCATCGGTCCTGAATTGCTTGACGCAATTACAGGCGAAGCGGCGACTAGAGCTGAAAGCAGTAAACGTCGCAGCATTATCAAGAAATCACTTGGTCCTTTTTCAAAGGATATTGCGATGGCTGGCATAAGCCAGAAATTCAAGGCAAGTTGATAGTCCCCCAAGAAGCCTGCTCAAGAAAATCAGGTCTAATAAAAACCATGTGTATCCGCCGGGAAGGAGTGCTACAACTGGAAAATCACTTCAAGACACTTGATGATCAAGAGCTTCGCCAATTAGCTTGGGTTTATATGAGAAGACAAAGAACCACAGCCGATCAGCATATACGAGACATTATTGGTGGCGAAATACTTCACAGACGCAATGAGAAAGTGTCGAAACTCAATAGAGACCTTTGGTTGTCTACACGTCGGGGGAAAGTAGTAGAAGCTATTAAGCGTCGTCTTGTCCGCTGGGGGGTTTGGAGGGGAATTCTCTATTCAAGGGAAGAGAATTCATCCAACCTTTTCTTTTCTCTAGTCAGAGCCTTTTTTACAGAATCATGAGGGAAAACGGTGGTATTTATGCATCAGATCTAGGAAGCATATTGCTCCTAGATCGAGAACGCATTAAAAAGAAATCCACCTAAGGCGATATGAGTAATCCTTTCTTCGACATCATTCGAGCTGGCAATAAAGAGTTTGAAAATGACAACTATGAAGAAGCACTCAAGCTTTTCCAAACTGCTATAGAGCTTGAACCAGATTCTTACTGGGGATATTTATTTAGAGGTCAGGTTCAACACGCACAAGGAAACTATTCTGAGGCAATTAACGATTACACGCAATCAATTAAATACAAACCAGATAATTCATCAAGCTACAGTTTTCGTTCTCATTCGAATTTTCAATTAAATAGATATGAAGATGCGATAAATGATCTTAATCAGGCAATAGAGATAGAGCCATTAGATCATTATTTTGGTCGAGCTGGGTTTATTAGAGATAAAATGGGAGACCATCAGGCTGCAATGGATAATTACAATAAGGCCATTGAAATCAACCCAGATTCTCCAATTCACTTTAGTAATCGAGGTTGCTTAAAAAGCGAAATTGGAGATGATGCAGGTGCTATAAAAGATCACCTAAAGGCCATTGAAATAGATCCTACTTACTCAGAGGCATATCACAGCATAGGCTCTAAAAAATATGATATGGGTGATTTCAATTCTGCTATTGATTGGTATGAAAAATGTGTAACTATCGATCAAAATAGAGGTAATACTTTTTATTTACTGGGGCGCTCATATTGGAATTTAGGAAGGGAAAAAGAAGCTATAAATAACTTTAAAATGGCTAGTTCATTAGGAGATGAAAAAGCTATTAATTTATTGCAGGAATATGCTAAATAAGCTTTATAGATTAATTCATAGGCTGAGGTTTAGATACCCATGGAGGGATGGAATAGGAGGTTGGGAGTTATCTATGCACTATGACCTGCTGGATCCAGATGATCCAGATTATGATGTTCCTCCATACATAAATGTTTGGGAACATAAGGATGGACGTAAAGCCCAAGAAGGACCAGGCTTTTGCTCTGATCCAGATCTGGCTTGGTTCCTTCTTGAGCAGAAAAAAAATGAACAACTTCAGAGAAGCATTAGCAGAGTGACCGATAAAATTTGTTTTTCTCTAATTGCTTCACAGTGGCTTCTATTGATCATTCAAGGAAGCATGAGTATTCCAAATAGTGGTGCTTGGTTTCTTTTTTCTCTCATTGGATACGCTTTAGTCTTTTTAGGTTTAATAGGCTCAGTTGGCTATCTTATTAGAATTTTTGCTCCGAGACCTAGAGAAATCAATCAAGTTAAATTCTTCATAAGGTCTGTTCTTGCAATTACTTCTGGTTATTTGCTAATCAACATAGGCAAATTTGATACCTTATATTTAGGCTTTTATGAAATAGAGATCTTTTGGTTTGGAATATATATGGGATTGATAAATGTTGCTATCAAAGATTTAATCTGATTAAACAAAAACTGACTTTAAAAACTCTTATCTCCAATCGCTAAATAAATCCAAATTCTCATTCTCTAATAATCCTAAAGTAAGCTTACAAGGACCTCCAAGTTGATTGTTTAGTAAGGAATTAGCCTCCTTGCATCCAGCCTGGCCAAAGAGGGTAAGACTGCTAATAGTTTTTTTCGCATCTAATTCACTCCCCATAAGCTTTTCGAGAGTCATTTCTGGATTATCTAGTTGCTCTTCAATTATTTTCACAACGTCTCTATATCTAGAACCTATAACAGCCGCTGAATAATAATCTTTTGCTTCTTGTAAATTCTTAATGCCATATAGCTTGGACTTTCTTGAGTTCCCAAGATAGCTTAGTTGGGGCAATATATACCAAATCCAATGACCACACTTACGTCCTGATTTAAGTTCTTTAATTGCCCTTTTAAAAGTATCTGGATCTCCTTTTTGCTGGGCACCAAATAAAACCTTATATTTTGCACTTCCAAATGAAATCGTCTCAGTCCTTCGAAACATTTTTCGATCCTTTTCGATCTTATTCTGTTCGATCTTATCCCAATAATTTTTCATTAGCCAATATCCATCATCTGAAAAAAGAATAAACATTATTCCTAAAGTTAAAAAGAATGCAATCCATCCATAATTGAGACACATATATATATATGTGATGACCAAGACTAAGCTTGTGAGAAATATAAATAAGTCAGAGAATATATCCATAAGTCTATATCTAATTCTGTCCAGAGCTTCTTTCTTTTTGGAAGAACGCCTGACTTTTTTCCCATTGTAAGTTAATGCATCTTCTAGATGATTTCTCAATAAGTTCCTCGTTCTTCTCCTTGAAATCTCTATATCGACAGGCAAATGATTAATATGCTTAACTCCTTCTTTTGATACAGACACCTCTACAAGGCCTTCTTTCTCCGTAAGAATATGTTTACCTGTTTCTAAACTATTCCAATCAATACCAAGGTTTTTATATGCTTTTTTGACTATTAAAAACTGATGGACCTCAGATATCTGCCTCCGATTCAATATATCCTCATCTAAAAGATTTACATAGCGATTATCTAATTCATCTATATCAAAAATTTCTCCATACCTCTCCTGAAAGACTTCTCGTAGCCTTTCCTTGTTAAACACAATGAGCTCTTTTCGATCCATATTTGTTTTTTAGATTGATTTCAAAGGATTGTGAAAGCCTTGGATGGACCTAAATTAAGTGCAAAAGAGCGTTCACCGAATCAAACATAACTATTTTTACTTTGGATTTACAAGGTCGTCTTCATATAGATAAACCAAAGGGAATCCCCCCTTGGCCTTATGTCTCCTCTACATACAGTAAAAGATTTATTTTTATTTTTATTTTTAAACAAATATTAGAACATTATTCATTGATTTATACGTACATATATGCGAGAATAGTTATCAGTAGACACTCAACTCTCAATCGACTAAGTATTAATGAAGACCATCCCTACTGCTAAAAGACGTTGGAACTCTGCAGTTACTTATCAAACATTTGACCGCATTGAAGACTTCACATTTAAGCATAAGATTCAACTTCAAGAACTTGCTGAAAATCTCTTCAGTCAGTTACCTGATGAACTTCTAGAACAGTATGCCTTGAGAGAGAAGACTATCCCCTAACAAAACAAAACCCCTGACTAGATAGCCAAGGGTTGTTGTTACTACTTTTATAATTCTATGACTACTAATCTCTTATTGCAAGAGAGTCATTTTCGTGTATCTAGCACAGGTTCTCTTGTCCTGAATATTGATGATCAACGTATCTTAGATCTGGGTTATGCCAAGATCTCAAACATTAGAAGTACAGATCTCATATACGTTCTTGAAGCTCTTCAAGCATCTGAAACCTTCCGTTGGGACAAAGCTAAAAGAAGAGTTCTTTGGGGAGATCAGCTTCTAACAGAGGCTGATATGGAAGTACTTCATTTGCGACTTTCTAAAGAACACGGAATTAACTTCCCTCCTAAGCAAACACGCTTAGCCATTGAGGCAATGGCCCTGAAGAACAGCTTTGATTCCTTTGAAGAGAAGCTTCTGGAGATTGAACACTTAGTTGAACCGATCCCTATCAATAACCTCAGTACTCGTTACTTCAAAACTAAAAAGCCTATCTATGACAAGTACCTTGAACTTTGGCTTGTTAATTGGGTCAAACGTCAATTAGAGCCTGGTTGCTACAACCGCACAATGCTTGTGGTTCAAGGTCCTCAAAACATCGGCAAGGATCAGTTCGTCAAGATCCTGGCGGGAGACAACAACAGCACTTCAGTTGGTTGCACTGCCAACTTCAAAGACAAAGATCTTTTAACAACCTTCAACAGCAAGAGTGTTCTCCTTTTTGAAGAGCTAGAGCAAACCACTGGAAGGGTGGTCGAAGGAGCTCTGAAATCTTTCCTCTCAGAAACCAGTGATAGTTACGTGATGAAGTACAAGAGTCACGCAGAGGACTATCCCCGTCGTTGTAGCTATTGGGGTTCTTGTAATAAGCAGGAATTCCTTACTGATCTAACTGGCAATACAAGGTTCCACGTCATACCAGTTGAAGTTGACTCAAAGAGAGGTCAGGCAATAGACCTAGAACAACTCAAGAAAGAAAGAGAAGCAATCATTTCAGGAGCAATAAAGCTTTATAGGAAACACAAAGAAGGTTTTTATTCACTTGAACTCACTCAAGATGAACGCAGTCAATCTGAAGATCTAAACGCTAATTATCTAGAGGTCTCTCAATACGAAGAGCCCTTGGCAGAACTACTAGAAGGTCGTACCGCTGTATGTATGGACGAGATTCGTGAATGCATTGATCTCACTCTTGGCTATATCGATAAACGAATGGAGAAGGAAATCAAGAAAGCCATGGGAGCACTTGGATTTAAAGCTCTTCCTTCTCCTAGAAAGGTTCGATGGGCTGGAGGGGACAAGTCTGTGAGGCCATGGATTCGAAATAATGGGCCCCAACCTGACTACCTTGAGATAGCCGACTATTACCAACCGAAGCAGAGAGGTGAAAGAGATTTTTAAGAGGCTTTAGTGATTGACGGCTCTTTTAGATAAGGCTTAGGCGCAGCCTTCTACAGGAAACTACAAAAACACTACCTAATTCAAAAAACTACCTCTTAACTACATCTCGACTACTCGACTTTCGATGCACCAGAAGGTGACTACAGAAACTACAACTTTTTAGAGAAACTCTTTTAGGAATAAGAGTATAAAGAACCTTCTAAATAGCTTCTATATAATTCTATGTAGTCGTTTTATTTATATATACGACCAAGGCCACAACCTAGTGATCAATTAAAAGGAAATCTATTGTAGATACAATTTCATTGAGTCTCTCAATCTTAAAACCTTGGCCATACATATTACTTACTTCTTGATTACTATGACCTCGAATAGAATCCATAATTGATTGATCTAATCCAGGGATCTTTCCAAAATGATCCCGTAAAACATCTGCGTGATAGTGCCTTGCTGAGTAAAGAACAACCGTTAAATCTTTGATCTGCAACTCTCCCCTAAGAACTGTTTTACTCCACCTTTCAGACCACTTGGAGCTTACTTTCCCATATTTGTCTTCTCTAAGATCTTTGAAAACCCTCTCTCCTAGTGAAGCCTCTCTTACAAAAGCCTCTAAACCAAGTTCAATTAAACACTTAGGGATAGGGACATCTCTAAGGCTATTTTCTGTTTTAGGAGCGGCTTTATTAATGTCATTGATTTGCAAATACAACTTACCGTTCTGATCTTTTTTGAAATCACCTCCCAACAAAGAAGCTGCTTCCTCATTCCTTACACCAGTGGCAATCATCAGCAAAGGAATCCATTTGTCAGCAGGGCTTTTGCCTTCTTCTAAGCAATTGCGAACTATTTGTTTTACTTCTTCTGAAGTGAATGGACGTCTATCAGATGCTTTGCTTCGTTTAATAGTGAGATTTTGATTATTAAAAGGGTTATGCCAGTTCTCAATTAAGCCATCTTTCTTAACACTATTAGTTATCGACTGAAGATGGACAATCTTGTTCTTGATTGTTCGAGGTTTTAGTCCTTTGTGAGATTTGTGTCTCATCCACTCTTTGACATCTTTTCTAGTAATACTCCTCAAACTTGAGAGTTTTGTATCTGCCAACCACTGTTTAGCAGTGCTCTTAAATGTGTCCCGAGTTTTTAAGTTCTTCTTATCTCTTGACCAGTACTCCCAAGCTTTAAGCAAATCAAGGTCAGATTCTTGTCCTCTTGAATACGGATCTTCTGGATCTGTAAGACCCTGAGCTCTGGATTCAAGCGTTTTTATTGCTCTTTCAAACGCTTTCTCAAACCGATAAGAAAGCTCAGAGATATCAATCTTTTCTTTATGCAATTTTGTCTCTTCTTCGGCGATAGCATCAAACCTTTCTTCTATGTAAGTTCGCACTCCATTTCCATTGTCACTACAAGGAAGTCCATACGCTTCTAGAACATCTCCAGCCTTGAAATGCCTACCGTCATAAGAGTCTTCGAACTCCTGCAAAAGCCTTCTATAAAACTTCCCTGTTATTACATTGAGTTGGTTAGGTGTTACCTCAGCTGATGAAATTTGGGGTGATAGTTTTACACCCTCTTTTGCTGCATTAATTATTGCTCTGAATTTGTCTTCTATTGGGGGGCCGAGAAGTTTCGCTCTATTCAAATCTTTCGTTCCAAGAGATTTTTTTAGCTCTGTCTTTCCAATAACCGACCTCAAAGATTTAGGAACAGCAATCCTTACTCCATAAGTTCCTGCCCGTTGATACAAAGCCAATCGACGAAATCGATAATTTGCACTGATGATAGACAAAAAAATGTACCTGGTTTTGTACCAAGCACGTCAAAAACTTTAGCTATAGCTTAGATCCCTTGCAGGAGAGCAGTTAAACGGAGAGGGTGGGATTCGAACCCACGGACGGTTTCCCGTCAAACGATTTCGAGTCGTTCGCTTTCGACCACTCAGCCACCTCTCCAAGGTTGATTAATTCTAGGTCTTTGCTTATCTCTTAAATGAGAGCCCATTTAAAAGTTGTCGTGATTATTTTAAAAGTTTTTTTCTGAAATAGATAGCTTCTAAAACTCTTCTTCTGTATAATATCATATTTATAATTTAATGTCTCCTAGAAATAAAAAATCGAAGGGATTTGCGAGCCCAAACATAAGGCCCAAAAAGATTATTGATATAGATTTATTGAATATTCATAAGTACGAAATATCAGCCCAGAAGCACATGGCAAATAACAATCTTGATTCAGCAGAAAGGATTTATATAAGTTTAATTAAAGAAGGAGTTTTTTCGCTATCAATCTTTCAAAATTTAGCAGAGGTATTCTTTCAAAAAGGAGATAATAATAATAGCCTTAAATATTTTCTAAAAGCATCAACTCTAGCACCCAATTCATTAAAAATTTTAAACCGTTTGTCTTTACTTTATCAACGTATTGACAAGGATGATGAGGCAAAGACTATTTATAAAAAGATAATTAACTTATATCCTGAAGAAATCAATGCTCAAATTAATTTAGGACTGATTTATCACAAATTAGGAGATTTGGAGCTTGCCATTCAGAGCTATAGATTGGCATTAGACATTTCTAATGACTCCGCAATAGCACATTCTAATATCGCAATAGCTTTTAATCATTTAGATCGAGTTAATGAAGCTATTAAACATTTTAAACTGTCCATAGAAATTGAACCTAATAACTTATTGACATATATTAATTTGGCTGATCTATTCCATAAGAATCACAATTACTCCGAAGCTATTTTTTACTTTTTCGCAGCCTTGAAAATTTCACCTGACAATTTTGAGGTCTATTTTGCTTTGGGAAATGTTTATCATGACGATAAACAGCTTGTTCGATCGATTTTTTGCTACAAGAAAGCTCTTCGATATCAACGTGATCACTTTTCATCTATTCTTAATCTGGGTTTAGCTATCCATGAACTAGGACGCCCAAAGCTTGCAAGGCTCTATTATTTAAAAGCTCTATCTTTAAGGCCTAATCACCCTAAAGCTTTGAATAATCTTGGTCTTGCAAATTATCATTTAGGTGATTTTGAAGTGGCCAAAAGCTATTACCTTCTGTCTCTTAGGGAAACTCCATATTTTCCAGAAGCTAAAACTAATCTAGGCATATTACAGCTCACTCAAGGTGATTATTCTGATGGGCTCACAAATTATAACTACAGGTTCGAGACTACAAACTACGCTGCTAATCTCATTTTTCAACCTGATAATAATAAACTATGTAAAAGGCTTTCTGAATCAAGGGAGCTACAACTTATATCTGAACAAGGGTTGGGAGATACTATACAATTTTTACGCTATGGAATAGCTCTAAGGGATTTAGGATATCAAGTTTCTATCTGCTTAGATCCCAAACTTTTGGGATTAGTTAAATATTCTGGTATTTTTTCTAAAGTATTTACACCAGAAACTGTTGTTGAAGAAAAATCATCTAATTGGCTGCCTTTACTTACTTTACCTAAATTACTTGGAGTTGAACCAGGAAAGGTTTTAATTGATCAACCATATTTAAGATCTAACCCTCATATTGTATCTAAATGGAAAAAAAAGCTTACTTCAAACTCTCTCCCTATTATAGGTATAAATTGGCAAGGTAATAGATCTGCAGAAACTTTCAACCTTGTAGGTCGATCTATACCTCTACATTTCCTTTCATTCCTTTCTGGTTTTCAAGGCTTTAATTTAGTCTCACTTCAAAAGGGTTTTGGTTCAGATCAACTGATAAATTGTTCCTTTAAGGAACAATTTATACCTAACCAGCATCTAGTTGACCTTGTACAAGACTTTGAGGAAACAGCGGCAATTTTTAGTTGTTGTGATCTAGTTATTACTACAGATACCTGTGCTGCACATTTGTCGGGGTCTCTTGGAAGACCAACATGGTTGATTTTAAATAAAACCCCCGATTGGAGATGGGGTTTAGAAGGTGATAAATCTTTCTGGTACCCTTCAATTCGTATTTTTAGACAGATCTATAATAATGATTGGACTCACCCTCTTCAATTAATGTCAGACCAACTAGCTAAATTTTTATCACAATGGAATTAGTCTATGCACCAATCTCTATTGGTGAACTTATTGATAAGATTACGATCTTGAATATCAAAATCTCAAAGTTGCCAGCCCATTCCTCAGAGAATGTAAATGTAGAGATTACCTTCCTTACAAAAATACTTGAAGAATCTGGTATTCAAATCGACCCGGATTTATTAGATCAATTGCAATCTATTAATTCTAAGTTATGGCAGATTGAGGACCAGATTAGACGAAAAGAAGCGGCCTTAGACTTTGGATCTGAATTTGTAGATCTTGCAAGGCATGTATATTTATTTAATGACAAGAGATCTGAAATTAAGAGGCAAATAAATTTACAAACAGATTCTAAGATCGTTGAGGAAAAGTCTTATCCAAATTATTTAAATTATTAGGCCATTTGTTCTTTTGATATTACTGCCAACCAGATTCAGACATTAATTTAATTGCGGAACTATTTGCGTCCCCTAATTGTTTAGTAGTTACCCCATCCGGTTTAAACTCACCAAAGCTTTTTACCTCTTTTGATTCTCCGTAGCCTTTCAGAGGGTGCTCAAATGTTGGCCCAGCTAGACCTTTACTACCATTAGGTGAGGCTAAATATTCTAGTAGTTTTATGGCTTCCTTTTTGTTTTTCGCGTACTTAGCAATTCCCCCAGCGCTTACATTTACATGGGCAGGATTAGGAGTAATTACTTGTATTTTTCTTGCTAAATCTCTATCCTTTTCCCCATTTACTCCAGCCAACATTCTTGCAACGTAGTAGTGATTTACTATCCCAACACCGCACTGCCCTTGTGCAACAGCTCTTATTAGAGAAATATCACCTCCAAAATATGGTTGAGTTACGTTTGAATTCATTCCTTTTAGCCAACTTTTGGTTCTGCTCTTACCGTATTGAACTAGTTGATTGGCAACAAGTGACTGATTGTAGACATTATTTCTTTTCCTTAAACAAACTTGACCCTTATATTCACTCTTTGAAAGATCACTATAAGTTCTAATATTATTTGAACTAATGACCTCTGGGTTTGCAATAATTACTCTTACTCTGCGTGTTAGTCCATACCATCTATATTTTGGGTCTCTGTATTCTTCTGGTACCTCTTTAATAAGCTTATTTGATCTATAAGGTTGTAATAATCCAGATTTTGCTGCATTGCTTATTCTTGCAGCATCAACAAGAAGGATCAGGTCAGCATTAGAATTTTTACCTTCTCTTTTTAATCTTTCAATAAGAGATATTCCTGTTGATTCAATCAATCGCACCCTAATACCTGTTTCTTTATTGAATTTTTTGTATACTTGCCTATCTGTATTGTAATGTCTTCCAGAATAGACGCGTACTTCTCTCGAAGATGGATTGACATCATTTCCAATCAATGACGCCAGGGATAGGATTGAGGAGTAAACCGCAATTTTTATAAATTTAATTTTGGCCATGAATGTCGAATGATTTATTTTCTAAAATCACACTATTCCTAATTTTAAAGCTGAGGCGATTCATTTTCTACTAGTCCTTGTAGCAATTGTTATACTCGCTTCCTATGGTTTTTGGTCTACTTTCACTCACTTGGGTTGTCTTACTTAAATGGATTCTTTGATTCATAGGCTTCTAGACTCGGATACTGCAGAGGAATTAAGAACCTTGGTAAGAGGGAATCTCGACTCTTGGAATGATGGCAAGCGATCTGCTGGCACTCACGCAGCACCCTTGAAAAATAATTATCAACTAGATAGAGATTCTTTAGAATCACGAAAAGCTGCAGCAATAGTTGTTGAATCAATTAAGTCAGATTCCCTTGTCAAAAGCTTTGTTTTACCTAGAAGTATTCACGGGGTTATGTTCACGAAATCCTTGACTGGACAAGGGTATGGAATTCATGTAGATAATGCTTATATGAGCACGGGAAGAAGTGATATCTCATTTACTCTTTTTCTTAGTAAACCTCAAGACTATGAAGGTGGTGAGTTATCAATTCAATCATTAAACGATAATTCTAACTACAAGCTTCAACCTGGTGAAGCTATTTTTTATCCAAGTACATATCTTCACTCAGTAAGACCCGTAACAGCTGGTGAGAGATTAGTTTCTGTTGGCTGGATACACAGTTATATCTCATGTAACGAGGACAGAAATCTTTTGTTTAATTTAGATGCAGCCTCAAAGGGGTTACTCGCAAAGCATGGTAGATCTCCCGAATTGGATTTAATATTTCAATCCTACGCAAATCTTCTTAGGCGCTTTGGTGATTAATTTGATATGCTTTGATGTATCTTTAATCACTGCTCGCTTTGCTTATAAAGGCGAGAATAAAATCATTTCATATTAGTACTATGTTCAAATATAGTCCTGTAGCCATATTCATGGCCGCCTCAGCTTTGCTTTCAGTAGCTAATGTTAATTCTGATTTGGTAAAAGCTGATGATAATACTAATCGAGAAGGTGGTCTTAAGGAGTGGACTACCGATGATGCTTTAGATGCTGATAGTAAGCTCGATGAAGATGCTAAGAAGGCAGCTAAAAAGGCTAAAGAATCTAATTTCTGTGTACCAATAGGAGAGGGAGAGAATTGCTGGTAGGCAACAATCTCCAATTTATCTTTTAATTGATTTATTCTAATAATTAGCTTTTTGTTTCAGAGATCTTAATTTCAAAAAATAATCAGTTTAAAACAAAAGAAGTGGGGGAGATTAATTACTAATCTCCCCCACTTCTTTTGTTCAAATCCTTACGGTTATTTCGTATGAATTAGAACTTGAAGGTGGTCTTAAGTACGCCACCCCAAACAGAGAAATTGTCTGCGTCTAAGCCGCCAACAGCGTCTCCATTTGAATACTTGGCCTTACCTAGCGCAGAACCAAATGGATTGCCTAGGTAGAAGACAGTAGGAGTAACTGTGATGTTGTCAGAGACCTTGTAGTCGTAATACAGCTCAAATGCTGTATTGTTTTCCCCATCAAAACTATCGTTTGAAGGAGGGTCTCCACCACCTTTAAATTCGGTAACCCACTGAAGCCCTGAGATTGCAAAACCTAGTGTGTTTCCATCTATAAAGGCATCCTTCCACATCATGCCAGCGAACCAAGCATTGGTTGCTTCACGAGTTCCATCAGCAGCATCACTAGGGAGGTTGTGCTTGGAAATGTCGTAGCCAACACTGAATGAAGGAATTACTCCAGTTTCTTCTGGTTGCCAATAAGCTCTGATTGCATAGCTGTTCATGGTTGATTCACATGAACCAGTGGTGCAATCACTTACTCCGTCATCAGCTTTGTATGTACCGAAGCCGGATGTAGCTTCATCACCTTTATGAGCAAAAGCGAAAGCAACCTGCCATTGAGGATTTCCGTAGCTGACTTGGCTCAGCCAGATTGAATCAGCGTCGGCAGTGAACATGCCACCACTTGCAGGGGAGCCATTCTTTCCATCCTCTGCGGTATAGCCGGTACTAACTCCAATACGAGGAGTCATTACATCATCAACAGACTGTCTCCAGCTCACGCCGAAGCCAGCACCTGTGCTTGCCCCGTAAGTTGAGTAGTTACCACCCAATTTGAAAGCCTTAAGTTGAGGCTTATAAACAGATGGGGTGCTCTCAAGCATGTAGTAGTTCTCGATCTTCGGACCTACATAAGCTGTGAATCCATCTGCAAATGGGAACTGATACCAGATCTTGTCTACCTTAAGCGTGTCCTCGTTGGAGTTGGCGTTAGTTAGGTATGCAGGGTTTACATACGCATCTTTACCACCAAAGGCACTTGTGGAATAGTTTCCAGTTTTTAGCCTGGTGTAGAGAAGGTCACTACCAGTGAAGCTCGTGTTTAGAGCTAATTGATAGGTGTAGTTCATTGTTGTGCCATCAGTCTTAGAGCCTTCACTCTTTTGACCATCGATGTCATAACCAGTTGCACCTATTGTGAAGTCGGCTTTACCTTTCAGTTTCGTAGTTGTTGAAAACTGACCGGCTTCAAATTCACCAACTCTTGCTTCAAGACCATCAACGCTGCCTTGAAGAACAGCAAGCTCGGGACCGAACTCGCTAACAAGACGACGTACTTCATCTGTCATTTCGCTTACGCGATCAAGACAGGCATTTAGCATTGAAGCGGCTTCAAAACGAGTAATCGCTTTGTTGCTATTTACATTTGAACCTGCCAAACAGCCATAGCGTTCAGCCAAGTTAGAGATTGCCTGATACGTCCAATCTGTTGGGTAGACGTCAGAAAATTGTGATGCGCTGGTGACTTGCTCGGAAGCACCTGAATAATCAGATACACCCTCGAGGTTCAAGTCAGAGGCATTTGCAACAATAGGAGCAAAAAGTCCTAAGGCAGCTGGTGCCACCAGCAGTTGCTGGAAGAGTTTCATTTAGTTCCTCACACGGATTGCCCTCTAAAAAGGGCAATTGAATTATATATATAGTCAGAGAAATATCTAATTAATCCGTGTTAGTTTGACCACTAACATGTATTAAATGTGCTTGATTAAACTTGCTAAAAGAACATTTGATACAACCTTTGCTATCATTGGTTTCATCCCCTCGCCTCCTGTATTTTTATCTTTGGCTGCAGAAGTTCGATTTGTACAACATGTCTATGAGACCCTTCTCTTTCCGCAATTAATAATTTTTTTATTGTAAATTAGAAAGTTGAGATCCTTCTAAAGATAAGAATTGAATTCTTTATAGCTAATAAATTACTTTTGTTATCACTTATTGGCCTTAATAATCTTGTTAGAATAAACCCTTCTCTTAGAAATTCCTGTTCCCAAAATCTTGGGTACTCGTCATCATTTTCGACAATACAAAAGGCAACATAATTAGAGGAAACTCTGCAGATTTCTCTTATTAAAGGGTAATAAGGATTTATTAATTCAACAGTGGATCCTACGGTGTATAGTAAATTGTATTTTTTATTAGGAGTTTCTAAAAGAAAGTCCTGTATTGATTGGCAGTAAAAGTTTACATCTTTATCAGAATATAGCTCTTTAAAATGATCACTCCCAATTTCAAATGCTGAACTCATAATGTCAACACCATCAATATACCTATAACCTTTTTGATATAGAAAGTTCATATGCCTGCCTGTATTACAACATAAATCAAGAATACGAAAATCTTTTTCTGCTATCTTCATCAATTCATCGGTGAATGCCAGACCTGTCTCATCAAAGGTAAGAAATGGCGTGGGGTCTTTAGCTTTTCCTACACCACCATCTTGCCAGTCTTTTAACCTTTTTGTAGATAAAAATGAATCCAAATTGAAGAAAGGTTTCAGCACTCTTCCTACTGTATAGGCAAAATAACTGTTATATAATTTGGTTGCTAATCTCGCTCTGGGGTTAAAAAAGTATGTATAGTCATTTGATCTTAAATCTGCTTTTTGGAGATTTTTCTTGTCATAAATTGCCATTATCGATATTGGCTAATGCCTATTTACTTTAGTATACTTGCAAGCTAATTAGCTACCTTGTATTGATTCCAAGATAATATTTTATTTAAAAACTTGATGATATTGAGAGTAAAAGTTTTGGCTGATTAAATAGGTTTTCGTATGCTTAGATCGCTTTAACTTTTATTCAATAGTGGGAAGCCAAGAGATTCTCTTTCTGCAAGCCAAGATTCTGAAACCCTTCTTGCAAGGTTTCTTATACGAGCAATAATTGCAGTTCTCTCTGTTACAGATATAACTCCTCTAGCTTCTAACAGGTTGAACGTATGACTACATTTAAGAACAAAGTCTAGTGCTGGCGCTGGAAGGCCTTTTTTGATTAATTCTTTTGCCTCATCTTCATATAAAGAGAATAATTTCTTGAGTCTTTCTGGATTAGATGTATTGAAGTTATATTCACATTGCCCCTTTTCTGCAGCTAACCAGATATCACCATATTTTGTTTTTGCATTCCACTGCAGATCCCAGATTGTTTCTACATCTTGTAAAAACATTGCTATCCTTTCTAAACCGTAAGTGATTTCAATAGAAACTGGACGGCAATCTATTCCTCCACATTGCTGGAAATACGTAAATTGTGTGACTTCCATTCCATCAAGCCAAACCTCCCATCCAACCCCCCACGCACCAAGAGTTGGAGACTCCCAATTATCTTCTACGAATCGTATGTCATGATCTTTTGGTGAAATCCCTAGCTGACTTAGTGAATCTAAGTAAATTTCTTGTATGCCTTCTGGAGAGGGTTTTATTAATACTTGATATTGGAAATAATGTTGAGCTCTGTTTGGGTTGTCACCAAACCTCCCATCTGTAGGCCTTCTACAAGGTTCTGGATAGGCAACTGCCCATGGTTCAGGACCAATTGCTCTAAGAACACTATGAGGACTCATAGTGCCGGCGCCTTTCTCAATATCGTATGGCTGCAAGAGTAGACAACCTTTATCAGCCCAAAAACTACTAAGAGAAAGGATTATGTCCTGAAAGTACATATGTCTACCCTCTCCAGTCGTACCAAGGTTTTTCAGTAATCATATTCATTGATGGGTTATTGATAGGTCATTGAAATCCCTATAAACAGGTGTCTAATTGATAGGTCTGTTGATAGGTCAGAATTTGCATAATTCATTATCTCAAATATGTGGTGCTATCAATAGGGTTCATAGGTGAATCCATACGACATCTCTGCAAAAGAGCTGCAGAGAGAAGGCACTTTGCCTTATTTTGAGAGGTAGAGATAGAAACTAAAGAGTCATTTATTTAATTTTTTAGTTTTCCAAGCGGGTTTAATAAGAACTAATACTACTAATAATATTTCACCAAAATCTTATAGCACAAGGAACTCCTTTGAATTCTATTAAGGAATCAGCAGCTTCTTATATGGCAATGAAACAACACTGATGCTATATTCACTATTAAAGTATTTACTCGAAATTGATTTCAAAGAACACAAATACGGATAAATTATTCTACTCAATAATAGGAATATTAGTGTGCATATTTATTATCTATACTACTAGGATTGTTGATATGGAGACTGTGGAGAATTGGCTCCTAAAAGTTGATGGAAGAATAGAATCTATGGGGCTATGGGCTCCTGGCATGATATTTGCACTGAGATCTATAAGCATAATCATACCTATGCTTCCAGGCACTTATTGCTCTGTCCTGTCTGGATATTTCTTTGGATTTCAAGAAGGTTTGCTAATTATTTTTCTGGCTGATTTGATGGCTTGCTCATCAAGTTTCTTTCTCTCTAGAAAGTTTGGGAGAGGTTTCATAAGGAAAATAGTAGGCAACAGATTAATGCTTCGCGTTGAGGGCTTCAGCAAGAAGCACCTAGAAAAAAACTTCTTTCTAATGACAAGTTTTCTGATGACTCAATTCTTTGATTTCGTTTGTTATGGGGTCGGACTAACAAAAGTACCTTGGAGGAAATTTGTCCCAGCACTGATCATTAGCATATTAATTTCTGATGCTCCTTTTGTCGCAAGTGGATATGCTTTTAAAGAGCTAGGTAGTATTAATGTTCAACAGATTTTAAATATAAATGTCAAGAACCTTCCAGGCAAACCCCTGATAACACTTATAAGCTCGATAGTTCTGATATTTAGTCTTGGGATACTAAATATATATCTTCAGAAGCGAACTGAAGCAAGTGTTGACAGGCATTAGCTAATGCCAAATTTTTTGTACAAATCCTCCGAATATATAGATAATTGAATTAGTGATGTAATTACAGTTGATACTTTGTTGATTCATTTATTTGTAAGCTGAAAACCCTTGCCATGACAAGTCTCAAGCAGTGTTGTAATAATCTCCTGAAAGTGCATATGTCTAACCTCTAAAGTTGAAGCAAGGGTTTTCGGCAGTCAAATCCATTGTTCGTTTATTGATAGGTGGAAAATTTCTTATCCCATTGTCCCAAATAAAAGGTGCTATCAAAAGGGCGCATAAGTGAATCCATACGTCATATCTTAGAAATCAATGCGGAGAGAAAGTTGACCTATTTATTAGGTTGATAACCAGAAAGCCTCTAATGATCTTTTGAAGAGTTGACCACTCGAACATGTGAAGACTATTGTAATTACCTAAGGCCCAAGCCAAACCAATAGACGAACTAATTAGAGACCAGACTAGAAAGAAGTTCAAGGCATGAATGGAGTTTTTAGTAGGGGACTTTCCCGAAAAAGCAATGAATGAGGGAATAAGGTAATTAACTATATTTGATTATGCTATTAATTAATATCATCTAGTTAAATAGATGTTATATTCTACTCACCAGTATTTTCAATGGTTGACAATGAAACTGATGGCCTAAAAATATTTCACTTTAATCTATGCAGGCTAAACCAACTGTAAAACTGTCATCCTCCTTAGAGAATAATTTAAAGATAGAAATAAGCTCTACATAATTTAATTAGTTTGGCTTGAAATTCCTACTTCCACAAAAAAGCTTGCTGGTTGGACTAAGCACCCTTTTTTGGCTTACCAATTCATTACCTCTTAAAGCTAATACTGAATCTCCCAAAAACTCTTCTTTAAATTCAGTAAGGGTTATAGATTCAATAAAACCTTCCAAACCAAATGTAGACGAAACTACTGCACTTGATTTTATAAATATAGAAGAAGAAAGTAAGTGTATTAGCTATCTTGATTTTGACCAGAATAATTCCTGCAATGCATCAGTTAAAACTCATCAACCTAAAAATGACTTAGAGAGATTAATTCAAAAGACAGCTAATTATATAGGTCGCTTTGTTCCAATGCTTAATAATCAAGCAAAAGGTAGTGATTATAAAAAAGTCATTTTAAATGATAGTAAGCAAATGATCTTTGCTTCTGTTAATGATTTAACTAATACATATACAAATAAAAGAATCAAGAGAATCCCATTTCTTGCTTATACAAGTGTAGATATAAATGCAGGTTCGGATTCCGAAAACAGCTTTTCATTAAATAGTCTAATGAAACTTAAAGAATTAGAATTGGATGACGAAGGTGATTTGAAAACTCTTCTTTTTTCGCAAGCTAGAATAGCAGCCAGTACTAATAATGATGGGCTAACTACAAATTTTGGTCTTGGTTTAAGGGATAGGCCAGACAGTGTTTCTATGGTCGGTGTCAACGTATTTTTAGATCATATTTATCCTAGTTACACTTCTCCCCACAAGAGATTAGGCGTTGGAGGAGAATATTTTTGGCAGGACTTTCAAGTTAGGAACAATTGGTACATTGCACTGACTCAAGAAAGGGAAGTAACAATTAAAGGAGCCGAATATGAAGAAAGAGTTGTCCCAGGATGGGATGTAGAACTAGGATATCGTCTTCCTCAGTATCCTCAATTAGGTATTTTTGTTAGAGGTTTCAATTGGGATTATCATAATACTCAAGATAATAGTGGTCTAGAAACTTCTATTAATTGGCAAGCAAATCCGAGGTTGAATTTAGAGGCTTGGGTCTCAAATGAGATAGCGCCTTACACAACAGTTACTAATAATAATCTTCCGAGTACAGACGAAACATTTTTTGGTCTTCGCATGAAAATAACAGCAGATCCAATCAGTTTTACCAAAAAAGATAAAAAAAGGAACCTAATAAATCAAATGACTCAACCTGTACGCAGAAGGTATGACATACTTCTTGAAAGATCTTCGGGCAAATTTAGCAATCGAGCCTCAGGCTCTTGATGCCTCTGTCTCCTAATAAGTTATAGGGTTTGAACACTAACAACTAATTTATTCAAATGAACCTCACTACAACTGCCAGAAAAACTTTATCTAGAATAACCGCTCTAGGAATAGGACTATCCAGTTTTCTGTTCTTTCAGCCCACAGTTAGTGCAAATGAATGCGAAGATAATCCTACAACTTTGTCAGATGATTGTTATGAAACGCCAGACCGGTATGAGATTATTATTTATGAATTGGGTCTTTGTACTTCTGACCCTTTAAGCGGAACCAATTTTGATGACACTAGTTGTACATCAACTTATTCAAATGATAATGGCCTGGTCTTAAACATTGCTCCAGGCTCTACCCAAGGATTAACTGGAGGTACTTCCTCCAAGCCAGGCGCAGGATCTTATGCGCACGCTTATATCAAAATGAAAAACACCTTTGGATTAAATGGAACATACAAGATTAATGGAACTACATTTTATTCTGATTCAAGTGGTAATGCATCTAGCTCCGCTTCATCAGCGAGTGATTGGACAGAGACACTTAATGACTTTTCAGCAGGTGAGAATTGTGATGAAGAGGACTACACAGCATCAGAAACGTTTACTACTGGAGTAACTGGCACTATTAAGGCGAGGTTGGCAAATGACTCTTATACAACAGTTACATCATGTCCAGCAGCAACAAGATTAGTAGGAAGCTTCGCACCTACTAATCCAATAATCATTACAGAAAACCAAAGAGGCCTTGAAGTTGACTTTACTGTTACCAAAAGTGGTATGACAGTTATCCGTCAGAGTAATACAGTTGTTAATTCGTTTAGCAGTGGACCCTTTAGAGCAAGGTTCACTTCTTATTGATTTTCTAGTAATTAAGCAACTTCTTAATCAACTTAGTTTGCTCTAACTTTAGTTTTTGATTGAGAACTATGTTGTAAACCTATCTTTGGAGTAATTCTTTCCACATTTCTATACAGTCTTTGTAAGTTATTAGAATACACCATGCGTGCAATACCATCTGTATGGTTCTCGTATAAACCAACTGCATTTTTAATTATATTCCTTTGTCTATCATTATGGAAGAACTTATATCTTATAGGGGATTTTAATTTTTTAATTTCTCTTGGGTCTATATCAAAATTAATAGTATATAAATTTTCAAAATCATAATAAAAGTCTTCTTCAGTTTCGGTTTGAGAATTTACGACATCTCTTTTCTTAAGTAGAATAAATCTACCTAACTGTTCAAAATAATTCATTACACTTTGGGTATATATATTTTTTTCTTTTAAATATCGTTTTAGAACTGATAATAGCGTTAACAGTGTATCTTCCATTGCAAAATGCATGTCTAAATTGCAGTGCATTAATTCATTAAACCCTAATTCTCCAGACTCGTACTTCTCTACATTCTCTGATGAAGTCGAAACATCTACAGCCTCTTCGTATGTATCATATAAATTATCTTTAATTGTATCTAGATACCTTTTAATTATTTCTTTAATCCTTGGCTTGAATAAATCATCGTTTTCGTAGAGATATACTATAAAGTCAAATTCAGATATCCCCAGTTTTAGTAATGCTAAGAAGAATTCCTTAAATTGTTGTTGATTATGGTATGACTCAAGTAGCAAATGCATAACTCTACAAGAAAGCCAATCTTCGAATGACATGTCTTTACTTGAAACAATTATTTCATGTATTTCTGCGATTGATATCTTTTCTTCGTTGAATTTATAGACTCCAACTCCTCCGGCTGTAATTCTATATTTACATACCAACCCAAATCTTTCTCTTGTTTCAGGAGAGGCCATTTCTGTTCCGAGCAACATCATGGCTTGAAAAGCTTTTATTTTTGTCATTTTGCTATCTATTGCATATCTCAAACTCTCAAAATGTTTTTTCTTCGTATCTCCTGGAAGACCTAGAATTAATTCTGTAAAAGTCAGTGCTGAATCGTCAATTGAATGCATATACTCAGAAATCTTTTTGTAGGCATCAGACCTTATATTTGATCTTTTAACATTTTTTAGAACCTGCTCGTCTGAAGTTTGGATTGCTGGTCCAGTTATCCAACTCCCTTTAAGAAGCTTTGCAACCTCTATAACTCTTTCAGCATTGTTTTTACCAGTTGTGGCAAATATTGTAGATGGAAAATTTAAATCTTTTTGAACCCTTGATATTAATTCTGCGGTTTTGATATCCTTTGGATACATTCCAAAATTTAGATCTGTAATGTACATCTCATCAATGTTTTTAATTTTATTAGCTATGTAATAAAGTTCTTCTTCTACTCTGTTGATATCGTAGGCAGTTACTTTGTTTTTAGTGCTTAATCCATCAGCACAATAAGTACAACTAAAGGGGCACCCTCTTGTTGTCTCTAGCATTGGAGTTAGTGAATAATCAAAAAACCTATCTAAAACGCCTGATAAATATGGAGAGGGAATTGAGTTAATGTCTATTATTCTTTTTATATCTGCTTCAATAAGCTTAGGTATTTTTTCACCTCCATACTTAAGATAAGTACAATTAGGTATTATTTCTTCTGAATCCTTAAGTTTTTCAGAGTTGAAGCCGTAGTCTTGAAGCTTTTCCAGAAGAGAAGTAAATCCTACTTCGCCTTCATTCTCTATGTAGAAATCTATATTTTCTCTTTCCATTAGAAAGCTTAATTTCTCATTACTTGAGGTAGGAAAATTGGGGCCTCCCATTATTATTATTAGGTCGGGATAAAGCTTTTTCGCCCAAAGACTAACGTTATAGCCCAACTCCACATTCCACTGGTAGCTTGATAGTGCTAGGACTCTGGGCTTTTTGACTACTAATTGTTCTGTAAGATCTTCTGGAAATTTAAATAAAGTGAATTCAAATTCATTTCCCAGGTTTTGTTTAGCATATGCCGTTACATAAGCCGTTCCCAAAGGGAACGTTAGCGCCATTATTCCATTCTTGGTATGTGTTAAATCTGCTAAATATATTATCTCTTTATTACTTCTCATGATCTGTTGATTCCGCTAACCATCTCAATTACAGGTTATACTACTATAATTATCGGTTTCTGTCATTTCTACTGGGCTGCCATCGCTTAGGCTCCTCATAGATTTATTCTGCTTTTATATCCCTTGGTCTATTATGAGATCTATTTTTGTTATAAACTAATTTGATTCATTAAAGAAATCAGAGCTTACGAGTAGTTACTATGATGTTACCCGATAATGATAAAATCTAGTAATTCATTACGTCTGATGTACAAAAAAATTGCGTTCCTAGTAATTTTAGCCTTAGCCGTAAACTTTTTAATCTCATCAAAAAGCAAAAAAGAAGATTCTAGTAAACTTAGAGATGATTCCACATCAACTATTTTTAAATCTCAGTCTGAGGCGGAGCTTGCTTGTCAAAAGTGGGTGTCACAAGGTGGTTCTTGGGAATTAATGGTAGATGAAATTACTATAAATGATTCAATTCAAGATAAGGACCCGAAATTGCCAATAAATATTAATAAGTCTAGGAATGTTTCTGGAGCTAATCCTGATAACAATGAAGAGGACGGGAATCTAACTTTTAGTTTGCCTTTACTTACTTATGGCAATACTCCCAATGCAGAATCTGACAGGGAGCGAGATCTGTTCAAAAGTTTTTCATGGGTTAAGTACCCTATTCGCAACTGTAGAAGGCATCTGATTGATAATCAATTGATTATTGGTGAAGAATACAGTGTAAAGCCAGGAACAAGAGTTCCAGCAAATAAGATGCCTTCTCTTAAAGTAACCAACACTTTTGTATTCTAATACTTTTTTTCTTTTACTTGCTTTTGAATCATTATTAGGTGATAATAGCTATAGCTATAGGCAGATAATTAAAACTTGGTTAGCGACTCCCTACACCCCAGTTCGAAAATATCATTAGGAATTCCTCTTTTTAGAAATGATAGGAGAACTCTGCTTTCTATAGCCAGTGCTATTTCCCAGAGTCAATTTGTTGAAAGAGTTATTATCTCTGATGATGGCAATAACGAGTCTATTGGAAAGCTCTTTTGCGGTTTGGACTCGAGAGTTCTTTATAAAAAGAACTCTCCTTCATTAGGCATGTGGTCCAACTTTGTTCAATCTTATAAACTTTCATCTTCTCGTTATTTTGGATGGCTGGGAGATGATGACTTTATTTCGCCTTCTTTTGCCACTAATATCGCTAGGGCAATAGAAAATCACCCAGCTTGCGTAGCCTGGATGGGTTTGCCAAATTCTCATACAACCGAATGGGGCACCAAGACAGGTGGTTTAATGCTCCCGATCCAGTCCATAAATCCTTATTCAAGAGTGTTAGATATTTTTGCTCAAGGCAAATATGGAGCATTCTTTTACTCTGTTTTTGATACACAAAAAGTCAGCATATACCCTTTAGAGCGTTTGCTTTCCTGGCCCTACTATCAATTTAGTTATGATTATATTTGGATGATAAACTTGGCTATTCAAGGGAATATATTTCAAGACTCCTCTCTTTTATATTTTTATGATCAGACCAACTGGTCTGATCCCTCTATGAATAACCCTAGTAAGCCCAAGTTAGAAGATAGGCTCAGTGTCCCTTTAACTTATATAGCAGGAACTTTGCTATCTATTAGGTGTTATCTCAGCCGACCTACTATATTTATAGATGAGGCTAATTCTTATGTGTCTAAGCCTCGATTTTCTAGTTGGATTAGGATTATTACTATGATGGTAAGTAAATACTTAATTAGATCTCTAAATGATAATGAAATCTCTTGTATCAATTCATCTAATATGACATTAAAGGAACTTTTGTTATTTTCAGCTCAGTTAGCAGATGAAGACCACTCTAATTCAACTAGAGCAGTAGACTTTTGGAATGAAATTATTTCTGAGATTGACCAGGAGAAGCATTTAAGAATTATCTTATCGAAGCCATATAAAGACTTTAATTCACGGATTTGGATTAATTATCCAGATGCTCAATTGAATTTAAAAAAAGTTCGGAACCTTTTTCAGACAGCCATTAAATCCAGATTTAGTTATGGTCTTTGGACAGAATAGCTTAGACTCACACTAATAATCCATATACAATATCAACCATTTCATATAGAACGGATAATTCTATGCTTATCACTTTATAACTAACTTATCTTGCTATTTCACTAAAATACTTTCTATTTTTTGTTTCTTCAACTTGTTACTCTCAAGCTTAAGTTGTCTACGGTGATCTTTCGGCTGCCTGTTCGTCTGCTCTGCCAACCATAAGCAACGGTTAACCATAATATAGGTAAATTGAGCAGATAGTACTACCCATCTATACTCAGTGCTCATCTAGTGTTGGTCTTTACTTCTATGTCAGAGCTCAAGGCTCTTTATGTTCTCATAGCTCCCATTGGCCAACTTACAGGGAATGGCCAGTTAAGAGAAACAGTGAAAGAGCGTCGTAATAGAAAAGGCGTTGATGTCCCGTTCTGGTACCTGACTCCTGATCTGGTAGAAAAATACAATCTTTCCAGTAACGACTGTGAGGCGGTTGTTGCGGATCAAGAAACTGCAATCAATTGGCTCAAACTTAGATTTGGAGGCAAAAGCCTTACAGCTGAACTTGATTTAGATCTTCTAAGAAGGGAGGCAATGGATCTACCCCCCGGAGAAACACCTAGAGATATAAGTGATTAAAAGCCTTACTACCTAAATAAGAGTAACTTGCTTTAAGCAAAAATTCTTATTATCTCTCCTATTAACTTTTCCGGGGAGACAGATGATCCTATTTCACAATTACAAACCCATGCATAATCTCCACAGGGTCACCATTCACTATCGTCAATTAGGCACAACTATTTCCCATGACGTACCAGAAGGTGAGGATATACTTCGCTTCTTTGAAGCAAAGGGAGACGCACTTCCTTTCTCTTGCAGGAACGGTTGTTGTACAACCTGTGCTGTTCGAATCATTTCAGGTCAATTAGATCAAACTGCAGGTATAGGACTATCTCAGGAAATGAAGGAACGAGGATATGGTTTGTTATGCGTAGCAAAAGCCATTGGGCCATTGGAGGCTGAAACTCAAAGTGAAGATGAAGTTTATGAACTTCAGTTTGGAGAGTATTTAGGCCAAGTTAAAGCAAAGGCAGGAACACCTTTTGAAATATAAACTTTTTTTATTAGCCAATCAAGCTTCTACTTTTTAAATATTATTGATAGCTAACTGCATTAGTTTTTTCCATTGGTAGAGCAAACTGTCTAAGAATTAATGCAATGAATTTGCTTAATTCTAGAGGTTTGGATAGACCAGAACTATCTCTCCATTTTCTGAATGCTTCCAATATCTTCATACGCATTTCAAGAAATCTACCATCTTCAAATTTGTATACCCATGGGAATGAGTTGCGAGTTGTGTTATTGGTTTGTATTATTACTTCCTCATCAAAAAGTACAGGATCTATTCCTAAGAGCGTATAAAAATCTCCCCTTTCACATACAGTTAATGTGTGAGTTAAGAATACACTCCACAGGAAGAATCTACTTAGTAATTTTCCTCTAAACCCTTTGGTCATTCCAGGCCAGCAACGCATCATCATATTTATGCAGTCGCCATGACGATTCTCGTCTTGGCACCAAGGCTCGAAAAAGTCAAATAAAGGAGCACAAACCTTTTCTGGGTGGGCTTTAAGGTGTCTGTTAATAAGAATGTATCTCCAATAACCAATTTTTTCTGAAAGGTAGAGGGAATAGAGCACCCAACTCAGAGGGAAAAAAGTAGCAGCTCTTTTTTTGCCAATATTGGGGAGATCAACGTTGATTCCTTCTGATTTCAATGCTCTTCCAAGGAATCCGGCATGTCTAGCTTCATCTCGAGCTAAGAATTGAAAAAACTGCCCTAATTCGGCTCTACCAGCTTTCTTAAATCGATTTGAAATTTCTTTAAAAAGCAAAAAACCTGAAAATTCTGAAACTACAGAACGAACTAAATAGCTTTCGTAAATACTTTTATCTGAGGGGGAGAGCTCATTTAGCCTTTCCAGACTGGCTTTTCTGTCAAAGTGTTTGAGGTTATAGTCAGCTTCCATTTCTTTAAACATCGCTTCAAACTCTTGCCTTGCTATCTCCAGATCGGTTTTAGCAGCCTTCTCGAATTCTGTTGTATAAAAACGAGGAGTCAAGAGGTTTTCATCTAGATGAGGTGGAAGTTCATTCCTACCTAAAGGTGCCCCACTATTAGCAGTGGCCTTAGAAGCAGTAGATGTCATTGACGATCTCTAATCGTTTAACGATTCTATGCCTTAGGGATAGGTAAAGGCCTATTTTGATTAGTTATGTATATAGAACGAGAGGTTTTTATACGGAATTTCCCCGAAATAAACGCCTTAAGCTCCCTTGAATGAGTACTAATACTTACCTTGGTGCCGAAAGTCTAGGGATGCTTTAGGAGTGTAGTTTTCATTATTTGGTAGGTTTAATTTAGTGATTTGACTGGTATTTCTTACATGTTCAGTAAATTAAATAAAAAGAATTTATGCAGAGATTTAAAATGCAATATTAATTAAATGCTATTAGATTAAGCATAATGTTCTGAAAAGAGATTTTTATAATATGCATATAAAACTAGGAATGTATTTTGATGAATTGAATTTAGCTTTGGAAAGCTTTCTATAATCGAATTTTGTATGAAATTTAGCAAGAGATTTTTTGCAATAGCTCTAGATTTATTTTCGGTTTCCTTTAATCTTTTTATAAGGTAAAATGATGTTTTATAATTTATTCAAAATCAAACACTCTAAGTTTCTTTATCTATAGGTCATTTAGTGGTTACATATTTTCTGAGCAAGTTTCTACCTCTTTTCGTCCTCCCCTTAGGGATTGGGCTTTGTTTTCTAGTCTCTAGATTCTTCTGGAGGTGGAAGGGCTCTACGGCTGCTGCAATTGCTTTCCTCTACCCTTTCAGCTTGGGTTTTGTTGCTGATGGTCTAACAAGTTTTGTAGAAAGGCCTTGGAGGAGAACATCTGAGACATCAGCACCTATTGCAGATGCGATAGTTGTTTTGAGCGGTGGAGGGATATTTAACAGGGGAAGGGATGAAGTCATCGAATGGTCAGATCCTGATAGGTTTTTTGCTGGAGTGAAACTCTTTAAAGCAGGAAAGGCACCAAAACTTTTGTTTACAGGAGAAACCTTGAGAAATAAGACGGTCACTTCAGGCCAGCTTTATATGAAAGAGGCAATCAATTTTGGTATACCTATGAGAGCTATGTCTACGACTTCTAATGTACGGAATACTTCAGATGAAGCTAAAAAAATAAGAGAAATTCTTATACAATCTAGTAATAAAAAAAATCCAAGTATACTTCTTGTGACTAGCGCCTTTCATATGAGTAGGGCAAAGTTAATTTTTGAACGGCAAGGTCTACATGTAAAACCATTTGCAGTTGATTTTAATAGCACTTCTCAAGCGATTTTCAGAGGTATATATTTTCAAAATCCAGGAGATTGGTTACCTACATCAGGGGGCCTTCATAGAAGCTCCTTGGCTTTGAGAGAGATACTTGGGAGGATTATATATAGAGTATGGTAGAACAATAGTTTATATATCTAAGATGGTTAGAAGATCTTTTATTTGGGAATAAAGATTACTTTAAATTCAATTATTGTTTAAATTTTCTTTGCAATATTAACTGCACTAAGTCTGCTTTCTTATACTTCGAAAGACTTTCAATACCTTTTAAATTCTCTTTCAGTTGGTCTTTAGTTAGCTTCATTAGTCCTTTTTCATACTCTTTTATTGTTAGTATATTAATTGAATTTTTATTTGATAAGATAAGTTCAATCAATTCTTCCTTACCAACCCCTACCATTACTTTTGGTTCAGATGCAATTTCCTGGAGAGTCACCGTTGACATCGACTGTAGCTTGTCTTTCCACTCTTGTTTTAACTTCTTGCTAGAATCTGTTTTTTTACTCTTTTTGTCTAGCCTAAAAAGCAATGTTAGTGCTGTAAGAACTAAATCCAACAAGAACACTGCTATAAGCAAAAAGTGTTTTACAATGCTATCTTGGTTTTCTAAATCATTATTCTTGTCAGAATTCATCTATAGCATGTGAAGTGATTTCTAATATATATGGTATCTTACCTCTTAACAGTATTTCAGTTCAGTACGAAAGAATAATTAATTAAAAACGAGAGTATCAGCTCTTTGACCAATCTGAATTGGTTATTACCTATTATTATTATTCTAAAACTTCTATGATCCCTTCTGCTACATAATTAGCTAAACCATCTATATTTTGATTTATCTCGCTTAGCTCCAATTCCCACTTGATAGAGACTCTTTCTGCGAGCTTATGCTTAGCTGAATGTTTTTTCATTTTGATGACCATACTCTCAAGAAGAGTTGACCCATATCTTTTTTGCAAATAATCCCAAACGGCTTTTTCCAGTTCACTGATATACGTAATATCATCAGCGCCTGTATATGCATAGAGCTCCATTAATCCAATATGACAAAATATTTGACCTAGCTCGTCATATGCACTATTGCTATCAGTGGCATGTTCGTATTCTGCCAACATCCAATCCAGGTCTTGCTTATCTTTTAAGCTGCCAGCTTTAACTTCAGATAGAAGCTTGTAGAATTTTCCAAACTCTATGGGCTTAGACATATGATTTTTTCAGATTGCTATTTCATTATATAGGATATTTAAATCGTGCAATTTATTCTGTATTTTTATATAGTTAATTTAACCGTTTGAACCCAGAATGACAAACTGGACCTTCTAATGATTGCAATACACTCTTTTTAGTCTGACAATTTTTTATTAATTTAAAGACATCATATAGCTTATCGAAATACTCGTTTATAACTCCATTGGTATGAGCTGTACTTACAAAGAGTAGATTTGAAGCAAGGAAACCTTTTTTTAACATTTCTTGGGTAATTAATGTCTTATATTCTAATTCATAATTACTGTTAAACCCAAAGCTCGTGATAGCAGGTAACCCATTTGTCTTAATTGAAATATCAAGTTGATTAGCAAGATCTATCCATCTTTTAGTAATAAATTTGCCTTTCTCAGTTATCTTCTCCCATGATTTTTCCTTTTCCATTTCCTCTAAGGTTTTTAAAGCAGCTGTAGGACCTATACGTTCAGTCCAGAAAGTACTGCTAATAAATGTATTTTGTGCATAGTCCATCACATTTTCTTTTCCTATAACAGAACTTATTGCATATCCATTCCCTAGTGCTTTTCCGAAAATTGCAATATCAGGATCTACCTTATATTTTAGATGGATACCTCCAAGGCATTCTCTAAATCCAGAAGTACATTCATCAAAAATAAGTACTATTCCATTCTTATTGCAAAGCTCTCTTACACCTTCAAGAAAACCTATTATTGGTGGTGTTGATCTTTGTACTTCCATTTTTACGGCGGCAAGATCATGTTGTCTTACTATATCTTTCAGTTGTTCTAATTTATTATATGAAAATGGAATAGAAGATCCTTTTAAGCTTTGAGGAACACCATTGGGTTCTAATCCCTTAATTAAATGTTCTTCTAAACCAGAAATATTTTGAAGACCTGTTGCTAAATACCAGTCATGCCATCCGTGGTACCCGCAAACTGCTACCTTCTCACGCCCAGTTGCCGCCCTGGCGATTCTAATGGCGATTGAGTTTGCTTCACCTCCAGATCGAGCAAATTTAGCCATATCCGACCATGGATGAAGGTTGACAAGTTTTTCAGCAAGCTCTACTTCTTCTGAACAATTCAATGTGCTCATATTTCCTCTTCTAACTGCATCAATAACTGCTTCATCTACAGCAGTATTTCCGTAGCCTAAAATATTTGTTCCTATTCCCATGATCCCCATATCCTTGTAGCTATTTCCATCTATGTCCCATACCAAGCACCCTTTGGCTTTTGAAAAGTAACAAGGCCATTTTTTGGGCAAGTGCATATCTGGCCGTTTGGATAACAAGCTATTACCACCAGCAATAACTGTTTTAGCCTTTCTCCATAAATCTTGTCCTCTAGTAGTTCCCATTTTTTTTGAAGTATAATTCTATTTTAATAAATTAACTTAAATTGTATGGCTTTTTGGATTGTATTCGGAATAACATTCTAAAAACTATTTATTTGCGATCCACTTTCTCGGATCGATATCACTTGTTTTTTGCCATGAGAAGTCATCATAATCAACTTTAGAAAAACATTTTGTAGTCTTCCATGCTTTTATAATTTCTGCGAGCTCATCTTGGGTTGTAGTTCCTATTATTATAGAATCTATAGGCAGGTTTCTAATAAAGGAAATAGCAATTTCTAATTGGCTAATAGACTTATTTCGGCAGTACCTTACAAATTTTGTATGATGATTCGAAAATCCAGATGAGAATTGACCAGGAAAGTCTCTTTCAGAACTTAGTATTAAGCCTTGAAGAAATATACTTCTAGCATGTAGTTCATAGCCTTTATTTGAAAGCTTATAGATATAATTATTATCAAGCAAACGTTGATCATATATGGAAATAGGAAGTTGTATTACATCAAAAATGTCTTTAGAAATTCCCTCTAGATCGACTTTTCTATAAATAGAAATCCCTATTTTATTAATTAAACCCTCTTTCCTTTTTTTTAATAACCAATCGACTATTAAACTACTATATTTACTTTTAATATCGCTTGGTCTATGTAGGTAATAGGTATCCAAATTATCTTTCATTAGTTTAGAAAGTGATCTTTCTAAACCTAAATCTAAACTATTAATGATCTCTTTACAGGTAAAATTGTTTGGTTCAATTTGAAATTTACTATTTATATTTATATGTTGCCTTCTAGGTAATATACGCCCCAATATTTCTTCAGAATCTGAATATGAAGGAGCTGTATCGAATGAATCTACTCCATTATCTATACAGTAATCTAATATAGATAGTATTTCATTTTGACTTAGCTTTCCTTTTGAATTTGTTATTCCATAATGTTGACCAAACTGAGCAGTGCCTAGTATTAATCTAGGGATTTTATGTTTATTCATTCATCTAATAGATACTCTCCTATCATTAACGAAGTCATTGAATTCTTTTTAGTTTCCCTTCAAGACCAGTCCTTAATGTATCTACAATATAGTCTTGTTGGTAATTGTTAAGACTTGGGTATAAAGGAATACTAAAACATGAATAACTATATTCTTCGCTATTTGGTAAATAATCTAGTTTTCCAATCCTTTTCTGATAATAAAGTTGAAGGTGTATTGGCCAGTAGTGTAACTGCACCCATATACTCTTGCTCCTCATCCATTCAAATAGTTTGAGATGTCTTTCTGGTGTTGAATCTAGTATTCTAATTATTGCTAAATGATATGCGCTATAAGTATTTACTGGCTGTTCAAGTATTTCTATGCCTTCTAATGACTTGATTGCTTTTCTATAGTATTTCATGAGACCTTGTCTCTTGTCTACAAACTCATCAAGTCTTTTTAATTGACTTACACCTAAACCAGCTTCGATCTCGTTCATCCTGTAATTATATCCTAACTCTTGTTGCTCATAATACCAAGGTCCTGGTGATTCTTTTATGAAACCTTTTCTGACAATCCCATGTCCTCTAAGCTTTTCTATTTTTAGCGCAAGTTCTTTGTTATTTGTTAGTAACATGCCCCCTTCGCCTGTAGTTATGATTTTGACTGGGTGAAAGCTAAATACGGAAATATCACTGAATTCACAACACCCTACATATGAACCCATGTATTTACCTCCTATTGCATGACTGGCATCTTCAACAATACTAAATCCGTATTTTTGGGATAATATTTTTATTGACTTCATATCACAGCTTGTCCCTCCAAGGTGAACTGCAATGATTACCTTTGGGAGAAGACCTTTTCTAGATGATATCTCTAGTTTCTTTTCCAACTCTTCAATGCTTATTAATCCGGTAGCTTTGTCTACATCAACAAAATCTATTTGAGCCCCGCAATAAATAGCACAATTTGCCGATGCTACAAAGCTAATTGATGTTGTCCATACCCAGTCCCCAGCTTTAACTTCAAGAGCTAGGCAGGCAAGATGAAGAGCACTTGTAGCACTATTTACAGCCACTGAATATTCGCAGTTAACTTTTCTGGCTACCTTGTTCTCGAATTCATCTGTTTTTGGACCCTGCGTAATAACACTACTTCTAAGCACTTTCACTACTTCTGCAATATCTTCTTCCGTTATTGATTGCTGTGCATATGGAATTATATTATCCATTTTTATGGAACCTCTCTTTATCCTTCGATATTAAAAGGATGTTATCTTTGATTGACCCTAAATTATGTCCTAGTTTAGAAGTTGCCTTTTTATTTGAGAGGGTCATGATTGATGGTTTTTGTGAATTGTTTTTATCTCCTTTTAGGCTACCTCTCCTAATATAATTTGAATTTAGTTGCAAGTGCTTACACAATTCTATACCGAATTCGTATTTTGACATGTGATCATCTGAGCAAATATTGTACAGTCCATTGCAATTCAGATTGCATAATGAGTGCGCAAAGTTTGCTACATTTAGTCCATTCAATGGCGAGAATTGAACATCTTCATATAAATCAATAAATTCTTTATTGTGAGCACTCTCTATTATTCTATCGCTGAATGATGTCCTTCCAATTGGTCCATTTCCAAAGAAGTTTGTACGACAAATTAGAGCAGAATTATTTTTTGATAGTACATTTAGCTCTCCTTTAAACTTTGAATCTGCATATACATTTTTGAGAATTACTTTATCATTCTCTGTATATAAATTCTGACTATCTCCATATAAATGGTCAGTAGAAATATGTATCATCTTGCTACCATAGTCTGAACAAGCATCTGCAATCTTTCCTGGTAATTTCTCATTTATATTGTATGCCAGATCAGGCATCTTTTGGCACTTTGCCACGTTAGCTAGACCTATTGTATTTACTACAATATCTATCTTTCGTTTTTCAAGGAGCTTAGTGAATTCATATTGATCGATTTCATCTAAACTTTCAACATCCCATCTTCCTGACTGTATTTTTTTCTTATGCTCAAGTAAGATGATTGTCTCATATTCATCTCTCGCATTTGCCCAAAGATAACCTAAGAGACCAGAGCCACCTGTTATTAATACTTTTAGCTTTTTCCCCATTATTTATTTTTACTATTGTACGAATCAAGCCATTTTATCAATACCTCTTTTGTCATCCATGATTTATTTGTGTTGCTTGCGTAGCAAAAACCCTCTTCTACGGGTTTCCCTTGTTTGATTCGTTCTTGATCCTTAAAAAGGTTGTGAATTGCTGGGAGTATCTTGTAGTAACTTTTGTATTCATATGTGTATATAGCATCTTCGGAGCAAATCATTTGCTCATGTACTTTTTCTCCGGCTCTTATGCCTATAATTTGATGTTCTGCGTTAGGTGATATTGCTGTAGCAATATCACAGATGTTCATTGAAGGAATTTTTTTCACGTATATTTCTCCCCCTTGCATATCTTCAACTGCTTCCCAAACTAGGTCGACACCTTGTTCAAGAGTAATCATAAACCTGGTCATTCTTGGGTCAGTAATTGTAAGTTTACCACTTGGAGCTTGGCTTAAAAAGAATGGGATTACTGATCCTCTGGACCCCATCACATTCCCATACCTTACTACTGAAAAAATAGTACTTTCTTTATTGATTACTGAATTTGCTGCTACAAATAATTTATCAGATGCTAATTTTGTTGCACCATATAAATTTATTGGATTACATGCCTTGTCTGTAGAAAGAGCAACTACCTTTTTTACGTTTTGGTCTATGCAGGCCTCTATTAGGTTTGTAGCGCCGTAAATATTTGTCTTGATACACTCAATTGGATTATATTCTGCAGTAGGAACTATTTTTGTTGCTGCAGCATGAATCACGTAATCGACTCCAGTCAATGACCTCCTCAGCCTATCTCTATCTCTTACATCACCTATTATAAATTTAACCCTTTGATCTGAATTATATTTTTGAGCCATTTCCCATTGCTTCATCTCATCTCTCGAGTAAACAATCAGTGACTTAGGAGAATATCTTTCGAGAGTTTTTGGTATAAATGTATTCCCAAATGAGCCAGTGCCCCCGGTGATTAAGATCGTGGAGTCCTTCTGCACTAAACCTATCTCCTTTGACTTTCACTTTTTGGTAGACATATAGTCCTTATACCACCATTTTGAGCAATGCTTGCTAATGACCAACTTATCCCAATTGCTGAGGTGGCCATAATTATTATGCATGTGGTTTTAAAAATTTGGAGTAGGTCTCTACCATGCCTGCTTGCTAATGTATCGATCTCTGTATCTAACAGGTAGTTTGCTAGGAGTATTAACTTCTGTTTGGCCTTGTTTTTTAACTTTGTTTTTTCCATGGATTATTTACTCCTTGAGTTGCTTAGTAATGTTAGATTTGTTATGGGTCATTCTTTCATGCTTAGTTAGGTGCCATTAATCTTACCATCTATCCTACAATAGGAAAACAATCAGTCTCACTCTGATTACGATAATCTTTTCCTTATAATTATGCCTATATCTCCTTATCCATCTCAAAGCACAGATATTTCAGACAATTCATCTTCAATAAAAGTATCTCTAATTATTGGTTGTATATATCCTGATCTGGGTCGGTGTAAGTATCTCCTCACCAACTTAGGCTCAAATTTGAACCATATCGATGAAATAATATGTGTCATCTCTGGCCTTGATGATGATTCTCCTAAATTATTTGCACAAGATCTGGAAGCACTATCTTCTGTTCAATTAACTGTAAAGAACTTTTCCAAAACTCTATTTCCTGGCGCAGCTAGAAATCATGGTATTACTTATTCCAACGGAAAATATTTAGCTTTTCTCGACGTTAGTACCATACCTCCTGATAATTGGCTTTTTGAGTCTTTAGTGTTGATCAAAAAATATCAAACTGATGCAATATTTGGCCGCACCATATACTCAGGAAAAACTGTTTTTGAAAGGTCATTTATTGCTTCTACTTATGGTTTTAATCCTCTCTATACTTTGCCTGGTTCTATAGTAACCTCTTCATTTTTAGCTAAGACTGGTTTTTTTATACCTTCAGTAAGGGCCGGAGAAGATGCTGAGTGGATGGATAGATCTCTTCATTTTAATAAGAAGATCAAGGTACCTGATGTACCTCCTCTTATATATATTAATTTACGAGATAAAAACTTAATTCAACTTCTTAAGAAATGGTATAGAAACTATAGAGCCTCTTCTCTCGATATCCTTTTGTATGAACATCAGCGTTATCTCTACATAGGCTTTGTTGCTCTTGTTGTATTTGGTATTGCCTTTTTCTGGAATTGGCAAGTTGCAGGATGGAATCAGGATACTTATTTGTATATACCACATGCAACTAAAATTGCATTATCTAGTATAATTTCTATGTATATTATTTTTAGAAATATTGTATTACCTATCCGAAAGGGCCTACGTTTGAATCGAGAGCACCCTTTGACACTCTTATATGTACTCCTGATTAGTTTTTTGATAGATCTTATTAAATTTTCTGCCTATATAAACTCTACAGTAAGGCGTATTATTCGATAATTTTACGATCTATTTCTATAAGCAAAGTTGTTTTAGCTATTCGGTTTGATTTTTCTCGAGTTTATCTTATGTGCTTTATCATTTTTCTTGTCGTTGTATTATAGATTCTCGAGTGGGCTCACATTTTGAACTTCCTCTTTATTTTCTAGAAATTTAAGTTTTAATTATGGCCAATTTGGCCCACGAAGTGCTTCCAGAATCTATAGGGATCGTCCACGATTGGTTCTCCCCCAATTCAATTGGAGGAGCTGAGCAGGTCGTCCAGACAATTGTGAAAGATCTTGAGTCCAAAGGTCATTCCATTAATTTATCTGCGTTAGTTGATGGAGAAACTCACCTTAAGGAGAGTTGGCTTTCTGGACGAATTGTAAAGACTAGCTTCATTCAAAAACTTCCCTGGGGTGTCAAGCATGTTCAGAAGTATCTCCCACTTTTGCCTATTGCAATTGAGCAATTAGATGTATCTGATAGTTCCCTAGTTATTAGTAGTAGTCACCTTGTTGCTAAGGGAGTAATCACCTCTCCTTACCAATTGCACGTTAGTTATGTACATACTCCAGTTAGGTATGCTTGGGATCAAATGCATGTATACCTTGAGAAGTCTTTACTAGCAAAGAGTATTTTAGGACCGCTAATAAGGGCAAATTTACATTATCTTCGTCAATGGGATCAGTTGACTGGAGCAAGAGTTGATAGGTTAATAGCTAATTCCCGATTCACCGCTAGACGTATTTCTTCTTACTGGGGACGTCAAGCAGATGTTATTCACCCTCCAGTGCAAGTAGATAGTTTTGTTTGGGATAAACCTAGAGATGATTTTTATTTGTGCGTTTGTAGATTAGTACCTTATAAACGTGTAGATCTTTTGATCAGAGCATTCAATCTTCTTAAATTACCTCTTGTTGTCGTTGGTGATGGATCAGAAATTAATACGTTGAAGAAGCTTGCAGGCCCAACAATTCAATTGTTAGGCAGAACCAGTCAGCATGATGTTCAAGATCTTATGAGTAGGTGTAAAGCTTTTGTTTACGCAGGAATAGAAGATTTTGGTATTGCTCCGGTTGAAGCTATGGCATCAGGAGCACCTGTGATTGGCTTTAGGGGAGGAGGTTTACTTGATACTGTACGTTGCGCTGCTAGTGGTCATACATCCCCTACAGGTGTATTTTTTCATGAGCAATCAGTTAAATCTATTTTTGATTGTATTAATTGGTTTGAAGACCGAAAGCTTTGGCGCGATTTGTCAGTTGAGACTATCCGCAAATGGTCAGAGGTGTTTCGACCAGAGGCATTTTCTAGAAGATTTAACTCATATTTGACATCTGCTTGGAAAGATCATCAAAACTCTTGTAATGTTGGGCCATGTAACTTTTTTGACTTATAGATCCTAATGCTTTGTTTTCTTCACCAAAGTGATTGTTTTGCTTATCCTTTTTCTACCAACATTTTTCCCATTTAATCCATAGCTAAGGAGATTAAAATATGATTATTACTCCTCAGGATCTTGACGAACTTAATTTTTCTCGATCATCATCTTCTGCTAATTTGCTAATAAGACAGCAAAGTCGATTTGGTAGATCAATTAAACGGTGTGGAGATGTCTTTTTAGCCTTGTCAATGCTTACATTTGGTTTTCCTCTTTTTCTGCTAATTGCTCTACTTGTAAAATTTAGTTCCCCAGGCCCTGTTTTTTATATTCAGAAACGTGTTGGACGAGAGTATCGATATTTTGGGTGTATCAAATTTAGGACTATGAGGTTAGATGCAGAAAAGACTTTGACCAAAGTTCTGGCTAATTCTCCTTCGATGAGGAAAGAGTTTGAAAGGGATTTCAAAATAAAAGATGACCCAAGGATAACATCAATTGGACGTTTTTTACGAAGATCTAGCCTCGATGAATTACCTCAATTCCTAAATGTTTTAAAAGGAGAAATGAGTGTTGTTGGCCCAAGACCAATTGTTGAAAAAGAATTAGATAGATATGGTAAATTCATGGATGAAGTAGCTTCTGTAAGGCCAGGATTAACAGGACTATGGCAAGTCAGTGGACGAAATAATCTTAGTTATAGAAAAAGAGTTTTACTTGATTTAGCTTATGCAAGAGGGCGTTCATTCCTATTAGACCTTGCTATAATTTTGCGTACCTTTGGAGTTCTTTTGTTCCCAATGGATAGAGGTGCTTATTAGTTTATTATTAGCATTAAGACAATTGAAAATATCGCAGCTATTATTGACCATAATATTTGAAGCTTAAAGCTAATAAGAAATAATCTTTTTATATTATTTTCACTTGCATTTGGTGAATGAGCAGCAATTATATGCTTATCTTTTCTCTGGTTTTGGTAATAATATACACCCCCCATTCTTATATCAGCACAATGAGCAAAGATCGCTTCGGAAAGACCTGCATTTGGTGATTCATATTTTGAACCTTCCCTCAACGTTTTTTTTATTATGAAAAACCATTTTTTGAATGGTTGAGAAACTATTGGCAGGGTTATAACAACCAATCTGCAGGGTATCCATACCATTATGTCATCAAAAACAGCGCTAGCTGTTCCCAGCCAACGAAGCTTTCCTTGTCGGTAACCAAGCATTGAATCAAGAGTGCTTGAAGCCTTGAAAATCCATGCAAAGGCCAAAGGCCCAGGCAGTGAGGTGTTAAATAACCATAAGGTTGAGCCTACTAACATCCAAAAAAGTGGTGCGAAAATCCCATCTACAGAATTTTCACTTGCACTTTCAGCGGCAGCTCTAAGAATTGAGCCTTTATCTAATTGAGAAACGTCTCTTCCAACAATTCTTTGAAGTTTTTTGCGAGCAATGATTAGATTTGATACGGTCTCATTGTTGTCAAGGGTTGTTATAATCCCTTCAACTTCTTTGCGGAGCGATCTTGCTGCTAGTGCACTTGTTAGCGCAATTAAAAGAATCCCATAGCTAATAATTTGAGGAAGAAAAGAGTCCATTAATACAATTCTTTCTATAATCCAGCCGCAAAAACCACTGGCTAAAATAACTGTTGTACTAATAAGTAAACCCCCTACCCTAAGCAGAAATCTATTTTCTTTTGATAGGAACTCTACTGGCCGTCGTAGAACATTTATAGCTTTTCCCATTACAACTACTGGATGGATTATCCAGTGAGGGTCCCCAACTAGTAAGTCTAGGACTAACGAAGTTATAACTAGCGTAATTGAATAATTCAGTCTGTTTTTAGCCAGCTGAACATTGCACGTAAATCTTTGCCTACTTTCTCAATTTGAAGTCCTGCGTCTCGATCTCTAATTTTTTTCATTTCTGGTTTTCCAGCTTCACACTCGGCTACAAAATTGTTAGCGAATGTCCCATCCTGAATGTCAGAGAGTATTTTTTTCATCTCTGATTTTGTATCTGATGTTATAAGTCTTGGACCACTTACATAATCACCATATTCAGCAGTGTTTGAAATCGAATCTCTCATTGCTGTTAGACCACCTTTGACCATTAAGTCAACAATTAGTTTGACTTCGTGTAAACATTCAAAATAGGCAAGTTCAGGTTGGTAACCTGCATCAACAAGTGTCTCGAATCCTGCTTTAACAAGCTCTGATAGACCGCCACAGAGGACGGCTTGTTCCCCAAAGAGGTCTGTTTCTGTTTCTTCTTTGAAGTTTGTTTCAAGTATGCCTGCTCTAGTTCCTCCTATCCCCTTTGCATAGGCCATTGCTAGGGAACGTGCCTTGCCTGAATAATCTTGCTCTATAGCAAATAAGGCCGGTACTCCTTGACCATTTTGGTACTCCCAACGGACTGTATGCCCCGGACCTTTTGGAGCTATCATTACCACATCTACGAATTCAGGCGGTTTAATTAGCCCAAACCGGATATTAAAACCATGGGCGAAGCTAAGTACTTTTCCCTCATTTAGATTTGCGGAAATCTCTTTTTCATATACATCTTTTTGAACTTCGTCTGGGAGAAGAACCATTATCCAGTCTGCTTTGGCCGATGCGTTAGCGACGCTTAGGACTTCTAAGCCGTCTTTGCGGGCTTTATCTGCAGAGCGACTGCCTTCATAAAGACCTACGAGAACTTCGATTCCGCTGTCTTTCAGATTGAGTGCGTGAGCGTGACCTTGGGATCCATATCCAATGATCGCGACTGTTTTGCCGCTTAATAAGCCGAGATCGGCATCTGAGTCGTAGAAAAGTTGGGCCATCCTTTCCCTTTTTGTTTTTTGATATTCAACGAGCTTACGCAAGAGGCATCAATAACTTGAAATTTTTAGTAGTTCATGATCGGTTTTAATCCTTTGCATTAGATGCGAATAGGTTTATTCACTTCTGTTTGGGACGTAAACGCAGAAGTAGCTTCTCCAATGAAAGCTTGGTTGTATATGAGGTTTTCTAAGCCTCACTTGGGTGAGCAATTACTTTGTCGATAAGACCATAATCTTTGGCTTCATCGGCACTAAGGAAAAAGTCTCTGTCTGTGTCTTTCTCGATTTTTTCGAAAGTTTGTCCAGTTAATCCAGCCATGGACTGATTAAGCATTTCTTTTATCCTTAAAATTTCTTTTGCTTCAATTTCAATGTCACTAGCCTGTCTTTGACTGGTACCCCCAAGAGGCTGGTGAATCATTATTCGACTATGAGGAAGTGCTAGTCGTTTCCCTTTTGTCCCTGCAGTTAAAAGAAAAGCACCCATAGATGCTGCTAAGCCCACACAGATAGTCACTACATCACTTTTTACATATTGCATTGTGTCGAAAATCGCAAGGCCTGCAGTTACTGAACCGCCAGGTGAATTGATGTATAAATAGATCGGTTTTGAGCTGTCCTCGGAATCAAGATAAAGCATTTGAGCAACTAGGCTATTTGCCACTCCATCATTAACTTCTTGACCCAGGAATAAAATCCTTTCTGCTCCCAATCTGGTGTAGATATCAACCCAGCGTTCAAGCTGGCTACCTGGAAGACGATATGGAACACTTGGAGTACCAATAGGCATGATTAAAAATGAAAAAATTGGATGTTTTTTGAGAGTTGGTTTTGATGTCTTTTAAGAAGACAAGTTTTTGGAGTTAGTTGGTTTTCGGAAGATTTTGTAAGTCCTTCCTGCTTTCAAGAACGCGATCTATTAGCCCATATTTGACCGCTTCTTCAGGAGTCAAGTAGCTCATTCTGTCGGAGTCTTTCGAAAGCTGATCAATGCTTCGCCCAGTATTTTTTGAAAGGATTTCAAGCATTGAATGCTTGTTATGAAGAACTTCTTTAGCTCTTATTTGAATGTCTGTAGCTTGTCCCCTTGCTCCGCTACGAGGTTGGTGTAGGACGATTGAAGAATGAGGCAGAGCAGCCCTTTGGCCCTTTGTCCCTGCAGAAAGGATCATTGCCGCAGTCCCCATTGCTTGACCAATGCAAATGGTGTGAACAGGGGGTTTGATATAGCTAAGCGTGTCACAAATCGCGAAAGCTTCAGTTTCATAGCCAATAGCATCTCCTGTATACCAGCTTGTCCCAGTTGAATTGATGTAGAAATAAATAGGTTTTTCGGCGTTGTCAAATTCCAGAAAAAGGAGTTGCGCAATGATTAGCTCCGTAACATCCATTCCAAGTTGACGCTTTGTATCGTCATCTGAGAACAATGGCAGGCCTAAATAAACAATTCTTTCTTTTAGTAGGAGTGAAGGTAGATCTGGTGGAGGTGTTCGCATTACTGCGGAGTCACCGTAGTAGGGGGCAGATACTGTCATATCAGTGAAGTCTTTATTGATAGCAAAGGTTAGCTAGATTTAGGCGTTTGTTGCTCATTGGCTTTTTTTGATTTGCTAATCGAATGATCTTTATCCAATCTGGCAAAGATCATCCGGCCGGTGGGGGTCTGTAAAGCCCCGGTTATTACAACCTCCATCTTTTTGCCTATAGCTTTATCGGCTTTTTCTATAACAACCATAGTGCCATCTTCCAAATATCCAACACCTTGATGATCTTCTTTCCCTTTTCGAATGATTTTGATAACAAGATTCTCGCCAGGTTGGACGTAAGGTTTTAAAGCGACTACTAGCTCGCTGAGGTTTAATACTTTTAGATCTTTCACTTGTGCAACCTTTGCAAGGTTGTAGTCAACAGTAATTAATGTGCCTCCAGTATCTTCAGTCAACTTTAATAATTTATCATCTGTTCCTTTGCCTTCATAACGCGTGTTGTTTAAAACTATTCTTCTACCGTAACTTTCTTTTAGTTGTTTAAGTAATTCTAAACCTCTCCGCCCCTTTGATCTTTTTTCATTATTGCTTGAATCAGCCAATTGTTGTAATTCGTCTATAACGGTTTGAGGGACAATTATTTTCCCTTCAAGCATTCCACACTTTACTAGGCCATCGATTCTTCCATCGATAATTACACTTGTATCAAGAATCTTTGCACTTGCAGGAGTAAGTATTCCTTCAGCTATTAAAAGAGCTTCTGTACTATTTGGGTTAAACAACCTAAGTAATGTCCGTCCGTGAATTTCACCAAGGTTGTAGCCAAGAAATCCAAAGAAAATATTGCTTAATATGGCTCCTAATGGTTTTAAGAAAACTATTTCCCATGGTAAAGGAAGAAGAAGAATTGGAGCTAATATTAAATTTGCTATTAACAATCCAAGGATTAGGCCTACAGATCTGCTTATTAAAAGATCTGTAGGCATAGTTCTAATCTTTTTTGTAAGAATATCCCGAAATTTGCGAAACAAAACACTTGATATTAGTCCAAGTAAGGCACCTAAGCCTCCAATTATGGGGCGAGGTTTAGATATATTTAGTACCTCTTCAAAAAAGGTTGTTGGCAACAGGTCTACTCCAAGCCAGCCAATAGCAGCCCCGGAAATTAAAAATAGAATCAGAGTGAGGGCTTCGACCATAGAGTCAATTAATCAAGTCCTATTGGATCTCTATGCAGCATGCTCGACTTTTATGAAAATGGCCAGATCTTATGTGCTTTTTTTTGATTGATGCAAATCATTAATTCTCAAAGGCTTCCAAGGAGTGCTTATATTCACATTCCTTTTTGCCATCGTAGATGTTTTTATTGTGATTTTGCGATTGTTCCCTTAGGAGATAGAGCGGATGCCGTTAGAGGACCAGGTAGTAATTCCATTAATTCTTATTTAAACCTTTTACATAGGGAAATTGAACTTACGCCATTAGGGCCACCTCTTTCGACTGTATATATTGGCGGTGGTACACCGTCATTGTTAACTCCTTTTCAGGTAAGGCAATTGCTGATCCATTTGGATCGTCGATATGGGTTAAGTGCAGGCGCTGAAATAACACTTGAGATGGATCCTGCAAGTTTCGACCAGACAGATTTAGAAGCTTTTTTAGACGTAGGAATTAATAGAGTAAGTCTTGGGGGACAAAGTTTTGAGGATTCTGTTCTTGAAAAGCTGGGCAGAAGACATAAAAGAAATGACCTCTTAAATGCCTGTAAGTGGTTAAGAGCTTCTTTTAAAGAAGGAAGGCTTCAAAGCTGGAGCTTGGACTTGATACAGAATCTTCCGGGCCAATTGCCTTTTTCATGGAAGAGTGAATTAATACAAGCAATAGAGTCAGAATCTCCTCATTTATCAATATATGATCTGACTTTGGAACCTGGGACTGTATTTGCATGGAGACATAAGAGAGGAGAACTTAATTTGCCAGAAGAGGATTTATCAGCAGAGATGATGGATATGACAAGTGGAGTTCTAATTCAAGCTGGATTTGCTCGATATGAGATATCTAATTATGCCTTTCCTGGTCATGCTTGCAGGCATAACAGAGTTTATTGGAAAGGGTCTGGGTGGTGGGGTTTTGGTATGGGAGCAACTAGTTCACCATGGGGACAACGATTTGCTAGGCCTAAAACCAGAGATAAATACAGTAATTGGATAGAGGAGCAGGAAGTTAATGGTCCAAACCCATCTTTCTTTTCTGACATTGCAAGACCTGGTGGATTAGATGAAATGTTTCTTGTGGGATTGAGATGCAGAGAAGGATTAGATCTTTTCTCCATTGCAAGATCTTGGGGTTGGGATCAAGCAAAATGTGGAAAATATTTGCCTTTATTAGAAGTGCAATTACAAAGAAGTTTTGCAGAAGGCTTGCTTTGCAAAAAAGGAAAAACCATTCAATTAACTAATCCCAAAGGAATGGCTTTTAGCAATCAGGTTTTTGTGGAGTTTGTTTTGTGGTGGGAATCTTTACCTCCTGACGTTGTTGATCAACCCAGGTTTGCAATGCATCAATAAACAATTTCCTCCCAGGAATCAAATTTTTACTAAAGGGAGGTTGGTTTTTTGTAAGACCTAGGAGGTCAGCAGTAACTCTTACTTGTCCGTCTAAGTTCTGGCCTGCTCCAATACCAATCAAAGGGATTTTAAGACTTGCTTTTATTCGCTTTGCTACTGAATCTGGTACATGTTCTATGACTAGAGAAAAACACCCTGCATTCTCTAAGGTCAATGCTTGACGGTAGACCTGCTCTTGGCTTATGGGATCTTCTGCTTGTCGTTTATAACCAGTTTTGTGAACTGATTGAGGTGTCAGGCCTATATGACCCATGACAGGGATCCCCATTCTTACTAGGCGGCTAATGACTGATATGACCTCAGGTTCAGCACCTTCAAGTTTTACTGCTGAGGCACAGGATTCTTTAATTATTTTCCCTGCGGCTTCTACAGCTTTGTCTTCTCCACATTGATAACTAAGGAAAGGGAGGTCAGTTACTACAAGAGGCTGATTTTGCAGAGGTTTTGAAAAACCTCTGCAAACAGCTTTGGTGTGAAACAACATTTCCTCAACTGTTACAGGCAATGTTGTGGAATGCCCCATTGAAACCATTGCCAAAGAATCACCTACTAGAACCACATCAGCTCCTGATTCTTCGACTAATGAGCTAGATAGACTGTCCCATGCAGTCAGGATTGTTATGGGCTTCCCCACTCTCTTGAATTGAATTAAATCGTCTGGTCGCATACTCCCTGACAGTTTGTTGCTGATAAATTGCTAAAATCTGATTGACTCGGACCCATGCGGCTTTGACGCCCAAACCTGGTCAGGACCGGAAGGTAGCAGCCAAATGGGATGCTTGATGCAGGCGTGGAATCCGGGTCACCCAATATTAAAAGTCAGCTGTCTCCTTCTTTACGAAGTTGACGTATTCTTAGGAACTCTGGGATGCTTGCGCCAGCCTCTTTTGCTTCGTTTTGTCCAAAAGTTGATGGTGGAGCCATTCTATTTCTGGCTCTTTGATTCCTATAAGGCTGATTGCTATCGAAGCCTGTGGCAATAACAGTTACATGTACTTCCCCTTCAAGATTTTCGTCAACAACTGCACCAACAATAATGTTCGCCTCTGGATCGACTACGTCGTAAATGACTTCTGATGCCGAGGTCATGTCTTCAAGTGTCATGTCTTTCCCTCCACTAATGTTCATAACACAACCTTTTGCCCCATCTATGCGAGCAGCCTCTAATAAAGGACTATTAATTGCAGCTTGAGCAGCTTCTAGCGCTCTTGATCGACCAGAGCCTATTCCTACTCCTAAGAGAGCTGTACCTGCTTCTGTCATTACAGAACGAACATCAGCAAAATCTACATTTACAAGTCCTGGACAGGTAATTATGTCACTTATCCCTTTAACTCCCATTCTTAATACATCGTCTGCATTTTGAAATGCCTCTTGAAGGGGAGCACCTGCAATTACGTCTTTTAATCGGTCGTTCGGAATAACAATCAATGTGTCCACATTTTCAGCTAGACGGGCAATTCCTTCATCTGCTTGCCTCATCCTCCTTTTCCCTTCGAATCCAAAGGGTTTTGTGACTATGCCAACCGTTAATGCACCACTCTCCTTAGCTACTTCTGCTACTACTGGAGCTGCACCTGTACCAGTCCCACCCCCCATTCCAGCGGCGATGAAAACCAAGTCAGCTCCTTGCAATGCCTGTTGAAGGTCTGCTCTGGATTCTTCAGCTGCTTTTTGCCCAATACTTGGATTGCCACCTGCTCCAAGACCTCTGGTAAGTGTCTGCCCTAGTTGGACACGGTTTGATGCGGCCGATTGGAGAAGAGCTTGTGCATCAGTGTTTAGGACTCGATAGAAGACTCCATCAAGATCGCTACGAATCATTCTGTTGACGGCATTGCTGCCTCCTCCTCCTACGCCGATGACTTCTATTCGGGCGGATTGGCTGGGCTGTATGCCTGAACCTTCCATGGAGTTGGACTTGTTTATGTTCACCATCGCAATAGTCAAAGTCTAAAAATTAGTTTTGGAGCATTATGTACTCCAACGAAGATTCTGCTCGTTTTTTTTATTATCATTAAGGTTTCTGATATTTCAATACATTTGTCATCTCCTTAGGAAGATGTGCTTTAGTCCATTCTCCTTAAATCCTTTTGTGGGAATGGTTTTATAGTCCAAGAGGCACCTGAATCTCTGGTTTAGAAGGATCGGTTAAGTCAATAATTGTTCCGGGTTTATTACGAAAGTCTTCCGGTAAGTTTTTGCTCAAGTGGGTAAGAGCACTTAATTGGCTTTCAAGTTCTAGAAAATTCTTCCCAAGTTTTATTTGTCCTAGTGATTTAGTCTCTAAGCTTAGTTCCCCAGTTTGTGTAAGAAGAATACTTTTCAAAGCACTGCCTAGTTCATTTCGTTTTTCGAGGATTCTTGCGATTCTGTCTTTGTGGAATGGCATCCATCCATCAATGTATAAATCTGTTGAAGGTGTTTGACCTAGTTTTGCAATTTCAATAGGTATCCATTGACCTTTTATATCTACAATTCCTTTTTCTTCTCCTTTAGAGCTCTTTCTGGTAGCGTATCCAATCGGTTCAATTTCTTTTAAATTAATTTCCAATTTAGGTGGAATCATAATGCGTGTTACTTTTACCGATTGAATTGGTAGCTTTTGCTTTAGATTATTTTCTATTTCACTAGGAACTATTCCTAAAAGAGGTTTTCCGATAAGTTTCGAGCTTGCATTTATTACTGAGTTCTTTTTAATTTGATCATTTCCATAAACTTTTATTTGATCTTTTTTTAGTGGAGACCACCCGTACAATACCAGTAAAGGAATAAGGAGTCCTGAAATTATTATGTATATTAAAGTTCTCCATGCACGGATTAATCTCTTCCTGCTTTTTGTACTCTCTAGATTGTTTTTTTTCGAGGACTTGTATTGCAAATATTGTTTTCGATGTTTGTTCTTTGGAGAAGTATTCATAATTCACAACGTGCATTTGACATTAGTTGATCCATCCAGCGTCTCGCACGATCTGCATCAGCAAAGGGAACATCCTTAACTACCCCTTTGCCAACTAGTCGTAAACGACAACGACCTTGTGACTCTTCTGTTAGAGGTGCTTCACCAGATGTAAGAGCCATAAGTTCAATTAATTCTAATTCTGTTACCTGAAATGAGTCTTTTTCTTTAAATTTTCCTGCCTCAAAGGTGCTCCAAGTCAGCACTCCATTTTTAAGTCTTGCGGCTCCAGCTTCGTCTAGTTTTGAGAGCTCTGCTTCTTGAGCCCAATCTCTGAATAAGTTTTGTCTTCTACGCTCCAGCCAACCTAAAGCAGTCAAGAGAACAAAAACTAGTAGGAGTGGGAGCCAGAGCAGACCGTGTGTCATTGGATTGTTGATAAGGGATTCGGAGAGCTCACTCTGTGATCATTTTTATTGTCGAGCAGTATCCAAAAGTTGGCTCGTTAATTTCTCGATTGTTAAGCCGGTTTCTTCCCAAAGCCTTGGATACATACTTTGTGAAGTAAAGCCTGGGAGAGTGTTGATTTCGTTGATCCAGATAGAATCGGTTGATTCTTCGTAAAAAAAATCTACACGTGCCATTCCTTTTGCAGATATTGCTTTAAAGGCTTTTAAAGATTGATCTTGAATTTTTTTGGTGGTTTCCTTTGAGATTTCAGCTGGGATTTTTATTTGGCTATTCCCATCATTATATTTGGTTTCATAGTCATACCAATCCGAAGAAAATTTTATTTCACCGACTACTGAAGTTTTTGGTTTAGAGGAACCCAAGACTGCACACTCAAGTTCTCTTGCTCTTACACCTTTCTCTATCACTATTCTTGAGTCGAATTTAGCGGCTGTTGATATTCCTTCTAAAAGTTGCTTGCAGTTTTCAGCTTTACTTATACCTATTGAAGAACCAAGGTTGGCAGGCTTTACAAAACAAGGATATCCTAACTTTTCTTCAATTTTTTCTAATAGTTTATTTTTTCTAGAGACTTCTGAGAAATCTTCAAGCTCTATTCCTATATAAGGAAGTTGAGAAAGGCCTGATGCTGCAAATGCTGCTTTCATTGCGATTTTATCCATACCAAGGGCTGAGCCAAGAACGGTTGATCCCACATAGGGCTTGCCCATTAAGGTAAGCAATCCTTGTACAGTTCCATCTTCTCCATTGGGTCCATGAAGTATCGGGAACCATATATCTATTAGTTCGCTACCAGTAGGGAGACTACTGAAGCCTATTTTTTTTTTGCCAAGGTTATATGGGATCTCTTTGAGAACCTTCTCACCGATTAACGGAGGCCACCAACAGCCCTCTCGATCTATATAAAAAGGGGCTACATCAAAGCGTCTTGAATTATCTCCACGCCTTAGAGCATTTATAACTGTTCGAGCAGATTTTATAGAAACGGAATGTTCTTCGGATCTTCCACCGAACAAGATTCCTACACATATTCTGTTAGTAATCATTTAACTAATAAGGGTAATGATTTGTTCTGTTTCAAAATCATCCGTAGCTCTTGAACTATTTAACGGGATTTCCACTTAATGAAAATGGTCTGATTTTGTTGATGTCAACAAAGACGAGGTCTCCAGGTTGATATTGGCAACCAGTAGGACCTTCGGAGGAAAAGAAGGTTAGTTTATTTGTTCTCGTACGCCCCACCAGTTGATCTTGCTTTTTTGGGTTAATCCCTTCTGCCAATATTTCCTCTAATCTTCCTCTGAACCTTTGACTTCTTTTCATTGCAACTTCTTCTACTATGGCGTTCAGCTGTTGTAGACGTTCAACTTTTATATGATCTGGTATTTGATTAGGCCAACTTGCTGCAGGTGTATTTGGGCGGGGTGAGTAGGCCGCTGTATTTAGCTGATCAAATCCTATTTCACTGATGAAGGAAATAGTATTAGTGAATTGATCATCAGTTTCACCTGGGAATCCAACAATTACATCCGCACTAATTGCAGCATCAGGCATGCAATTCCTAATTGAGTCGAGAATTCTTCTGTATCTTTCAATTGTGTAACCACGACCCATTGCTTTTAATATCTGATTGTCTGCGCTTTGGAACGGTATGTGAAAGTGTTCGCAAATTTTTGGAAGTTCAAAACATGTCTTTATTAGTCTTTCAGTGAAATACCTTGGATGACTAGTGGCAAAGCGAATTCGATCTATTCCCTCAACATCGTGAATGTGTTGCAGTAAAGAGGTGAGTGTGTTTTCACGACGACCTTCAGCATCAATTCCAGGAAGATCTCTCCCATATGCGTCAATATTTTGACCTAGAAGTGTTATCTCTCTATAGCCCATAGCTGCAAGTTTTTCGATTTCTCTACGTATGGCATTAGGCGTCCTTGATTGCTCTTGGCCACGGACTGATGGCACTACGCAGTAGGTGCACCTTTCGTTACATCCATAAATAACGTTTACCCAGCCACAAATTTTGCTATCCCTTCTTGCGGTTGTGATGTCTTCAAGAATGTGATGCTCATTTGTAGCAACGACTTGTTGGCCATTGTCAACTTGTTCGAGCAAAGTCTCTAGTCTATTTGCATGCTGAGGTCCCATGACTAGATCTATTTCAGGAACCCTTCTCAAAAGCGATTCTCCTTCTTGTTGAGCAACGCATCCAGCCACTACAAGCTTTATTTTTGGATTAGATCTTTTCCTATTAGCTTGACGACCTAAATAGCTATAAACTTTCTGTTCTGCGTTATCGCGGATGGTACATGTGTTGTAAACAACTAAATCTGCTTCGTGCTCATTCGTTGCCTCCCAGTAACCCATAGATTCAAGAATTCCAGCCATTCGCTCTGAATCGGCTTTGTTCATCTGGCATCCAAAAGTTGTTATCCAATAACTTCCTAGAGTCTTTACAGGACTTGGGGAAATACTTTCAGTGGAGGTTGATGAGGTGGCTACCAAAGCAAAATAGGAGTCTTTGAATTTTTGAAGATCTTCTTTGAACCTTGCATTTCTAGAAATTAAAGGTTAACCAATTTTTTATGGATCTTCTAAAAAACAAGGATACTGGTTGAGTCTCTTACCTTTTAAATAATTTAGGAATCCTCTTTAATAAATGCCTTGAAATGGCCCATTTATTTTTGATGGGCTTTGCCTTGCAATTATCGTTTGTCAAAGATACAAGGGCGAGCGAGGGGATTCGAACCCCCGAATAGCGGCGCCACAAGCCGCTGCCTTAACCACTTGGCGACGCCCGCCGCGTCAGGTAAGAATTTACCAATTAACCCCTTTATAGGCCTGAAAAACGTTTTTCGTAATAAAAGCTTTTCTCTCAGAGCGTCAATTATTTGCTTAATAGCAAGTACTGGCTGCGGTTTTGCCTTGGTAGCTAGTAATCCATCAATAGATGATTTCAGCGAATATGCGGGTGATCAATTAGTGGAGATTGTGACCTCTGAGGTATGTGTAAAGAATGCTCTGCCAATGATTTTTGGCCTTTGGGTTGGCAATTGTCCTGAATTAGTACAAGCTCAGAGAAATTCAATGAGAAGTGTCGCAAAAAGTTTCACGAAGCGAAAAAATCTTCGCTTCTTCAGCATTTATCAGATAAATACCGAACGTATTCTGTTGCTAGATTCACTAAGTATCCCAGCGTATGAAGTCACAACCATTGCAGCATTAGGTAAGTTTTTAACGGTCAGCGTAAAAACTGATTTTATTTCTCCTAACTGAGTATTAAGAGAATGGGGTGGGTTCAAGGCTTAGTGCCAAGAGGATTGATTGAATCCTCTGAAAATGATTTAAAGCTAATTTCAAACCCAGAGGGTTTGTGCCATGTTCGTCTGAAATGGGATAAAGGCCAAATCACAGGAATTGAGCAGTCTGATCTGCAAACAGGAAATACTGTTAGACATTTTCTTTTGCCAAGGCTCTTAGAGCCCCATGCACATCTTGATAAAGCATTTACGTGGGATGAGTTCCCTAATTTTGATGGAACCTATTCCGGAGCTCTAGCCGCTAATTTTCAAGAACATAAAACTCGCTCAAACTCTATTCTTAGAGAGAGGGTTGAAAGATCTCTAGTCTTGGCTTTAGAGAATGGTTTGAGGGCAATTAGAAGCCATGTAGATAGTACTCATTCGTTTTCAGAATCCAATTGGGATTTAATGTGTGATCTAAAGAGGAAGTGGAAGGATGTTTTAGAGCTTCAATTAGTAGCTCTTGTCCCTGTTGAATATTGGAATAGTTTTGGGGGTGAGAAACTGGCCCGACGAGTTGCTATTACAGGCGGATTACTGGGTGGAGTAGTTCTTCCCCCTTTTAAGCCTCAGGCAATGCGAAAGGCTTTGAAAGCCATGATCAGCCTCGCAGAAAAACACGGTTGTGGAATTGATGTTCATATCGATGAGAATCACAATATGCCTGCAGATGGTCTGAAACAGTTGATAAAAGTTTTAGATGATATGAAAGTGTCCATCCCTATCACTTGCAGCCATTTGAGCAGTATGAGCTTGCTTAGTCCAAGAACTTTAGGTTGGTTCGCAGAGCGAATGGCTTTTCATAGGGTGAAAGTCATAGCTCTTCCTTTGACAAATGCTTGGCTGCTAGGTCAAAACCAATTATGCACTCCTTCTAAGAGACCTTTAGCCCCTATTAAGCAATTACAACGTGCTGGAGTAACTGTTGCTGTGGGTGGCGATAACGTACAAGATCCTTGGTTCCCGTTGGGTAACCTTGATCCAATTTCTTTAATGAGTTTTGCTTTACCTTTGGCACAGCTTGCTCCTTGGTATCGAATGGGTTTAGCCCCATTTACTACAGCATCAGCCAATGTAATGGGTCTTACTTGGGATGGAGTCCTAAGGGTTAATGCTCCTGCTGACTTAATGCTAATTGAAGCTTCGAGCTGGCCCGAAGCTTTAACAAATTTTTATTCTAGGAAAATTTTGGTGAAGGGAACTTGGTTAGATCAGATTCAATTAGGTCAGTATTTATCACTTCCTAATTGATTGATGACAATGGAAACTCGATTAGAGACTCTTCAAGAAGAAATTAAATTGATCAAAGGATTGGATATCTTTGTTCAATCATCTGAGCTAGAACGCTTTTCAAGAGATTATTATGATTACTCTCCGATTTTGGTTGAAAAATTACAAAACTGCCGTGCTGACTTAGTCGTCAGACCAAAGAATATTGAGTCGCTTTTGTTAGTAGCTAAAATATGTTTTAAGCATGCTATTCCTTTGACTGTTAGGGGAGCGGGTACTGGAAATTATGGACAATGTGTACCTCTTAAAGGTGGAGTGGTTTTGCTTATGACAGGTTTCTCAAGTATTAGACACTTTGATCCATCTACAGGAATTGTGACAGTTGAAAGTGGCTGTCTTTTAAAAGGTCTTGAGCAAGATCTTTTAAGCTATGGGCGACAATTAAGACTTGTACCAAGCACTTGGAGAAGTGCATCTATTGGAGGGTTTATAGCTGGAGGGTCTGGAGGAATTGGATCAGTGCGATGGGGTTTCTTGAGGGATCCAGGCCATTTGCATGGATTAGAAGTAGTCACAATTGAGAAGGAACCCCAAAAACTTTGGTTAGATGCCAGTTCGGCAGAGGCACTTAATCATGCATATGGTACTAATGGCATTATTACCGCAGTCAGTATTGCAACGACACCTTCTACTGATTGGCAAGAGGTCACAATAGATTGTATGGAGTGGACCCAGGCTGTTGAACTCCTAATCGAAATAGCAGCAGCAGCGATTGACCTCAATCTTGCAAGTTTGATGGAATCCAAGATTGTTGATCAGTTACCTAAATGGTGCGGAGAGTGCAGGGGGACGCATCGTCTCTTCTTTCTCGTTTCCCCTGATGGAATTACAACTTTGCAAAGATTAGCGATTGCAGTTGGGGCTGAATTTATGTCATTTGGATCGGAATCTTTTAGAACTGGAAATGGTTTAAGGGAGTTGACTTGGAATCACACGACTTTGCATTTGAGATCAGTAGACCCTTCTTGGACTTATTTGCAAATGCTTTTACCCCAACCAGAATTGACTGCAATGAAGGAACTTAAAAGAGATTGGGGTGAAAATTTGTTATGGCATTTAGAAGTTGTCCAAATGAAAGGAGTTAAGCGATTAGCCGCTTTGCCCCTCGTTAGATGGAAGAACAAAACCTCTTTAGAACGATTAATAAATCAATGTATAGATATAGGAGCGGTTGTTTTTAATCCCCATGTAATTACTGTCGAGGATGGAGGCCTTGGAGGTATAGATGCCGCACAAGTAGAAACCAAGAGGCGTTTTGACCCCGCTGGATTACTAAATCCTGGGAAATTGAAAGGATGGATTTCAAAATAAATCAGCATTCCAAGCTGTCTCTTGTTGCAATACCCGTTGTTGGATTAACTCCTTCAGCTTCAAAGCAGAACTTTCTTTGATCATCGGCATCTAGTACCGCAAAACTAAAATCTGCTCCTTCTATCTCGGCTCCTGCAAAGCTACTTCCCATTGCAACCATGTTTGTGAGGATTGCGTTTTTAAGATTGGCTTTCTGGAAGTTTGCCCTATCAGCAAGGGTGTCTGAAAGGTTTACCCCTTCAAGATTTGCACCTCTAAAATCAGCCTTTGTAAGTGTCGTTCCATGTAAATCTGCTTGGCTGAAGTTTGCATCTCTTGCTACAGCACCTGCGAAGGATGATTTAGAAAAATCTTGTCCATGGAAATCACGTCCTGTTACGTTTGTAAGGACGTAATTAGGTTGCTCGTTTGCTTCCTTGGGCCCAAATCGAGTTTCTTGTTGGATAGCCCTTTCCTGGGCAAGGCTTTCAAGAGCACTATCTAGTGCATTTGCCGGGGAATAAGTAAAGAAAAATGCAATTACTCCAAGAATCACTAAAAAGATTTTGTTTTTCATTTGATATAGAGAGTGAGGGGATTGATGATTCATTCTGGTGTGACTATCTTCTTTGACAGAAGATCGCCAATCAAATAAAGCGACCCGGCTATGACTGGGGGAGGGTTTGGCCAATTATTTGCAGCATTAATTTGTTTTAAGGCTTCTTCAGCATCCTTAGCATGGAAAAGTTGGTTTTTACGTTCGGGATATATCTCTGATAATTGTTTTTTGGACCAACTCGAGCCTTTAGGTAAAGGGACTATCCAAGCTCTGTCATGCTTTCGTAGTAATTGTTGCAAAATTTCTGGAGCATTTTTTTTTGTTTGTATACCTAAAATCCATTCAACCCCATGCTCTTGATTTTCCCAAAAATCTCTTTCGATTGAAAGGTTTTTTGCTGAATGGGGATTATGGGCTCCATCCAAAATTATTGGTAGTTGTTTCCAATATGCATATTGGAGTCTCCCAGGCCAAGTTGCTTTGGAAAAGCCTTTTCGAATTGTCTTTTCAGTTAACTTCCACCCAAAATCAGAAAGCTCTTCCAGGACAGCCTTTGCCACAGCTGCATTTTGTCTTTGCATTTTTCCAGTTAGATTTAATTCCCATCCGCTAATTAAAGAAGAAACCCAAACAATTTTTGCTTTTTTTTCTTTAGATACCGACTTTAAAACTTTCTCTACTTCATTAGATTGTTCTCCAGTTATAACAATTGACCCTCTTTGTATTACAGCAGATTTCTCTTTTGCGATTTGAGTAAGATTGTTTCCTAGAAATTCGCAATGGTCAATTCCTATTGAAGCCATAGCAATTATTGGTCTGTTTTTGTGAGAAGTGGTGGCATCTAATCTTCCGCCAAGACCAGCTTCAAGGATAAGAAGCTCAACCCCTTTTTCTTCAAAATAGATTAATGCTGAAATAAAAAGAGATTCAAAAGGTGAAAGTTTGTTTTTCTTGATTAATGTTTGTATTGATAAAATTATTTTACAAAGATCTTGAATCTTAATCAGTGTTTCATTTATGCTAATTCTTTCGCACCAATCTACAAGATGTGGTGATGTGAATATTCCTGTAGTAATATCTGAGGCTTCGAAACAACTTCTAAGAAAACTAGCAATAGAACCCTTGCCATTTGTACCTACTATTTGAATTGCTGGAATTGATTGACAGGGACTACCAATTTCTTTAATTGCTTTTGAGACCCTTTCTATCCCAAGGCTCATATTATCATGTTCAAAACCAGGAAGTAATTCTTCTATATTTAAAGAATACTTCAATTGATCACTAATTATTTGCATTTATCAAAAGCGTAATTAAGACGCTTGATTAGTTCTTTTACCTCGCTTGGATTTATTATTAGAGGAGGTATAATTCTAATTACTTTTGAACCTGATGTTGCAACTAGAAGATTAGCAGATAGCGCATTGGTTACTATTTTTGATGCAGATATGTTTGATTTTTCATTTAATTCAATACCTTGGATTAAACCCCATCCCCTTATTTCTTTAACGTCATTTGGGAATTTATTTGCAATAGTTTTTAACCCTTGATTGATTTCTTCTCCTCTTCTCCTTGCATTAGAAAGTAAATCTTTTTTCTCTATTTCGGTCGCAACCGTTAGACCAGCTATGCAAGCAAAAGGATTGCCTCCGAATGTACTCGCATGATCACCGGCACTGAATATATTTGCATGCTCCTTGACAAGTAATGCTCCTATTGCATGACCACCCCCCAATCCCTTAGCGAGTGTGAATGCATCTGGCTCTACTCCTAGGCGTTGATATCCCCACCAACTACCTGTTCTTCCCATTCCCACTTGCACTTCATCGAAAATCAAAAGAATCCTGTATTTATCACAAAACTCTCTTAATCTTTTAAAAAAGATTTTTTCTCCTGGATTTACGCCTCCCTCTCCTTGAAGAGGCTCTATTAGTATTGCAGCAGTATTAGGTCCATCACTCTCTATTTTTGTAATTAATTCTTCGAAGTAGGTTTTGTTGTTATAAGGAAAAAACTGGAAGCCATCTACTAAGGGCTCAAACCCCTTATGAAACTTTGGTTGTCCTGTGGCACTTATTGCTGCAAGGGTCCTTCCATGGAAGCTTTGATGACAAGTAAGAATTAATGGACGTTTTATGTGACGAACGGTATGTCCATACTTCCTAGCAAGCTTTATTGCTGCTTCGTTGGCTTCTGCACCACTGTTGCAGAAGAAAACTTTGTCAGCACAACTATGCTCAACTAACCACTTTGCGAGCTTTTCCTGTTCAGGTATTACGTACAGATTTGAAACGTGCTGAACTCTCTTTAATTGTTTATTAAGAGCTTTATGAAGAGCTTGGTTGCTATGACCAAGACTGCAAGTGGCTATGCCAGAGACGGCATCAAGATATTTTTTGCCATTACTGTCCCATAACCAGCATCCTTTCCCTTTTATAAAGGAAATAGGGAAACGGTTATAAGTATCCATTAAGAAAGTGGGAGCGGTGGGACTTGAACCCACATGCCCTAAGGCGCTCGATTTTGAATCGAGTCCGTCTACCAATTCCGGCACGCTCCCATCACTTGATTTTAGGCGAGAGGAAGACTTTTATTTGATTCTTTTAATTTTGCTCCCAAGATTATTTAGCTTTGCCTCGAGATTTTCGTAACCACGATCTAGGTGATTTAACCCTTCTACTTGGGTGGTACCTTTTGCGGCAAGACCAGCAAGAATCATTGCAGCAGCTGACCTAAGGTCAGTAGCTGCAACAGGGGCTGCGCTTAATTGGTGGACCCCTTCTATTACGGCTGTGTTTCCTTGCAGACGGATAGAGGCACCCATGCGTTGGAGTTCACCTATATGTTGCATACGATTTTCGTAGATTTTTTCTGTTACTACACTTGTTCCTTTTGCAGTTGTTAGTAATGCACTAAAGGGTGCTTGTAAGTCCGTAGGGAATCCTGGAAATGGTTGGGTTGAGAGATCAACTCCTTGGATCTCTCCAGGGACAATATTTATTCGATCATCATTAATGTTTAATTTGCATCCGCAATCACGGAGTTTTTGAATTACAGCTCTTAGATGGCTTGGGATAACAGGACATATTGTTAACTCTGAACGTGTAATTGCAGCAGCGATGAGAAAAGTTCCTGCTTCAATTCGATCAGGAATTACTGAGTATTCACAGCCATGGAGTTTTTCTACCCCTTGGATAGTGATTGTGGCTCCTCCTGCCCCTTTAATTTTTGCTCCCATTAAGTTAAGGAGGTTAGCAAGGTCTTGAACTTCAGGCTCTTGAGCTGCGTTATCAATGGTGCTAATTCCTTCAGCAAGTACAGAAGCCATAAGGATGGTTTCTGTAGCTCCCACACTCGGGCAATCCAAAACTATTGCTGATCCTTTGAGTCGTTTAGATATCCCAGGAACAGCAGCAGTTACAACGCCATGTTCAACATTTATTACTGCTCCCAAAGCCTTTAACCCTTTTATATGCTCAATAACTGGCCTTGCCCCAATTTGGCAACCTCCAGGAAGAGGTATTTTTGCTTGACCATGTTTTGATAAAAGAGGGCCTATACAGAAAAAGCTTGCTCTTAGTCCATTAAATAGTTCGTATTGAGGGTTTGAATGATCAAGTTTTGAAGCATGAAGACTCAAGTTGTTGTCTCTTCTATTTGTTTTTACGCCCATTGAATTCAGGATCTCTTCCATTCCTTTGATATCTGTTAGGTCGGGTACGTTCTTTAGAAGAATCTCTTCATTGGTTAGAAGAGACGCAGACATAAGTACTAGAGCTGAGTTTTTTGCGCCGCTAATAGTTACCTCACCAGATAAAGGTAGCTGTCCCTCGATTTGAAGGTGAGGTTTGAAAATCTTTGCGTTTTTAGTTGCCGCGATGGGCATTATTCATTCCATTTTCACCATCTTTACAACTCTGAGCCTTGTCGTCCATACCGCCAAAAAAAAAAGTAGTTCTATTTCAGAAATTTACGAATTTTTTTCATGTCATGATCTAGGTTCACTTTGCCCGGAAGGGCAATTGGGATATCAAGCGGATGTGGCGGAATCGGTAGACGCGCTAGTTTCAGGTACTAGTGACAGCAATGTCATGGGAGTTCAAGTCTCCCCATCCGCATAGAAAGAGGCTTTAATGGTTTTTTGCTCAATTCAATGATTGTCTTGAAAATTTCGAATGCCTCGGAACTTATTGCTGCCAATTTGGGAGGAATTGTAGAACGCCTAACTCCAGATCAGTTTGACAATAATGCAGTCGAAGACCAAGTAGTTGAAAAGATGGTTGAAAGTCTTGCTCTAAAAGGATTAGAAGGTGAGATATTTATAGTTAATGGTATAGATGTTAATTCAGAAAATCTTATCATTTCAGAACGTATGAAGATTAAAAAGTCATTGCTATTTTGACGTGAAATCAATCAAAAAAGTTCCTACAATAATAACAAGTAGTCGAAATCCTCTTGTTAAGAAATTGCGATCACTTACTACTACTAAAGGAAGAATGGAAAGTTCTCTTTTCCTTTTAGAAGGTACGCATTTACTTCATGAAATCTTGAAAAAACCCCTTACACCAACAAGTGTTTACGCAACATCTTCTTGGATCGGAAAACATCCTGAATTAGTTGACTTGATTCCATACTCAACATCTTTATATGAAGTCGATCTTTCGATTCTTAAGTCATCTCTTTCTACAGTTAATCCTGATGGAGTCGCAGCACTTTTGCCTATAGATTCGCTCCCTAAGCCAAGGTGCGATAAGAGTGCCAGGTTTATTTTGGCAGTTGACCGGCTTCAGGATCCTGGGAATCTTGGAACTTTGTTTCGAACAGCTCTTGCCGCAGATGTAGAACTCGTTTGGCTGGCTTCAGGAGTTGATCCTCTTAGCACAAAAGTCTTAAGAGCCTCTGCAGGAGCTTGTTTGCACCTCCCCTATGAGAGGTGGGGTAAATCAGATTCTTTAGCAATTGAAAATTTAGTTAATTCCCTTAAAGATGCTTCTGCTAGAGGGTTTCAAGTTGTTGGAACCGTGGTCCCTTGTAAATCTTCGGTAGATTCTGTTTTGCCATATTGGGAACTTGATTGGACTAAGCCCACTGTTTTGGTTTTAGGGAATGAGGGCTCAGGCCTTCATCCCTTACTTATAGAATGTTGCTCTTACTTGGTTACATTGCCGCATAATCCAGTGGTTGAGTCACTCAATGTTGCCTCGGCGGCAGTTCCACTGCTTCTGGAGAGGCGAAGAGCCAAAATGGCAGTTAGTTCACATCAATAATCGTGAGTGAAACCATGTTTGACTTTGATGTCATTGTGATTGGAGCTGGTTACGGCGGTTTTGATGCAGCCAAGCACGCTGCTGAACATGGATTAAGCGTCGCCATTATTGAATCTCGCGACATGGGTGGTACTTGCGTAAATAGGGGTTGTGTTCCATCAAAGGCTTTATTAGCAGCTAGTGGGAAAGTTAGAGAGTTAGCTGATTCAGATCTTTTAAAATCCTTGGGAATTCATTCAGCACCTGTTCGCTTCGAAAGACGATTAATTGCTGAGCATTCGCTGCAACTTGTTGATTCAATAAGAGCAAATCTCACAAAGACTCTTCAGAGAGCAGGTGTTCAGATCTTTTTTGGTCTAGGAAGATTGGAAGGACCTCAAAAAGTTGGGTTAAGGGATCTAAATGGTGTTGACAGAATTTTTTCTGCAAAGGACGTAATCATTGCCACAGGATCTGATCCATTTGTTCCTCCTGGTATCGAAACTGATGGAAGAACTGTTTTTACTAGTGATGAAGCAGTCAATTTAGAATGGCTTCCTCGTTGGCTTGCAATTATTGGGAGTGGATATATTGGATTGGAATTTGCTGATATATACACAGCCCTAGGTTGTGAAGTAACGATGATTGAAGCCTTGGATCGAGTTATGCCAACCTTTGACCCTGATATAACAAAAATTGCATCTCGTCATTTAATTGATGCTAGGGATATTGATACTCGTGCGGGACTCCTTGCTAGTTCTGTAAAACCTGGCTGTCCAGTGCAAATTGAACTTTCTAGCTTTAAAAGTAAGGAAGTTGTTGAAGAATTAGAAGTTGATGCTGTTCTTGTTGCGACTGGGCGTGTGCCGAACACTAAAGGTTTGAATATTCAATCTTTGGGTCTTGAAACTGTACGTGGTTTTTTACCTGTAGATGAATCTATGAGGGTTCTAAAGAAGGAATCTCCAGTTCCTAATCTTTGGGCTGTGGGAGATGTTACGGGGAAATTGATGCTGGCTCATGCAGCTGCAGCTCAGGGGACTATTGCAGTTGAAAATATCCTTGGGAGACCTTCTAAGATTGATTATCGAAGCATTCCAGCAGCTACTTTTACTCACCCTGAAATAAGCTCTGTTGGGATGAGTGATACTGAAGCTAAAGAGATTGCTTCAAAAGAAGGATTTGAATTGGGAACTGTTCGAAGTTATTTTAAAGCCAACTCTAAGGCTCTTGCAGAAAAACAAAGTGATGGACTTATGAAATTAATTTTTAGAAAAGACAACGGAGAGGTTCTTGGAGCTCATATTTATGGATTGCACGCTGCTGATCTTATTCAGGAGGTTTCAAATGCAATAGCTAGACGTCAAAATGTAATTGATTTAGCCCGCGAGGTACATACTCATCCCACTTTGAGTGAAGTTGTCGAAGTTGCCTATAAACAAGCTGCCCATCAAATAAATAAATCTGCTTCTTAATAAAAAAATTGTATCTCTCTATATTGAATTATTTATGAATATCCGTCGCAGGCCGCCAAATCCAAGAATAAAGGTTGCCAATTTGGAATATGGTATTCCACATTCAGAATCGAAACCTAAAAATATTCTTGAAGAGATTATCTGGGAGAAAGAACGAGAAGTTGAACTTTCACGTAAAAGAGTTCCATTGGATGATTTGAAATCTCAAATATCTTCCTTGCCACATACATTGGGCTTTCTAGATTCACTGAAAGAATCAAAAATAAAACCTTCAGTTATTGCAGAAGTCAAGAAAGCAAGCCCTAGTAAAGGAGTAATACGCCAGGATTTTGATCCACTGGAGATTTCTTTAGGATATAAACAAGGAGGTGCAAGTTGTGTCTCTGTACTAACCGAAAAGTCTTTTTTTCAAGGCGGCTTTGATGTCCTAGTCAAAGTTAGAAAAACAGTTGACTTGCCCATTCTTTGTAAAGATTTTATCTTTACTCCTTACCAACTCTTTCAAGCTAGGGCTGCTGGGGCAGATGCTGCATTACTTATTGCAGCAGTCCTGTCAGACCAAGATCTTAGTTATTTAGCTAAAGTCTCAGAAGGGTTAGGACTAGATGTTTTGCTTGAAGTTCATGATTCTCAAGAGCTGGAACGTGTACTAAAACTCGAGATGTTTCCATTAATTGGAATAAATAATCGTGATTTAGCTTCATTTAAAACAGACTTAGCTTGTACTGAATCCCTTTTAGCTGAATTCAGGGAAGAATTGACTAGACAAGGAGTCACAATTGTTAGTGAGTCAGGTCTTTTTAATCGAAAAGATCTAGACCGGGTCTCGTCAGCAGGTGCAGATGCGGTTCTCATAGGCGAGTCACTTATGAAGCAAAAAGATGTTAAAGCTGCTTTGGAAAAGTTAATTCATGAATGAATCGACATTCTTTAATCAGAATCAAGCAGATATTATTTTTCTGCGAACAGTATTTCAATGCTGATCAGTATCTTCACTGGCTTAGCCGCAGGGGCACTACATGTTGTCGGTGGTGCGGATCATCTCGTCAGTATGGCTCCGTGCTCATTCCGTAATCCTGGAGAAGCCTTTAAATCAGGAATTGCTTGGGGATTGGGTCACTCAGTAGGAGTTTTGTTGCTTTCTCTTTTTGCAGTAATTTTCAAAGATCTTGCAAAGATTGAAAGAGTTTCTTCATTGGCTGAATTTGCAGTAGGTGTTGCTTTATTAGTTATTGGTTTTATGGCAATTAGAACTTCGCTTGGGCTAGATATTCATACTCATAAGCATAATCACTCAAACGGGGCCAATCATGAGCATGTTCATTTGCATATCAGAAGCCACAAAAGACATTCAAATCATTCTCATAAAGCTACAAGCTTAGGCCTTTTACATGGATTAGCTGGAGCAAGTCACTTTTTGGCAGTTATACCTGCATTGGCTCTACCTCCTTTCGCAGCCTTTGCCTATATGGCTGCATATCTTTTCGCTTCGGTTGTTGTTATGGGTTTGTTTTTGGCTGTGTTGTCTTTAGCCACTCTTAAAGTTAGCAAACGTGCAATGCCAATACTTTTTGCTTCTACAGGTGGATTGTCTTTAGTTACTGGTTTCTTTTGGTTGCAGAAGACCTTTCCATAAGCTTAAAACTTAAGAGTTAAAAAAAATTGTTAGATCTGATATTCGATTTAGCCCAAACATCTTTATCTTATTTGAACGGTTCTCGCTACTACTTAGGTCTACAAAATATTCAACCAAGCCTATTAAATTGCTTTTATTGATATTCCCAAACTGCCTACTGTCTATACTTGAATTCTCATTATCTCCCCTCACCTCAATCCCTAAAGTGGTTGCTTCTTTGACTCTTTTCACCATTAGAAATTTTCCTTTTAGTGGATGAATAAATACAATTATCTTACCTTTAAGTTTATCGAGATCTTCTTTTTCTAGTGCTCTATAAATAACAATATCACCTTTTGAAAGTGTTGGGCTCATCGACTCTCCATCAACTTTACAGATTTTATAGAGCCCAGCTAAAACTTTTACCAAAGATAGCCAGGAGGCTTCTTTTGGTTTTTCTTTTTTAGCTTGCAGTGACCCAGGCGTCCGCACGACCCTTGGATTTCCAGAACATGTTGTGCACTTTTTCTACAACCTTAAGTAGTTCTTCTGCTTTTGCTTGATCAATGTTCACTTTGGTAGCGCTGCAAAGTTTTGCTGCTTTCCAAAAAGTGTCGTGAAGATCTGGGAAAGTTGCAAGATGCTCAGGCTTGAAATAGTCAGTCCATAAAATTAAAAGTTCTTTCTTGGTTTCTTGTGCCTGCTCTTCCTTAATGGCCACATACCTTGAAAAAGTATTGTTATATTCTGCCCAGGCACTTGCGTCATTTCCAGAAGGTGGTGCCATGGCTATCAATTTTTTTGTCATTGATAGCACTGCTTCTGCTGCTACACGAGCTGAAGCCGGATCGTAGACACCACATGGTCCATCGCAATGAGCCTTGGCTGTTGAAGCAGGGAGGCGCTTAAAGATTGCTGAAAGTGCCGATTGCAACATCTTCTTAAAAAAAATCACCATAAACAATCTAGCGGAGGGTTTGGATTATGGGTGGTGCTTTGAACCGAAAAATCAAAATAATTACTTAACACCTAGAAGCTCTATCTCGAAAACCAATGTTGAATTTGGTGGGATCACTCCTCCAGCTCCTCTACTTCCGTAGGCAAGATCAGGTGGGATAACTAATTTACGCTTCCCACCTACTCTCATCCCTGCTACACCTTCGTCCCAACCTTTAATGACTCTTCCTGCACCAAGGGGAAAGTTGAAAGGACCTCTCCCATAACTACTATCAAATTCGGTGCCATTTTCCAGAGTACCCCTGTAGTTAACTGAAACAGTTTGTCCTGCAGTCGCTTCTGGGCCTTCGCCCACTAGGAGTTCCGTAATTTGAAGACCACTTGCTGTCACTTGTGATGATTTTGATTCGATAGGCCCTCCAAGTGCAGAAGCTTTTCCATTGGTTTTCTCTGGAGCCATTGCAAAAAGAGTAGGGTTTGGATCTTCAGGGTCTAGTTCAAACAAACTGTTCTTGGGAGAAACCTTGTCAAGAGTTTCATTCACTTTAAAAGACAGATCATTTTGTGAAGCCTGAACATCGGAGGGTGAGATGATTTGACTTGCTACAGCCAAAACAAGACAAAGAATGCAAACTGTTGTACTGATAAAAATTTCGCGCACTGAAATTAGTTGTGAATTTCTTTGATTCTTACAGCTTTTCTTTTACTAGACAAATAAAGGAATTCTTTTTATTTGCTAATTTCTCTATCACCTCAAATAAAAGCAATGTTTAGTCCATTGAGGCCACTCTGTTTATATTCATCATATGAATAATCAGAATCAGCGAATAATTTCGCTGATTGAGGGTTCTTTCGGTGGACTCATTGCAGGCTATTGCCTAACTGAAGGCTGGTTTGTATTGATGGTCTTAGCATTAGCTCTCTTGTGGTCGACTTTTAGGGATTTTTATGGAGCCTTTTTATGGGGAGCTTTAGCTGTACTTGTTAGCCATGTATGGATTCTGGAGCTTCATCCTTTGGGCTGGATAGGAGTCCCTGATTTATTTAGCTTTCCTCTGGTAATTCTTATTTGGCTTATATGTTCTGCTTTTGGAGGATTACTTGTAAGTTCTTGGACACTAATTGGCAAGATTTTGGGCAGTGTGATTTCTAAGGAAAGAGATAACTCCTCAAGTTTTTCTTTTGTTTTAGTTATGTCTTCAATATGGGGACTTTCTGAGGTGCTACTTTCAAAAATGCCTCTTTTTTGGATCGGGCTTGCATCAAGTCTTTTCCCGCATGATCTTCCATTAGTGGGTTTAGCGAGATGGTTTGGCTCTGGTGGATTAGCAACTTTGGAGCTTTTAATAGGCTGGATGGTTTGGCGAACTTATATTTCCTGGCGCGTTGGATTGACTTTCTTTAGACAGATATCTTTACTACTTGCAATTGTTTTTGCCGCAAGTTTTTTGGGCAATAGTTTGTTGAGACCTGTCAGTCCAGAGGGAATTATTAACGTTGCTGTATGGCAAACAGCTATCCCGGTGCGGGTGAAATTCTCAGCAGAACAGCAAGACCTTTTGCAAAAGTCTTTTCAAAAGAGTTTTGATTCGGCTATTGAGATGGGAGCAAATGTTCTGGTTGTTCCTGAAGGCACCCTTTTTAGTCAAAAACAACTTCCTTCACCTGCGCCACTTAGATTGCTTGCTGGAGGGTTCCGCTGGGCAAATGGGCAGTTAAGAAACACTCTTTTGTTTTTTGAAAAGGATGCCACTATTTCATCAAGGTTCATAGATAAACATCGTTTAGTTCCTCTAGGGGAGTGGATGCCAACATTTTTTGGAAGAGGTATCCCTGGTTTATCTGCTATTGGAGGAATTGCTCCTGGCCCCCCATCCCGCCTCTTGGATTGGGAGGGTCCTTTGGCGGCTGTTGCTATTTGTTATGAATTAACTGATGGGAATGCTATAGCTAAGGCTGTTGAATCCGGGGCTGAATGGGTTTTATCAATAGCAAATCTTGACCCGTACCCTATTTCTTTACAAAGACAATTCCTTGCACTTGCTCAGTTGAGAAGTATTGAGACTGGGAGGGAACTTGTTACTGCTTCTAATACAGGACCCTCTTCTTTGATTTCACCAACAGGTCAAGTAAGGGAGCTAGTTGAACCCTTTAAAAGTGGTGTTGGTTTAGCTAATCTCAGACTTTCTACACAGCAAACTTTTTATACGAAATTTGGTGATTATCCTCTTCTTTTTCTATTTTTTGTATTTTTAATGCTTTTTGTTTTTAGGGTAATGAAATGACTCATTTCTGATTGCAATATCAATTACCTAGTAATTAGTCCTCCACCAAGGAGTAAGTCATTTAAGTAAAACACTGCAGCTTGTCCAGGTGTAATTGAAAATTGTTCGTCTTTAAACTCTAATCTACATCTTGAAGGCCTCTCTTTTTCAATATCACTTTGAATTGGATCTAGAGGAAGCAATTCTGCTACAACTGGCTTACTTCTATAACGTAGCTGAACTTCTACACTGATTTTCTTTTTTGGAGGTGCAATAGAAACCCAGTTTATTGCTCCTACAATACATTCTAATTTGCCAGCATCTTCACGGGGAGCAACTATTACAAGATTTCTATTAGGATCAATTTCTATCACATGGAGTGGCTCTTTCCATGAGATTCCTAGGCCTTTTCTTTGTCCAATAGTGAAGTGTTCTATCCCATCATGTTGACCTAATTTTGTGCCATCTTGAAGAATTATCTCACCTTGTCTAGGCAAAAGATAATTATCAAGAAAGGCTTTCATCGAACCATAGTGTTCAGCAAGGCATAGGTCTTGACTTTCTGGTTTATCTGCTGTTGATAATTCAATCCTAGATGCTTCTTTTCTTGTATCAGATTTCGAAATTTCACCTAATGGAAATAATGTTTTTTCTAACACTTCTTGGGATAGGTCATATAGAAAATAGCTTTGATCCTTATTTGTATCTAACCCCCTTAATAGCTGATGTCTTGATGGAAGATTCTTTCTTGAGGCAATTGATTTATCAGAATGATGAATTCTTGCATAGTGCCCAGTTGCAATCAGTTCAACTCCTAGCTCTTTTTGTGCCCATTGGATCATTGGACCAAACTTAACCATCCGATTGCATTGTGAGCAAGGCAGAGGAGTGATTCCGTTCTTATAACCATCTACAAGCTTTTCAATGATTTCTGTTTTAAAGGTAGATCTTGAATCAATTAAGTGATGAGGAATATTTAGCTGTTCGCAGATTTCTGCAGCATCTACGAGTCCTTCCGAACAACAGGAACCCGAACCACTTAACAGCCATAAGGTCAGGCCTTGAACATCCCATCCAGCTTCAACGAACAAAGCAGCTGTTAATGAACTGTCCACTCCTCCAGAAAGTCCTACTGCAATACGATGTTCACCAGGAAAGCTTCGTAATTTTTGAATAACCTTCTCACCAACAGAGGTGGCTGGTGCGAGCTTTTTCATTTTATTCTGAGTATTAATTGAATTAGGAATAGGCATTCCTTCGAATGCTATTTCAAAGTTAGATTTTTTGAGATTCTCGTGGATTGGCCTTCGATAGATTCCGATCACATTTTGGTGAGCTCAAGCCAAATGCTAGCCATCGAAGAAAAGATCTTTGCAAGTGGGTTACCTGTTGCATCGCTTATGGAGAAGGTAGGCCTGGGAATGACTTCCTGGTTCAAGAAAAATAAATACTTGCTAGAGGAAGGGGTGTGTTTGTTAATTGGTCCTGGGCATAACGGTGGAGATGGGTTGGTAGTTGCAAGAGAATTATTTTTATCTGGAATAGATGTGAAGATTTGGTGCCCTTTTGAAATAAGGAAAGAATTGACATCACAGCTTTTCAGACATGTTTCATGGCTGGGAATTCAGCAACTTCTATCACCTCCTGATCCTAAAGATCCTTCACTTTGGATTGATGCTTTATTTGGTCTTGCTCAATCACGCCCATTACCCTCTTTTCTCTCGGAGTTATTCCAAACTAGAAATCTTTACCAGTCTGGGAGATTGGTAAGTCTCGATATACCTTCTGGCTTGAACCCTGATTCAGGAGTCCCTTTTTTAGGTAGTGCAGCAATCGCCTCAACAACCTTGACAGTTGGTTTGTATAAGAGAGGACTGATACAAGATTCTGCGCTGGGGTTTGTTGGGAATTTAGTCCGAATTGATATTGGTATTAATCAATCCCTTTTAAAGGATTTTTGCTCTAAACAACCTCTTCAAATCATTTCTAAAGATTTACCTTCTATTCCTTTTCCTAACCCGTCTCAAAATTCAATGAAATATGAAAGGGGACGCACCTTAATTATTTCTGGTAGTAATCACTTTAAAGGTGCCGCAAACTTAACTATTCAAGGAGCTTTGTCTAGCGGGGTGGGGAGCATAAAAGCTGCTCTTCCTAGAGAAATTGGAGATTTATTGTGGCAATTAGCTCCAGAAGTTGTATTTGTATCACCTCTGGAGTCTTCTAAAAAAGGAGGTGCAAAAATTGGACATTTTCTCAAAGATTTTGATTTGTCAAGAGTTGATTCAATACTTTTTGGTCCTGGTTTGGGTTCATTAGGTGATCAATGGAATTTAGTTGATGAGCCTTTAAGTACTTTTAGTGGATTATTAGTAATTGATGCTGACGGTCTTAATAGATTGGCAGGATCTTTATTAGGTTGGAGTTGGTTAAAACGAAGGAATGGTCCAACTTGGATCACTCCTCACCAAGCAGAGTTTCGCAATCTTTTTCCTGAAATTAAAACTGAGAAGCCTTTAGATGCTGCTTTGGAAGCATCTCGTTTATCTGGCGCAGCAGTATTACTAAAAGGAGCTCATAGCGTTATTGCTGAGAAAAATGGTTCACTTTGGCAACTTGTTAATTCAGTTCCATTTGTTGCAAGGTCTGGATTAGGGGACCTTTTGGCTGGTTATTTGGCTGGAGTTGGCGCACTCGCAATTTCATCAGGTGATTTTTCTGAGGGCAAGACTTTGGCCATAGGAGCATTTATTCATGCTGAGGCTTCTCGTGTATGTGCTCAGGGGAGCTCAGCTCTTTCAATTAACTCATCTTTGGGAGAACTCACTAGAGCCTGCCAAGAGCGCAAATGTGTTGAAGTACACAATAATCAGGCCATATGAGAAGGAATAACTACCAATTGTGTAGTTTTTTTTGCATAAATCTGAAGCCTTTTTTAAAGGTAAAGGGGTTTATCAATTTTCGTAGGAAAGTCCTACTCATTCCAGGGGACTTGAAAAATGGTTTCTGCGGCTACAAGGACTGAAGAATCACAAAGGCGTCGTTCCAGTGATCCAATAAGTTGGTATCTGGCCACGATAGGTCGGATTCCACTGCTCACTCCTGCTGAGGAGATTGAGTTAGGTAACCAGGTTCAAGCAATGATGAGTCTTACTGAGGGTGAGGCCTTGGAAACTGAGCCTAAAGAATTTTCAACTAAAGAACGACGGCTGATAAGGATTGGTCGTCGCGCGAAAGAGAGAATGATGAAAGCAAATCTTCGCTTAGTAGTTAGTGTCGCAAAGAAATACCAAGGAAAAGGATTAGAACTTCTTGATTTAATTCAAGAAGGTTCACTTGGCTTAGAAAGGGCTGTTGAAAAGTTTGATCCAACTCGTGGATATAAGTTTTCTACTTATGCTTTTTGGTGGATTCGCCAAAGTATGACACGGGCAATAGCTTGTCAGTCCAGGACTATTCGTCTTCCTGTCCATTTGAGTGAAAGGCTTACCACTATTAGGAAAGTCAGTCTCGATCTTGCTCATAAATTGGGGGCAATGCCCAATCGCTTTGAAATCGCTGAGGCACTTGATATGCCATTGGAAGAGCTCGACTCTCTTTTGAGACAGGCTTTGACTACTAGTAGTCTCGATGCCCCTGTTAATGGAGATGAAGGTAGAAGTTTTTTGGGCGATTTAATTGCTGATTCTTCTTTAGAAGAACCGCTGGATAAAGTTGAACAAATGATTCACCATGAGCAGTTGGGGAGGTGGTTGACTCATCTAAGTGAGCAAGAACAGCATGTTCTAAGACTAAGGTTTGGACTCGAAGGGAATGAAAGGCATACTCTTGCTGAAATCGGCAGATTACTAGAAGTATCAAGAGAGAGAGTTAGACAAGTTGAGTTAAAGGCCTTGAGAAAGCTTCGCAATTTAACAAGAAAGCTTCCTGGAGGAATCTGACACCTCTAGCTTTCTCATTCAATATTGTTTAATCTTCAGCCCATATATACCGTGTCAGTTCTTTATCATTAGGCTCAGGTGCAGAAAGTGCAAAATCAACTGCATCATTTATTTCCGCATCGATTTCTTTTTCAATAGCACGTAATTCACTATTTTTTACTAAGGAAAGATTAGTTAGATCTTTTTCTAAACCATGTATTGGATCTTTTTCGGCCCAAAATTGTTTCTCCTCTTCTGCTCTTAGTTCGTCTGGATCAGCAAGTGAGTGGCCTCGGAAACGATATGTAAGGCATTCTAAAAGAGTTGGCCCTTCACCAGCCCTTGCTCTTTCTACTGCACGTTTTGCACTCGCCCTAACTGCAAGCACATTCATACCATCTACTTCTTCACTTGCCATACCAAAAGAAATAGCTTTTCTCCAAATCTCGGGGTCACTTGTCGCTCGATCATGGGCCATACCAATAGCCCATTTATTATTTTCTACTACAAAGATGATTGGAAGTTTCCATAATTGAGCCATGTTTAGGCATTCAAAAAATTGTCCATTATTACAAGTTCCATCTCCAAAAAATGCGGCTGTAATTGCATCACTGTTCTTTTCCCCAAGAGCATCTCTTTTATATCGACTTGTGAAAGCGGATCCAAGAGCTACTGGAATCCCTTCACCGATAAAGGCATACCCTCCTAGAAGGTGATGCTCTTTTGAAAAAAGATGCATAGAACCACCTCTCCCTTTGCTGCATCCAGTCTCTTTACCAAAAAGTTCACTCATTACTTCTCTAGCAGGGACTCCTGCACTGAGGGCATGAACATGATCTCGGTAGGTACTGCAGAACCAGTCATGTTTGGGTTTCATGGCCCCTATCACCCCTGAACTAACGGCTTCTTGACCGTTGTATAAGTGAACAAAGCCAAACATTTTCCCGCGGTAATACATCTCTGCGCATTTATCTTCAAATCGGCGTCCAAGGGTCATGTCCTTAAATAGTTTTAGCCCAGTATCTCTATCGACCTCATCGGGTTTTGAGTAATCCAGTGATGAGATCCTTTCAAAGTGGGACTCGGGCTGTGAATGATTATCCAAGGCTGTTTTAGAAGTGGTTTTTGGTTGCATTTTGAACCAATATTTCTTAGTTGTTTATACGACTGTAAGGGTCTGAGTAATGGAATGGGCAAAACCCCTTTCACTGTCTAGAGTCTTAAGCTAATGACTTATTAGCTGGTGGAATTGCTTATAGATCACTTCAGGTTGCTTGGTGTTAGCCCTTCTGCTGATAGATCAGCAGTAGTAAGAACACTTCAAGTTCGCTTGGAGCATCCCCCTGAAGATGGCTTCACTCAAGAAGCTTTATTACAAAGGTCTGAACTTTTAAAGACTTCGTCAGATTTACTTTCTGATACAGATAAGCGAAAGGAATATGAAGTCGCCTTGTTGGAAGGAGCTGCTGGACTGGAAATTTCTTCAAGCAGAGAAATTGGTGGTTTGATTTTGCTTTGGGAGGCTAAGTGTCCTCATGAAGCATTCAAACAATCTTTTAAGTCTCTGAGGCCCCCTCAGACTCCTGCTTTGGGTAGTGGAAGAGAAGCTGATTTAACTCTCTTGGCCTCTCTTTCCTGCAGAAGTGCGGCTATACAAGATCAAGAAGATAGGCGTTATGAATCCGCAGCAACAATTTTGCAGGAAGGTTTGAGATTGCTCCAAAGGATGGGAAAGCTTCCAGATGTGCGAGTTCAAATAGAAAAAGAATTAGATTCTTTACTCCCTTATCGAATACTTGATTTACTGAGCAGAGATCTGGGTGACGAAGTTTCCCACCAAGAAGGAATTAACTTGCTAGATCTTTATGTCACGAGAAGGGGAGGCTTAGAAGGACAAAGATCTCTTGGCCCGAATCTCGATTTGGATCAAACTGAGTTTGAACGTTTTTTTCAACAAATACGTTCATTTCTTACCGTTCAGGAACAAATTGACCTTTTCAATAATTGGCATAAGAGTGGATCTAGAGATTCAGCCTTCCTAGGAATTCTTTCTTTAGTTGCAGCTGGGTTCTCTCGACGGAAACCAGTACTTCTAGAAAAAGCTAGGAGGCGTCTTCAACGAATTAATTTGAAGGGTTTAGATTCAATGCCTTTATTGGCTTGTATAGATCTTTTGTTGGCTGATCTGGTAAAGGTACAAGAACGTTTTCGCCTTAGCCCTGATCAAGGTTTGGCTGATTGGATTGATACTTTCCCAGGAGATGAACTTGCGGCCTATTGTGAATATTGCCGTAACTGGTTACGCAAAGATGTTCTTCCAGGATATAGAGATATTGATGCAAAAAGAGTTGACTTAGAAGCCTGGTTCGCTGACAGAGATGTTCAGACTTATATAGAACAAATAGAACGAAAAAGCTCTTCTGCTATCGGCTTTTCCCTATTTACGAAGTCGCCTATTGACGAACCCAAAGAGTTGGAAGATAATGACATAAACAAAACTAATGATCAAAACAATTCTTCTAATTCAGAATTACAAGAAAATGTTGTTAAAGATCAGTTAGATGATCTAGAGAAAAATAACAATAGACTTTCTGTTCAAGATCTTATTGATATTTTCTTTGCAAGATTAAATAATACAAGAAATAACCTCTCTTACGCATACTATTTTAAAGGTAAGTCTATCTTTAAGATTTCTACTTTTGTTGCTTTTATAGTAGCAGTATTTATAGTTTCTTTTTTCTCGATGCGTTATAGAACAAAAGATAATACTTCTACTTTGAATCAAGTCAACCTAGGAATAAATGATTCTGTGTCATCTAAGAAAGACTCTATAGTTGAAAATGAAGAAGTTGTTGAATTGACCGAAAAATCAATCAATCTTTTGCTTGATGATGAGCCAAATGAATCGCAACTTAAATTGCTTATCGAGTCATGGCTTTATAGCAAATCAAAAATATTGGAAGGAAAGAGAGACACTGATTTGAACAAAGTTGCTAGTAAAAAATTAGTTCAGATTGTTTTAGAAGCTAGAAAAAAAGACTCTTTGCTTAATCAGAAACAGTATGTTCAAACATCTATAGCTTCATTAGAAATCGTTAGTAGAACGAAAGGTAGAATTGAATTAAAGACAAGGTTGATATACAAGGATCAACGAATGGATGAAAAAGGTCAAATAATTTCAGAGACCTCTATACCTAATCTTTTAGTTACCTATATTCTTGGGAGAGGTGACGGCGTTTGGAGAATCTATGACTTCAAAACCTCAACTTGATAATCATCTCTAGAGACACTAGTTATGATTACCTCTTGACTTTTTATTCTTACTTTATTTTTAAATCACTATGTTTGATGAGCTTTCTGAACGATTTGAAGAGGCGGTAAAGGCTCTTAAAGGTCAGTCTAAAATTTCTGAAGATAATATTGAAGGTGCTCTTAATAAGGTTCGCCGTGCTCTTTTGGAGGCAGATGTAAGCCTTTCAGTTGCTCGTGAATTTGTAGATGAAGTCCGTCAGAATGCTATTGGAGCTGAGGTTGTTCGCGGAGTAAAGCCAGACCAGAAGTTTATTCAGGTAGTTCATCAACAATTAGTTGACGTTATGGGTGGAGATAACTCTCCCTTAGTGCAATCTGAGATTTCTCCAACAGTTGTTCTAATGGCAGGATTGCAGGGTGCTGGTAAGACTACAGCGACAGCAAAGCTTGGCCTTTTGCTTAAAGAACAAGGTAGACGAGCATTAATGGTTGCAGCAGATGTCTATAGACCTGCAGCTATTGACCAATTAAAAACTCTTGGTTCTCAAATCGGTGTTGATGTCTTCAGCCTTGGGACTGACTCGAAGCCCGAAGATATTGCAGCTGCAGGACTTGCTAAGGCTCGAGAAGAAGGAATAGATACTGTTTTAGTTGATACCGCTGGTCGGCTTCAGATCGATTCAGACATGATGGACGAGATGGTTCGAATACGAAGTGCAGTTAATCCTGACGAGGTGCTACTTGTAGTTGACTCAATGATTGGTCAGGAGGCGGCTGATCTAACAAAGTCCTTTCATGACAAGGTAGGCATTACAGGAGCTGTACTCACCAAACTTGATGGTGATTCAAGAGGCGGAGCTGCACTCTCTATTCGAAAAATTAGTGGGAAGCCGATTAAATTTATTGGTACTGGAGAAAAAGTAGAAGCATTACAACCTTTTCATCCTGAAAGGATGGCTAGTCGAATCCTTGGGATGGGTGATGTACTCACCTTGGTTGAAAAAGCTCAAAAAGAAGTAGAAATAGCTGATGTTGAAAAGATGCAGAAGAAGTTGCAGGAGGCAACATTTGATTTTTCAGATTTTCTAAATCAGATGCGGCTGATTAAAAGGATGGGTTCTTTGGGGGGGTTGCTCAAGATGATGCCTGGCATGAACAAAATTGATGATGGAATGCTTAAACAGGGTGAAGAGCAATTAAAGAAAGTTGAAGCCATGATTGGATCCATGACACCTAATGAGCGCACTCAGCCAGAATTGTTAGCTGCGCAACCTTCCCGGCGAAGACGTGTTGCTATAGGTAGTGGTCATGCTCCTGCTGAAGTGGATAAGGTTTTGGCAGACTTTCAAAAAATGCGAGGAATGATGCAGCAGATGTCTAGAGGTGGGGGCATCCCTGGAATGGGAGATTTTTCAGGAGCTGGACCTAATATGGGAGCTGGATTTCCAGGATTGGGTGGCGGTCAGATTCCCTCAGATCAAGGAGGAAGAGGTGGCTCTAGATTGCCTAAAAGGCAAAAACCATACAAGAAGAAGAAGGGCTTTGGAGACTTGTGAGCCTTCACAAGTTAGGATTAGCAATTGACGTCTGCTTATTTAGCTGCGTCATTAATAAAGTCCACCTATTTAGTAAAAGAAAGAATGATCAAGCTTCGACTGAAGCGGTTTGGTAAGAAACGAGAAGCGAGTTTCCGATTGGTGGCTTGTAATAGCACTTCTCGTAGGGATGGCCGCCCTCTACAGGAACTTGGTTTTTATAATCCAAGAACTAAAGAAACTCGTTTAGATACTGAGGCTCTCAGATTGCGCTTGAGTCAGGGTGCGCAGCCTACAGATGCTGTTAGGTCATTGCTAGAAAAGGGCGGCCTGTTGGAAAAAAGTGTTAGGCCAGCTGAGATTGTAGGGAAAGCAAAGCAGGCTGCAGCACGTAAGGCATCCAAAAACAAAGCAGAAAAAGAAGCTATTCCAGCTAAAGCTGAAGTAATAGAAAGCCCATCACCCGACCAGTCTGTAGATTCATCCCCTGATGACTCATCTAAAAGCTGAATAATCCCATGACCGAAGCTCCTCGTAAAGGCCGCTTCGTCTTAGAACTTCCTCATTTTGAGGCCGCTTTGGCTTTGTCTGGTGAGGCTAACCAAACGCTGGATCATTTAAAAGCTCTCACTGGAGCTTATTTTGTAATAAGGGGCCTTCAACTTGAGATTCAAGGAAGTCCTTCAGAATTAGAAAAAGCAATTGGGGTCCTAGAGCTAAGTCGGTATTTATGGCAAGAAGGACAGAACCTCTCACTAGTTGACTTAAGAGCAGCTCTAATAGCTCTTAATGAAGGCAAAGCAAATGAACATGCTGCTTTAAGAAATGAGGTTCTTGCACGAAGTCAAAGCGGCGAGTTGTTAAGGCCAAGAACATGTAGGCAGAAGGAATATCTCAAGGCAATTCAAAGTCATGATTTGACATTTGCTATTGGTCCAGCTGGAACAGGGAAAACCTTTCTGGCAACTTTGTTAGGAGTTGGAATGCTTAATGATAGAAGAGTTGAAAGATTATTAATAGCTAGACCTGCTATAGAAGCTGGAGAAAGACTTGGCTTTTTACCTGGTGATTTACAACAGAAAGTCGATCCCTTTTTACGACCTATTTACGATGCTTTGCATACACTTTTGGGAGTAGAGAAAACATCAATCCTTCTAGAAAGAGGTCTCATTGAAGTTGCTCCATTGGCTTACATGCGAGGGAGGACCCTTGATAAAGCTTTCGTAATACTTGATGAAGCACAAAACACTACAACATCTCAAATGAGGATGGTGCTTACAAGGTTAGGGGAACATTCACGCATGGTTGTTACTGGTGATCTAACACAAGTTGATTTGCCTCATGGACAAGAGAGTGGACTTGCTGAGGCGGTTGAATTGCTTGGCGCTATTGAAGGAGTAAACGTTTGCCAGCTTACGGCTGAAGACATTGTTAGGCACCCGCTTGTTCAGAAGGTCGTGAATGCATATGCTCGTAAAGACTCCAAGTGACTAAATAGGGACATCCGCACATAAAAATTGGGCAGTATTATGTTTTTCCTGTCAAAGTATGTTTGTTAATTGATCTGGTGAGCTATGCCAGCAAGCAGTAATTTCCAACAGGCCATTAGAGAGGCACAGTCGAGTGCTTTAGTTGGTCCAAATGTAGTTAATAAAGCTCTGCCATATGTAGGTGGTGGAATGGTCCTAACTGCAGGTGGTGTTATTGGAGGGCTTTCTCTTCAAGCAACCAATCCAACAATGTTTATGCCCTTGTTTTGGGTTTCATTGATTGGGAACTTGATTCTTTTCTTTGTAGCACAAAATGTAGCTATGAAGGCAAACAATTCGACTGCCTTGCCTTTACTTAGTGCTTACAGTTTAATTACTGGCTTCACTCTTAGCGGCATTGTTGCTATTGCTATAGGTACTGCTGGTATTGGGTCAGTTGGTACAGCTGCTCTTGCTACAGGAATTACTTTTGCAATTGCATCGGTTGTAGGGCGGCGAATGAGCGATAGTGTTGGTCAAGCCTTGTCGGGAGTAGTAGGTCTAGGCCTCATTGGTTTAATTATTGCAATGGTGGTTCAGATAATTGGAGGTTTGTTTGCACCTGGGATGTTTGGAGGTAGTGGCTTTGAATTGATGATTGCTGGATTTGGTACCGTTCTCTTTGTGGGAATGTCCTTTGTTGATTTTTACACTATGCCCCGTACCTATAGGGATGATCAATATCTTGCTGGGGCTTTGGGAATGTATTTAACTTATATAAACCTATTTATTTTTATTCTAAGGTTAATGATTGCATTGCAAGGTGGTGGTCGTAGAGATTAATCTAATCGAGAAAAATTAAAATTAAGAAAGGGGCAATCTGGCCCCTTTTTTAATTTTCTGCTATTGAATTTATATTTTGGGAAATGGCATCTTTCTGCTCAGAATCATAATTCCAGCGATTTAAGAATTGCACATCCTCTCCTTTCCCTTTTAACCCGTTGAGAAGTTTTTGGAGACGTTCCTTTACTTGATATGGATCTAATATTTTTAATATTTCCCTGCATCTTGCAGTTACCCTTTCCGATCCATGACGGGCTATTTCATTTGATTCTCTTAGGTGATGTATCTGCATAGCTGTACTCATAGCAAGGTTGCGGACAGTTATGTCGACAATTGGCTCACCAGCTTCCCTAAGCTTCATGACTAATGGATCAGGAAGTCGATCAATTAAAGGACAATCGCTAGCAAGGCTTAATACAAAAAAACCCCGAGCCCCATCTGGAGTAAGTATTAACTCACTTATCCTTTCTGCTATTACTTCATCACTAATTTCTTCATTCTCCCAAGCTTTACACCACATCGCTGCAATTTCTATAGCTTGTTCAAAGCTTGGTGTTTTAGAGCTCATCGGTTAATGAATGAATTGGTGACTACCTGTAAGTCAACTATTTCTCCAATCATGCCAGAATTTGAAAAACAAAATCAGGATTATCGTTCCGGATTTGTCGCTTTGATAGGAAGGCCAAACGTTGGTAAATCATCTTTGTTGAATCGTCTTGTAGGCGAAAAGGTTGCGATTACCTCCCCAGTTGCACAAACCACTCGAACAAGACTGAGGGCAATAGTTACCACCCCATATGCTCAGCTTGTGATATTGGATACTCCTGGTATCCATAAACCTCATCATTTATTAGGTGAAAGACTAGTTAATAGTGCTCGTTCATCAATTGGAGAGGTTGATATTGTTCTTTTGATGTTTGAAGGCTGCCAATCTCCTGGGCGAGGAGATGTTTTCATTGTAAATCTACTTAAACGTAATAAAAAACCTGTGTTTGTCGTTCTTAATAAGTGGGATTTAGTTCAAGGTGAACAAAGCTTTAACCTCCAATCACAATATGAGCAACTTTTAGATGGAACTGAATGGCCTTTGTATAAATGTAGTGCAGTTTCTGGAGAAGGTTGTAATGAGATATTAGATTCTTTAGAGCAAAAGTTACCTTTAGGACCGGCATTGTATCCTAAGGGTATGGTCTCTGATCAACCTGAAAAAGTTTTACTTTCAGAACTTATTCGAGAACAGGTCTTGATCCTTACAAGGGAAGAGATACCACATAGTGTAGCTGTAAGTATTGATAGAATAGATGAAATGAAAGAATTAAAAGGTAAGCAGAACACTAAACTTAAGATAGCTATTCTAGCGACTATAATAGTTGAACGTAAAAGTCAAAAAGGTATTTTAATTGGGAGAGGGGGCTCAATGTTGAAAAATATTGGTAAAGGTGCACGTCTTCAGATGCAGAATTTCTTTGACGGACCAGTTTACTTAGAATTATTTGTAAAGGTAATACCTGGTTGGAGAAGTAAACCAGCTCGTTTACAAGAATTAGGCTACGTAGATAGTTGATTTGAGTTTACAATTCTCAAATACCTCTAATAATTGATTAAATAGAGCTTTGGTATTTAATTTATTTCCAATTATAGTGTTAAGCGTTAGTCAAGCTTAATCAATTTCAATTTTCTTTTTAGCAAGTTTTAGGAGAATATGGATTCTTATCGAATTGATGTAATTAGTCTCTTCCCAGGGGCTTTTGACTCGCTTAATAAGCTGGGGGTTATAGGACGTGCATTTTCTTCGGATCTTGCCAAACTCTATGTTCACAACCCCAGAGATTTCGCTCTAGATCGATATAGAAAAGTTGATGATGAGCCTTATGGAGGAGGACCTGGGATGGTTATTAAACCTGAACCAGTTTTTGCCGCTTTTGATTCTATTCCCGCAACCTTTACAAGAAGGGTTGTTTTGCTTACCCCCCAGGGTCGACCTCTACAACAATGTGATTTGCAAAGGCTTGCTCTATCACATGATCATTTAGTTCTTATTTGTGGGCAATATGAGGGATTTGATGAAAGAATCAGGACCTTGGCTGATGAAGAGATTTGTGTTGGTGATTTTGTTGTGACAGGTGGAGAACTACCTGCTATGACGTTGATAAATGGAGTTGTGCGACTGCTTCCTGGAACCGTGGGTAGTTCAGATTCATTAGTGGATGAGAGCCATTCGTCAAATTTGCTTGAACATCCTCATTACACAAGACCTGCTCGATTTAGAGATATGGTCGTTCCAAAAGTATTACTTAGTGGAGACCACAAAGCTATAAATTTATGGCGTCAAAACCAAAGAGAACTCCGCACTAAAAACAGAAGACCTGATCTTTTTTCTCGTTGGGTTGCAAATCAGGACCCTAGAGCATTGAGAATGGATTCAATTGATTCGAATGCCATGAATTTGCGAATTGGCAACGGTTACGACATCCATAGACTTGTCAAGGGGCGGCCTTTAATAATCGGGGGTGTAGAACTAAAACATCCAGATGGGTTGGGACTTGATGGTCATAGCGATGCTGACGTTTTGGTACATGCAGTAATGGATGCTTTGCTTGGAGCTCTAGCTCTTGGGGATATCGGCAAGTATTTCCCCCCTGAAGATCCCAAATGGCTTGGAGCTGACAGTATGGAACTTTTGGAAAAAGTGGTTGAGTTGGTTGGTCAGAATGGTTGGCGAATAATAAATTCTGATGCTGTACTAGTTGCTGAGCGACCAAAAATCAAACCTCATATAAATACGATGAGATCTAATCTGGCAAAAAGAATGAATGTAGAGGTTGATGCAGTAGGCGTAAAAGCAACTACAAATGAGTGTCTTGGTGCAGAGGGCCGGGAGGAGGGAATTAGTTGTCAAGCCGTTGTATTGCTTCAAAACTCATGAAAGCTTCTTCTCTTAAAGATTTTTGGTTGGGACTCATTAAATATGTTGCAATATTGATTTGTGTTTTTATGATCTTTTCTTGTCAAGTGAGAGCTGAAGCTTTGGAAGGTTGGAATTTAGATAGGGTCTCTATTGAATATCTTCGCCTTGATGTCCCAGTAGAGTTTCGTGAGGCATGGTTGAGAGCAGAAAAAGATTCTTGGAGTCTTTGGTTGGAAAATCAAAAAGGTTTTCTAGACCGACAACTCTTTTGGGATAGAGATAGAAATGAAGGTCATATTTTTATTCGTTGGTCTAGCAGAAATGATTGGAAATCAATTTCTCAAGAAGAATTAAATTTAGTTCAGAAAAGATTTGAATCTCTATCTAGGGAATTTACTGGTCAACTAAATGGCAACCCTTTCCCTATTACCCGTGAAGCTGAGTTAATCCCTCAATGACTTCTCCCCAGATAAGACTTGACCTGGAACGTGAAAATAGGATTGGGATGGTTGAGGCCATATGGGGCGAACATAAAACACATGAGCAAATTGCTGAAATTTTTTCAAAGCTAGAAGCTCTCAAAAAGCCTGCATTTGTAACAAGAGTGGATTCTGTCAAGGCGTCAAAAGTCGCCAGTATTTTTCGTGGTTCAGTTGAATTTCATCAGCAAGCTCGTTGTTTAACAATGGGCACTCCACTTGATTTAAATAGTTCTTGGGGGGATGTTTTTGTATTAAGTGGAGGTACTAGTGATTTGCAAGTTGCTTCTGAGGCAGATCTTGCTCTTCGATGGCATGGAATTTCTTCTCAACTCTTTTTGGATGTTGGAGTTGCTGGATTGCAGAGACTTCTTGATCAACTTCCAAAAATAAGTAGAGCAACTGCTCTTATTGCTTGTGCTGGTATGGAGGGAGCATTGCCAACTGTCCTTACAGGCTTGGTACCTCAGCCTGTTATTGGAGTGCCTATCTCAGTGGGGTACGGAGTTAGCGCAGGAGGGAGATCTGCTTTGAATGGAATGTTATCTAGTTGTGCACCTGGCCTTGTAATAGTGAATATTGATAATGGATATGGAGCAGCGATGGCAGCGCTGAGGATTGTTAAATCTCTTGCTAATAGTTCTAAAACCTAGGAAATTCTAAGTATGAGATGAGTCTTGCAGTAGGCAACTATCGGAATGTGTGTTTATTTCAAGTATGTTTTCTACCCATAATTTCATAGATGTTGGTAGTCGACCTTGTTGGTAGCGTAAAAGGGCCTCCATCAAAACTGGTGTGTTGACCCATTGCAGAGGTCTTCTAGACATTCAGTATTTATTAGTTCACTCAAAATTGCAGCAACCGAGCAAATTGTGCAAGGGGGAATGCAGAAATTAATCTGAATCTTCGTATTTGGTACCAAGTCTGGTTAGTTCATTGCTGTGATTTGCAGATTCTTCTACATCAAGCAGACGGTTTACCAGCGCTGAAAGATCGCTAGGTGCCAATTCACCATTGCTCTCCCACTTCATGGTTCGTGTATCAGGGCGTGAGGAACTGGACACCTTTGTTTAAAAAACTCATGACAATGTATATGTCTCGAAGCCCTGATTTTGTTCGTGTTGCACAATATTCGTGGAAGAAATTGTAAAGAATTTGTTGAAGGCCCAATATCAAACCTTTTTAAAGGTGTTGCAAGTTTGGATAGGTTGTCAATAAATCGCCTGAGGTTAGGACTTCTCCAATTCCTTCAGGCTGCCAAATGACCTCTATTGCCATCAAATCATTAGAGGATATAGATCCAATTATTCTCAATGCCTCTTTAAGGTCTTGCTCTGTGCTACATTTTTTAAGATTTAAATTTTGTTTAGAAGCAATTAATACAGTTACTGCAATGTATTCATTGCCAACATCAGCATCGCCAGGCTTTTTTGTAGATGAGTTATTTGAATTTAGATTGCCGGATACATTAATTGTGATTTCTTCTTTTAACTTGCTTCTCTCAGTTAGAGAGAGTCTATTAAAGGTTGTTTCTGCTGAATTAAAGGGTACTTGCCCATTCTCTAAGTTTGCGTATACCCATAGGTCCGGCTGTCTGAGAAGTGCAAGAGTTGTGTCTTGAAGAACTCTTTGTAGTCCTAGAGGAGATGCCGTATCAGCAGTTGATGCAAGCTCTCTAAGGTCTTTTTGGACCTCTTTTGCTTTAGCAAGAAGTCCTAATTGTAATTGTGAAATTGTTACTGGGCCTAACTGGTTTTGAGCAGTTATTCCGTAATCGCTAATTAGTGGTCTTTGACCTGAAGAACTTCCTCTTACGGCATTAATTATCACTCCGACAATGGACATTAGAACTAGGAATCCAAATAGGCCTCCACCTCCAAACCCAAAAAAAGGTATTAAAAATGGGAAGCCAATCCCTCCTCCTCTATATCCGCCATATCCGCCATATCCGCCAGGATAACCACCTCTATAACCACCTGATCTAGGAATAGAAGGAGCCCTAAAGCTTCCTCCTCCAATACGACCCCCACTTGCTGCAAAACTGGTTTGGGGTTGAGCAATGATTAAACCGACAAGAAATATCGGGATTAACAAGAAAGTTAACCAGCGTTTTATTTTTTTAGATTGATTCGACAATGGTAGAAGGGCCATTGCAAAAAAAGGATTTTCAGTGACTCTAATTGCCTCCCCCAACTATCGTGACAATCTCCATGTTGTCACCATCTTTAATTTCTTGGTTTTCCCAATATGTAGGAGTAACAATACGCCCATTCAACTCAACAACCACAAGATCTGGTTCATGGCCTAGCTGCTTTATTACATTTTTGAGATTTGGTTGGTTTAGTGCGGCTGGATCAATAAACCTTGTATTCCCATTGACTTTTATATTCATTGGATTCTTTTTAAAAGCTCTGAAGCAGAGTCTTGTGGATTTTCTGAAGCCATGATCGCACCCGAAACTGCTATTCGAGTGCAGCCAGATTTACGAACTTCTTCGACATTTGTCGTATTGATTCCACCTATGGCAAACCAAGGGAGCGTTATGTTTTCAGAAGCGAGATTTATCAAACTAGTTCCTTTACCTGTTAATGATTTTTTCGTCGCTGTATCGTAAATAGGTCCTACACCGAGATAATCACAATCCTCTTTTTGAGCAATTGACATTTCATCACGAGAACTTGTTGATTTGCCAATTATTCGACTTTCACCTAGAAGTGACCTTGCTATATCAATAGGCATGTCATTTTGGCCAAGATGAACACCATCTGCCTCAACGGCAAGAGCTAGATCTATCCGGTCATTAATAATAAAAAGAACTCCATATCTTTTACAAATTGATGAAAGCTCTTTGGCCTCTTTTATTCTGTCAAAATCTGTTCCTTCTTTAAGCCTGTATTGAATCATTTTTACACCTGAATTAATCACACTAGATACTATTTTTATTAGATTATCTGAAGGGTTGGTTACAAGACATAAATTGCATAAAATTAGTTTTCTATGCCTCTCAAATGACAAAGTCTCTTCTATTAATTTTGTCTCTAGCTCGTATAACTCATAGCGCATAGATGCCGCACTTTTTGCGAGTAATGGATCTGTAATACGTGAAAATTCTTCTAAAACTCTTAAAGCTTCTTGGACACGAGCGAAGTTTGCTTCGAGGATAGCTTTAACTGTTTTTCTTTTTTGTTGTTCCTTATGTTGAAGACCTACACCAAGGTCTTTGCTAGGGCATCTTGCTTGCTTATAAATATGCTTATGATGATGTCCAAGCGTTTGTCTATGGTTTTTAAGGGTGATGACTAATTTCTCTTGGTTAGTGCTATATCGGCACCAATCCTCGATCACCCGAAGACCTTCTCGAGCTCTATCTAGATTTGCATCTATGAGCTGAGCAACACGGAAATCACTTAATTGAACATCAGACATGATTTTCATGCCAATCTTGGCATAATCACATGCTAACTAGTTCATGGAGAATGGAGAGTCACAGAGCACAATTAATGTCCTTGTATGGGGTGTCCTTTTACTAGGGGGGATTGGGTTTTTTATTGTTTGGGGATTGACTAATGCTTATCCAACTCCGCTTTAGGCTCCTCGAGCTTTATGGTTTCTAATAGGGATCTAGCTTGATCAACGTCTTTAGTGATTTGACTGGATAGTTCTTCGATGTTTTCGAATCGGATCTGCCCCCTTTGTCTATCAACAGGCTCAATTATGAGATTAGAGTTTTTTTAAATCTATTTTTTGATCTAAAAGATGTACTTCTACAGCTGAAGGTAAAGAAGGATCAATAGTTGGTTGGGGACCAAGATTCATAATTGCAGGCATAGGTGAATTGTTATTTTCAAACCATGCCCATGCAGAATAAACTCCTATTTTGGGTAGAAATTTTCTTCCATCTACTAAAAGATTCGCAGTTGGCCAGCCGATTTTTGTACCTAATCCCTTTCCCTTAACTACTTTTCCGGTGAATTGATATGGCCGCCCCATGAGTATTTTTGCTTCTTTTAGATTGCCATCGCGAAGAGCAGATCTGATTCGGCTACTACTCATTCGGCCGCATTGATCTTCAAGGAGTGGAATAATGGACACCTTTACACCTTGATCTTCAGCAAGCTTTTTTAAAATTGATGTATTCCCGGTTCTGTTCTTACCAAATCTAAAGTTTGCTCCAACTGCAATGGTTTTAGCTTTCAGGGTTTTTATAAGCATTTTTGATACAAATTCTTCAGCACTTAAAGCTGCAAGAGAATGATCGAAAGGAATTAAAACTAACTGTTTTACACCTAAAGGAGACAGTAATGAGGTTTTTTCTTGAGGAAGATCTAGACGTAACCTTGTTTCTGAATAAAGAATTTCTCTTGGGTGTGGCCAGAAACTCACTACAGTTGGTATCCCTAGATCATCGTTAACAATTGATTCTATTACTTTTCTATGTCCTGAGTGAAGGCCATCAAAACTCCCTAACGCCAATGAAGTAGGGGTTCTTGCTTCAAGTGGAGAACAAAGAGAAATCAAGGTTTCTGTGCACACTGATGGAATTGATGGCAAGTTTGATACATCATTTGGAAATCGTTTATGACAGATCGCCTGGACCTTCAACTGCTCTCCCTAGGCCTGCGGAGGATGGGTTGGATACGCTTTTGGATTCAGACAACGCTAGGGATTGTTGTTGTTGGGGTTTTGCTCTTTAACAATATTGGAGGTCGCTTGGCGCGCAACTCAGAAAGGGCTTTGGGATTGGGCCCTGGTTTGTCTCTAACCACTTTGGCTTTTTTTGTACTTCTTTATAGCCTTTGGCATGGTTGGTTGATTGTTCGGACAGGTAGAGCACTTAATTCCTCCGTACGTCCATCAAGAGGGGAGACTAGTCGGTTGTTAAAGAGAGGGGTTATTGCTGATCTTATCGGATTGGTATTTTCATCAGTTGGATATCAATCTTTAGCAGGGAGCCTTTTTGTTCAGGCATCTCTTCAGGCTCCTGGATTTTTTGGGGCTCCTGGTATGGGAGGTTCCCCTGGCGGAAGCTTAGTGGGATATCCGATTACTTCAATTGAGATGCTTTCTGTTTTAAGCAATACGCAAGTTTTGTTTGCTCATTTAATTGGGTTGATACTTTCTTTATGGCTTCTCCAGAGAATTTATAGGGCTAGATAGTTTTACAAATCCAACTCTGGCAATTGATTTAAAGGACCCCTCCAAAAAAGATCTGGCTGAATAGGAGTAATTGAGGGACCCTTTGAATCAATTTGTGCTACATCAGTTGGCCATTCAGCTGGACCTGCACCTGCAGCTTCTAGATCGTTGATTGCTTCACCTGCAAGCCAAAAATATTTATTTCCATGTGGGTCAACTCGACGTGTGAATTGATCTTGGTAGGTGCGAATAGAAAGGCGAGTCCATCTTAGATCTTTCATTGTTTTTGTTTCGCAAGGGGGGATGTTTAGATTCAGAAGAAGATTGCTCTTCCATTGAGATTTAAGAGCCTTTTCAGCAATATCAAGAGTTAATTCAGCTGCCTCATCAAAATGAGACCATTGGTATGAGGCAATGCTGGTTGCTAGAGATGGCAAACCTTCTAATGTTCCTTCCATTGCAGCTGCAACAGTTCCAGAGCAAAAAATATCTGTCCCAAGATTTGGTCCATGATTTATTCCAGAAAGCACTAGATCGGGCTTTCGATCGAGGAGTTCAAACAAAGCAAGTTTTACGCAATCTGCAGGGGTTCCACTACAACCCCATGCACTTACGCCTTTCACAAATAAATCTTCTATTTGTGTTGCTCTTATAGGTGAATGCAATGTGAGCCCATGACCAGTTGCTGAACGTTCCTGATCTGGACAGACAACAGTAACTGAATGCCCTCTTTTTGCTGCGGCCAGGGCAAGACTCCTTACACCTTTCGAGTAAATTCCGTCATCATTGCTAATAAGAATTTGCAAATTCCTCATCGGCTTTTACCTATACCAAGCTACTTAGTGGTTGTTGCTCTATAGAGTCTTTATATGACATGGTTTGGTCTTGACCTCAGAATTTTCCTACAAAGAGTTGTCTAACCAGCTTGATTCGCTGGAGAAAGAAGCTGTAAAAGCCATTGAAGAGGCTTGTTTTGCTGATCAATTAGAAGACTTGAGAATTGGTTTTTTAGGCAAGAAAGGAAGGCTCTCAATTGTTTTGAGTTGTATGGGCAAGTTGCCGAAGGAGGAGAGGCCTCTTGTTGGAGAGCGGGCTAATTCACTTAAGAGTCAGCTTAATGACCTTTTATCAAAAAGGATTAAGGAGATCAAGCTGAAAGAACTGCAGGAAAAACTCATACAAGAAAGATTAGATGTCACAGCAACTCCAACTGGTACTCCATTTGGACATAGGCATCCATTAATTACTACTACTGAAGATATTGTTGATTTGTTTTCTGGCTTAGGTTATAGGGTCTCTGAAGGCCCCGAAATTGAGACAGATTTTTATAACTTTAGTGCTTTGAATATACCCAAAGATCATCCTGCGAGAGATATGCAAGATACCTTTTATTTAGGGGAGCAAACTCTTCTTCGAACACATACTTCTCCAGTTCAGATAAGGTATTTGGAAAACTCTCAACCTCCAGTAAGAATTGTCGCACCTGGGCGTGTTTACCGGAGGGATGCAGTTGATGCAACCCATTCTCCGGTATTTCATCAGGTCGAGGTTTTGGCTATTGATGAAGGTTTGGATTTCAGTCACCTTCGGGGTACAGTTTTATCTTTTCTTAAAGCATTTTTTGGCGATTTGCCAATTCGTTTTAGGACAAGTTATTTCCCTTTCACAGAACCTTCCGCTGAAGTTGATGTTAATTGGCGTGGTAGATGGTTGGAAGTCATGGGGTGTGGGATGGTAGACCCTGCAGTTTTGGAGGAATTAGGTCTTGATCCAGATCGTTGGAGTGGTTTTGCTGCAGGTCTTGGTGTAGAGCGATTTTGCATGGTTCGTCATGGGATTGATGACATTCGAAGGCTTTATACAAGTGATCTAAGATTTTTGGAGCAGTTTTGATTATTGTTTGATTTATCTAAGAATTTATTTAGTTGTTTTGTGGATGAATAGAATTAATGTTTTTATTAAAGTTGAGTTGTTAATGCGCAAAAGAGATAAGTGCCTCGAATTGGTCTGATCGTTAATGATGGCAAGGAGATAGCTGTAAAGACTGCTCTTTTGATAAAGGAGCGTCTTGAGAAGGCAGGGCATGAAGTTGTCAGAGCAAGTAGTGCAGGAGGGATGGTTGGCTTCGCAAACCCAGATCAACATATGCGAATGCTTGGTTACAACGCTTGTGTTCCAGATGGATTTGATTCTTCCATGGCCCTATCAATAGTTTTAGGAGGAGATGGGACTGTCCTTTCTGCTGCTAGACAAACTGCACCCGTCAAAATCCCTATATTGACTATTAATACTGGACATTTAGGTTTTTTAGCAGAGACTTATTTATCTGATCTTGATAATGCTCTCGAACATGTCATTTCTGGAGACTGGTCAATAGAGGAACGCTCTAGTCTTGTTGTAAGTGTTTTTCGAGGAGAACAACGTCGCTGGGAGGCTCTGTCCCTTAATGAAATGGCATTGCACAGAGAACCTCTAACTAGCATGTGTCATTTTGAAATTGCGATTGGGCGTCATGCTCCAGTAGATATTTCCGCTGATGGAGTAATTCTTTCCACTCCAACTGGTTCAACTGCTTATGCATTAAGTGCAGGAGGACCTGTAATAACTCCTGATTGCCCAGTTCTTCAGTTAACTCCTATTGCTCCACATTCTCTTGCCTCTAGGGCTTTGGTCTTTAGTGATACTGAACCAGTCACGGTTTTCCCTGCAACACCAGAGAGGTTAATGATGGTTGTTGATGGAAGTGCTGGTTGTTATGTCTGGCCTGAGGATAGAGTTCTTATACGCAGAAGTGAGCACCCTGCAAGATTTATCAGACTCGCTGATCATGAATTTTTCCAAGTTCTTCGAAATAAGCTTGGATGGGGTTTACCTCATGTCGCTAAGCCTGATAGGGAATGATAGATCCCTTTTGTAAAATTCTTTCTCGATTCACAAGAACTATTCTTTGTAGTACGACCTGCTTTTTCTTTGCGA
>CACPJY010000003.1 GCA_902634405.1 uncultured Synechococcaceae cyanobacterium
TTCAAGGCATATTCATTGTCCTCAATCAAACCCCATACCAACAAATTTTTGTCAAGTGAAGAAGCCACGGCTACGGCATCCTCTAATCCTTTCTCTGGGGCTACACGACCAGCCCAACCAAGTGGTCCTCCACTATTTCCTGAAAAATGATATTGATCCAGATCAAAACCATTACCAACCACTACAGCCTTTTCAGTCAGATGAAAATCCAATGACTGTCGATATGTGTGAAATGCAAATCGAGAATTATTAGAGCTTGCAATATCACGAATGACTTGCTCCATAATTTTTGATTCAGCCCCCATGCTAATAAGATGAAAAAGGCGGGCTTCAACCCTTGGCGTCAACCAAATTGGAAGCCAATCATAACTAAAATTAATCACTGCATCAGCTGACTTCCCCAGGTCAAGAGCACATTCCCAAAGTCTTGGTAAAACTCCTTCAAAGGGTATGACTACTGGCGAATAGAAGTTGTCGGAATGTTGCCAACTAGGTTGATCAATACCACGAACTTGTTCAATGACTAATCCCTCAGAGTTAAAGGGGAAAATCGAACCTTCAGGAACAACTACAGTCAACTTATGTCCAAGGTCCTGCAATCCCTTAATCAAAGAGATAAAAGTCAATTCGACCCCACCTCCTCGACCACTACCTAAATGACCAATCGGAGTACTGACCAACACCAAATGCAAAGGACTTCTATGCATCTTTTTTAATTATCGACCGAAATACTTGAACTGACCCATTTTGGTTCCCACAAACGGCGACGTTGGCTAACCAAATAGACAGAGAACAAAGCCAAAAAGACACCCAACCATTGAAGAGGGTCAAGTCTTTCACCAAGCCATAATCCACCAGTTATCAACGCGAAAACTGGAGTAAGAAATGCCAAAGTGGTAAAACTTGTAAGTTCTTCTCTACTAGCAAACCAAAAAAACAATCCATAAGCTATTGCACTTCCAAAAACACTTGCATACCCCATCAGAACCCAATCAAAGGCAGACCATCCAGGTAAAACAAACCAACCTCGATCAAAACCATCTAAAACAACTAAAGGAATACTTCCAAGGACCATGTGCCATCCTGTCACTGCCACTGGATCACTCCGTCTACAGGCATAACGTATAAGCACTGTGCCAACTGCCATTGCAACTGCGGCAGCCAGCATCCAAGCCTCCCCACTTTCAATGAGATTGAGGGCATACTCAGGTTTACCCAACAACCACAAATGCTTGAGGAATCCTGCAGGAGCTCCAAGGCAAATTATTCCTAGCAAACCAATCATTAAACCCAACCACCCAATTGGATTAATCGCCTCACCAAAAAGGCTTCTAGCAAACAAAGCAACAAGTAATGGCTGAGAATCAATAATTACTGATCCAAGGCCAGCTCCAGTTCCGGATAAACCTCTAGCTAGAAAAAACTGAAACAAAGTTGCATCAACAACTGTAAAACACAAAAACCAACCCCAATCTTCGAATGCGATCACTGAGTTTCTGCGCAAGAAAACAACTGAAAAAAGCAGAAGCATTCCTGCTGGGAACAGCCTCATGAAGGCAACTAATGCTGGGCCACCAGAGATCACCAAAGGTGCCATAGCAGCCATAGAAGTGCCCCATAAAGCAAAAGGCAAAACCATTAATAACCAGTGTCGAATTAAAGACATGAGGTCAAGGGGCCCTCTCCTTTTTAAGATCCGATCAAGTACGCAAAATTGACATGTTCTGGCCCTGGCGTCGCAAATCTCGCAAAAAGATGGCAAGAATAAAAATTGAGGGGCCAATTAGCAGTGCCACTAGAAAACGTGTTCTCAAAGCCATTAAGCAAGTTGAGGAAAGAGAGTTCCCTGCTCTTTTGCTTCGCATTGACAGTCCTGGTGGAACTGTTGGAGACAGTCAAGAAATCCATTCTGCCTTGCTCAAGCTCAGAGAAAAAGGGTGTCGAGTAATCGCTAGTTTTGGCAACATTTCTGCTTCTGGTGGAATATATATTGGCGTGGCAGCTGAAAAAATCGTCGCCAATCCAGGAACGATTACTGGTTCCATTGGTGTGATTCTTAGAGGCAGCAACCTTTCAAAATTATTAGAAAAAATTGGCATTCGATTCGAGACTGTGAAAAGCGGTGTTTACAAAGACATCCTTTCTCCTGACCGTCCGCTCACAAGCCAAGAAAGAGAAATACTCCAGTCACTTATTGATAGTAGCTATGAGCAATTCGTAGCTGCTGTATCAGAGGGGCGGAAACTTACTAAGGAAATGGTTCGTAATTTTGCTGATGGGCGTGTCTTCACTGGTGAACAAGCCAAAGAATTAGGCCTAGTTGATGAACTTGGAGATGAGGAGCATGCCAAAAAGTTAGCCGCAAAACTAGCCAAATTAGATGACGAATCAATTCGTCCAATCACTTTTGGGAAGCAACAAAAAAGGTTGGCAGGACTTATTCCTGGAGGCAGAACTCTATTAAATATAATCGACATTTTATCTCTTGAGCTGTCTAATTCTGGGCAACTCCTTTGGCTCTTTAGGCCGTGAATATGTCCAACAACCAAAAAGACAAGACCTTATGGGGCTTAAGAGGTGCTACGACAAGCAAAGCCAACACATCTTATGAAATCACAGAAGCAGTTTCTGAACTAGTAAAAGAACTAATTCAACGTAATTCTTTAGAGCCTAATCAAATTATCTCAATAATTTTTTCTGTGACAAGCGATCTAGATGCTTGCTTCCCAGCATCTATAGCTCGTCAACAGACAGGCTTGGAGAATGTTGCATTATTAGATTGTCAGCAAATGGCCGTAAGAGGGGATTTAAAACGTTGTATTCGAATACTTGCATACGCTTGGCTACCTAATCCACAAACCCCACACCACCCATACCTTAGAGAAGCAATAGTACTCAGGCCTGACCGAGCATCTATGTAGTCCAAATAAAGAATTCTCAAACTAGCCTTTATAGTTTGGTTTGCATCAGGCAAAAATCATTGTAATTTCTATACTCTTGACATTGATAAGCTTTAGGAATGACTAAAAAACCTTTTTTATCTCGCTCTTTGTCCATTGCATCAATAGGACTAGTAGCAGGGGTAGTTGGTCCAACATTAGTCAGTGAAACTGCCCGCAAAGACTTTGCTAAAGCTGCTCCATCTCTAATAGAGTTCAGATGGGACAGTTCTAAAAATTACAGAAAGCTTTATTACTTTCAAAGCTCTTCACTAAAAAAAGACCGCTCAACTTATTACTTCGCTATTAGGCCTAAAGATAGAAAAGCTGCAATTCTTAAGTTAACCATCACAGTCCCTGACTATTTCAAAGCAAAAATCACTCCAAGAAAACTAAAGCTATGCAAAATGCAACTTGGCGGAATGCTTGAAAAGACCAAATGCATAGAGGACATCCCAGCGGTTTTCGAAGTGGATGCAAAGCAAACATCTATCGATGTCTTCCCTGAAAGACCTATCCCAGCTGACAATACGAGCTTTGCTGTAGTTATGAAAATCTTCAATCCAGGAGAGAGTGGAATGTATCAATTCAATGCCCTAGCACAAGCCCCTGGAGATGTCCCGATGGCTGGTTATATGGGTAGTTGGAATATAGATATCGATTAACTGATAAATTATCTGTCCAACGACAAGAAAGTCACAGTAGTAATTCAATGACAAAAAGAACCTTTGGTGGAACCAGTCGAAAAAGGAAGCGGGTCTCTGGCTTTCGAGTTCGCATGCGAACCCATACTGGAAGAAGAGTTATACGTTCTCGCAGGAAAAGAGGACGAGTGAGGTTAGCTGTCTAAATAAGAGGCTCAAGGAAACTTAATTATTTGATTAGGTCTCAACACAAAGCACTTTTCAATGGTTTTACCAGCATCTATGAGACTGAAAGGACACAGATCCTTTGAACTACTCCACAGATCGGGAATTAAATTTCATAGTTCTTGCATGGTACTTAGGTTGGTTAAAGCCCAGCCAAAGCTCCTAAAAAGACAAAGTGAAAAGTTAAATTCAAACACCTGTAGATGTGCAGTCGCAATCAGTAGCAAAGTCAGCAAGCGTGCTGTTATCAGAAATAAACTTCGAAGGTTATTACATGATCATTTAAGACTGAGACTAAACAAAAAATCGAAGCATTCCAACCAATGGGCTTTGATAAGCCTAAAGCCAAATTCCTTAATCAAGGGCGAGGCTCCACTACTTGAAGAATGCGACAAATTACTTCGTGACTCAGGCTTATTATCATGATCACAGCGCAGGAAAAAATCTTTTATGAAGGAGGCCCTGCAAAAGGAGACTTAATTGTGAATCTCCTTGCTGGAATGACCTTAATTGGGCTCCCTTTTATGGTCGGAGCAATAGTTAGGTCCTTGTGGCTGAGATTTCTAATAACTAATAGGCGTGTTTCTGTTACAGGAGGATGGTTAGGTCGAAACAAAACCCAAGTGGTCTACAACCAAGTAAAAGAATTACGCTCTGTTCCTAGAGGCTTTGGAGCTTGGGGTGACATAGTGCTTGTAATGAAAGATGGAGCTCGGCTAGAAATGCGATCCGTCCCAAACTTCCGTCAAACAGAAAAGTACATACTTGAAAGAATGGAAGCAAAAAAACCTTCTTCAAAGTCACAGAATGTTCAAGGATTCGCAGCTTGATCTCCTAAAAGATTCCCCCAAAAGGACCCTTTTTGTTGCAAACTGGCATCTAAATTCACCTCATGCGCAGTAAAACATCGTGATCGGGTACATCTCAAACAACCTTTTAATCCCGATTCTGGATTTCTTCTATGGATTAGGGCATAGCTATGGCCTCGCAATTGTGGCCTTAACAATTGTCATCCGACTTGCACTTTTTCCATTAAGCGCAGGTTCAATAAGAAGTGCCCGTCGAATGAGGATTGCTCAGCCTGTAATGCAAAAACGTCAGGCAGAAATAAAAAGCAGATATGCAAACAACCCTCAAAAGCAACAAGAGGAACTTGGAAATCTCATGAAGGAATTTGGCAGTCCTCTCGCTGGATGCCTGCCTCTATTAGTTCAAATGCCAATCCTTTTTGCACTTTTTGCAACTCTTAGGGGATCACCTTTTGCTGATGTTCCATATGCAATCAATCTAAAAGTATTACCGGCTGAACAGATAGCGACTGTTGAACCAAAACCCTTTACCAGCCCACAGCACTCAATTTTTATTACCGAAAAAGATCATTTCCCTGTTGTTGCATCACTTCCTGGTGGAACCAAAGTGGGGGCAGGTGATTCCGTAAAGATCAATCTTCAAACTCCGAATGGAGAGAACTATGGAAACGTTCTTCAGAAGTTTAAAGATTCCGGTAATTTTGAGCCTCAATGGAATGTCACTAAAGGGCAAGGGCTTGTTGAGGTCACTACAGATGGGACTGTTAAAGCAATTTCCCCAGGGGATGCGACCGTAGAAGGAAAGATTCCTGGACTTGCAGCGAAGAGCGGCTTTCTTTTTATCAAAGCTCTCGGCCAAGTTGGTTTTTATGTTGATGGATCTATCAACTGGGACATAGCGATTTTGGTCGCCTGCTTCGGCCTAACCCTTGTGATAAGTCAAGTCCTATCAGGAAGAGGAATGCCTGCGAATCCTCAACAATCAACAGCAAACAAAATCACTCCCGTAATGATTACTGGAATGTTTTTATTCTTTCCGCTACCAGCAGGGGTACTTCTTTACATGGTTATTGCAAATATTTTCCAAGCACTGCAAACCTTTCTTTTAAGCAGAGAGACTCTCCCTGAAAACCTTCAGAAGATTTTGGATCAACAGCTCTCTCAACCACCTGACTCAGCTATGGCAACTAATGTCCCAATTACTGGTGAAAGACTTCCTTTTGAACCAAAAAGTGGTAAATAAATACTCTTTTACAACCTCAACTCGAATTTTTGAAGAATGAAAGATTGGGATAATCATCTAGATCTTTTAATTCGTGCTCGCACCCCCTTGATATGGATAAGAAGTGACGAAGAAGAAAGGGTAGAAGTCCTACTTAAGAATGCAGCTAAAAGACTTAAGCCAAGAAGCTTAGCCAGTTGGAATTATATAGATGGTCTCAAAGGTCCTTTGAATTCAGATGGCCTTGGAGCTCGTCAACCAATGGCAGTACTTCAATGGTTACAAAAGCTCAATTCGGATAATCCGACAATCCTTCTGGTGAAAGATTTTCATCGTTTTTGTGATGATCCAGGCATCGCTCGAATGCTGCGAAATCTTTCTTCTGAATTACGAATTCTCACTCATACAGTTGTGCTCTGTTCAGGCCCCTGGAACCCTCCTCATGAGCTAGATGAAGCCCTTACCATTCTTGACCTCCCCCTTCCTCAAGAACCTGAAATCAGAAGTCTTCTAAGCAATATTGCGAATTCCAGTGGAGCTCCACTCCAAAAAGATGTTTTAGAAGAATTGACCCATGCCTGTAGCGGTTTAAGCGAGGCAAGAGTTAGACAAGTTGCGGCTCGTGCATTAGCTCAAAGAGGACAAATGGGCCGAGAAGACCTATCAGAGGTGCTCCAAGAAAAGCGCCAAGCAATCGCACGCAGCGAAGTTCTTGAATATTGCTTCACCAAGGCCACACCAGAAGACATAGGGGGACTAGATGCTCTCAAAAAATGGCTAGACCAACGTCATCAAGCATTTTCTGATGAAGCGAGACTATTCGGATTACCTTTGCCGAGAGGAGTCTTACTTGTTGGACCACAAGGCACAGGTAAATCATTAACCGCAAAAGCAATCGCGCATAGCTGGTCTATGCCTTTGCTGAGATTGGATGTAGGGCGACTTTTTGCAGGACTTGTTGGTGCAAGCGAAGCAAGAACCAGAGAAACTATTCAAAGAGCAGAGGCAATGGCCCCCTGTGTTCTTTGGATCGATGAAATAGACAAAGGCTTTGGAGGAGACGCCAGAAGTGACGGAGGAACAAGTCAAAGAGTTCTTGCAAACGTCCTCACATGGATGGCAGAAAAAACTACAGCCGTTTTTGTGGTTGCAACAGCTAATGGAGTTGAGCGCCTACCTGCTGAGCTTCTTCGGAAAGGTCGATTTGATGAAATATTTATGCTCGACCTCCCAACTAAGCAAGAAAGGTTCCGTATTCTTGAACTGCATGTCAAACAAAGAAGGCCAAATTTAAAAATCCCTCTACAAGTAGTTGCAGATAGGACAATCGGTTTTTCTGGAGCCGAACTAGAGCAGACTGTCATTGAAGGAATGCACCTTGCATTCGCAGAGAGGCGTGAACTAGAAGAGTCAGATCTGATTCTTGCTGCGACTCAGTTAGTTCCTCTCTCAAAGACAGCTAAAGAGCAATTAGAATCTCTCAAACAATGGGCTTCAACAGGTAGAGCGAGATCTGCCTCTTTAACTTTTGGTCAGAGTTTTACCTGAGGTCAAATTCAAATCAAGCAGAAGCTTTCTAGGAATTCACTTAGAAGATGGAACATGAGCAATCTTTCCATTTGATAAGTAAATACTCGTTATAGCTAACACTTGTTATTTGAAGTCATCAATAACCTTTAGGCTGCCGGCGCTGAATTAAAAATCTTAGTGCTAGATCAGCGCCTACTCAGGGACAACCTAAAAGTCATCGACCAAGGTCTTAATAGGAGAGGTGTAAAGATTGACTTAAAAGGACTTAAGCTAATTGCAGACAAGCAAAGGAAACTAGAAGATCAAAGGAATTGCCTACAATCAAAAGCAAATCAGATAGGTAAAAAAGTAGGTGAAAAAATTAGAAATGGATCAAATCCCGAAGCCGACGAAATCACAATGCTTCGAGAAGAAGGAAATCAAATCAAAAGAGACGTAGCCGCCATAGATGCTGAAGAGAAGGAGTTGGCGGTAGCAGTTAAAAACCAACTTCTTGGGATCCCAAATTTACCTGCTAAGGATTGTCCAACTGGCACTAGCGAAGATGACAATATCCAAATAAGAGAGTGGGGAGAACCTCTTGTTCAAAAAGGCCTAAAGAATCATTGGGAGATCGGTGAAGAATTAAATCTTTTCGAGACCGAGAGATCTGTTCGAATCTCTCAAAGTCGGTTTATCACTCTTCTAGGCAAAGGAGCCCGGTTAGAGCGTGCTCTTATAAATTTCATGTTAGATCTACATACTTCTAACGGTTATCGAGAGGTTCTTCCACCTGTATTAGTGAATTCTGCAAGCTTGACTGGTTCTGGTCAATTACCAAAATTTGCTGAAGAAAGCTTTAAATGCTCACAAGATGATCTCTGGCTTACTCCAACTGCAGAAGTACCTTTAACCTCACTTCACCGTAATGAAATCATTCCTTTAAAAGAACTACCCATAAAATATGTAGCTTACAGTCCTTGTTTCAGGAAAGAAGCCGGTAGCTATGGGCGTGATACAAGAGGACTAATCAGACTTCACCAATTCAATAAAGTTGAACTTTATTGGTTTTCTAAGCCCGAGGATTCTCAACTTGCCCATCAACAAATCACTAAAGACGCGGAATCTGTTCTTCAAGCATTGGAACTCCCATATCGAGTAGTCGACATCTGTACTGGAGACCTTGGATTTTCAGCCTCCCGAACCTTTGATCTTGAAGTTTGGCTTGCAGGAGCAGGCGTATATCGAGAAATATCAAGCTGCAGTACTTGTGGGGATTTTCAATCCAGGCGCTCAAGTATTCGCACAAAAGATAAAAATGGAGCAAAACTCGTTCATACTCTTAATGGGAGTGGATTAGCAGTTGGAAGAACAATGGCAGCAATCTTAGAAAAAGGGCAGCAAGCAGATGGCAGTGTTCTACTTCCAAAAGCATTAGTGCCTTACTTTGGAGGGGAATTAATCAAATCAGAATGACTAAAGGCGAAAAATACTCATGAACGTACTTGAATCTCTTGCAGTTCTTGGAATCCTGATCCTCATCCATGAGGCAGGACACTTTTTTGCTGCAAGATCACAAGGGATTCATGTAAATGGATTTTCTATTGGATTTGGGCCTGCACTAATCAAATGGGAAAATGAAGGAATAACTTATGCCCTGAGAGCTCTCCCATTAGGGGGATTTGTTTCATTTCCAGATGATGACAAAGAAAGTAATATTCCACCTGAAGACCCAGATTTACTAAGTAATCGACCAATACATCAAAGGGCATTTGTTATATCAGCAGGGGTTCTTGCAAATTTTCTCCTTGCTTGGGTTGTATTAATTGGACAGTCAGGAATTGTTGGAATACCAGACGAGCCCTCTCCAGGTGTAATGGTTCTTGCTGTTCAGCATAATGAAGCTGCTGAAAAAGCTGGCCTAACTTCAGGAGACCGAATTCTCAGCATTGATGGACAGGAGCTTGGGAAGGGGCAAGAAGCTGTTCAGCTATTAATCGAAAAAATCAAAGGTTCTCCAGAAAAAACTTTGGCAATTGAGAAAATTTCAGAAGAGAAAAAAATACAGTTAACTATTACTCCAGCCAATCAAGAAGGGTCTGGAATGATAGGTGCTCAGTTACAACCAAATTCCACTGGCGAATTCCATAAAGCAAAAGATATTTTTGAAGTATTTAATAAATCCAGTAATCAATTTTTAAGTTTATTAAATCGCACAGTTAATGGCTATAAAGGGCTCTTAACAGAATTTAGTGCTACTGCTCAACAGCTAAGTGGTCCAGTTAAAATTGTGGAAATAGGTGCACAACTATCCGGACAAGGTATTTCAGGTTTAACACTATTTGCCGCATTGATTTCTATTAATCTTGCAGTCTTAAATTCCCTCCCACTTCCGCTTCTTGATGGAGGGCAGTTAATGCTTCTAATTATTGAAGGAATTCTTGGGAGGCCTGTTCCAGAGAACCTTCAAATAGCTTTCATGCAATCTGGCTTCGTATTAATAGTTGGATTAAGTGTTGTTCTTATCATTAAAGACACTAGTCAACTTTCAATTGTTCAGGGGCTTATTGGCCACTAACCAAAAAAATTAATGGGCAAATTGAGATTGCGTAGAAAGCTTTTTAAGAAAAAAGCGGTTTATTGGCATATGGAGAGTTAATATCGATCCTTGTTCCTTAAGACTTGAATTTGCCGCATGGCTAAGAAGTCAATGATCGCTAGAGATGTAAAGCGAAAGAAGCTTGTAGAGCGCTACTCAGCAAAGCGCAAACGGCTTTTAGAGGAGTTCAACGCCGCGAAAGATCCTATGCAGCGCCTAGAAGTTCATCGCAAAATTCAGGCCTTGCCCAGGAACAGTGCACCAAGTCGCATGAGAAATCGTTGTTGGGCTACTGGAAAGCCAAGAGGTGTTTATCGTGATTTCGGTCTTTGCAGGAACCAACTTAGGCAACGTGCTCACAAAGGCGAACTTCCAGGTTTAGTTAAGTCAAGTTGGTAATTGCTCACGTAAAGCGAAGGAAATCATTAAAACAAAAAATTAGCCATAATCCTCAAAAGCCTTGGCCTCATTTGTTTTAACAAAAATTAAATGCATAAAACAACAAGCAAAAAGAAAAAATTTTGCTTTATGGGCTCCTGAAAATGTAAAAATAACCTCAGACAAAAAGACATAAACACAAAGTGCAAGGTCATACACAGTCAGTTTCCTTTGATGGACGCGAGATAAGACTGACAACAGGGCGTTTTGCTCCCCAAGCTGGCGGATCAGTGATGGTTGAATGCGGTGATACCGCTGTCCTGGTAACTGCCACCAAAGCATCAGGAAGAGAAGGGATCGATTTCCTTCCACTTATTTGCGACTACGAGGAGAGGCTTTATGCCGTCGGCCGCATCCCAGGGAGTTTCATGAGAAGGGAAGGTAGACCTCCTGAGCGCGCAACTCTTATCTCAAGGCTTATAGACCGTCCGATGAGGCCTCTTTTCCCTAGTTGGTTGAGAGATGACATCCAAGTAGTTGCAACTTGTCTTTCCCTAGACGAAAGAGTGCCTGCAGATGTCCTCGCAGTAACAGGTGCATCTATGGCCACATTACTTGCAGGCATTCCATTCAATGGTCCTATGGCTGCAGTAAGAGTCGGACTACTAGGAGACGACTTTGTCCTTAATCCAAGCTTCAGGGAAATAGAACGCGGGGATCTTGACCTTGTTGTAGCAGGGACACCAGACGGTGTTGTAATGGTTGAAGCTGGGGCTAATCAACTTTCTGAGCAAGATGTAATCGAAGCGATAGATTTCGGATATGAAGCTGTATGTGAATTAATAAAAGCTCAGCAATCAATACTTAAAGAATTATCAATCGATCAGGTTAAACCTCAAGAAGAACCTCAGGAAGACCCTTCCCTACAAACATACCTAGAGAAAAATTGCACTAAGCAAATTCGAGAAGTTCTAAAGCAATTTGAGCAAACAAAGTCAGAAAGAGATGAGAAACTTGATTCAATCAAAACTGAAACATCTTCAGCCATTGAAGCTCTCAAAGAAGACAATGCTGTCCGCAAAGCAATCTCACTAAATAATAAGTTACTAGGCTCCTCATTTAAATCTCTTATTAAAAAATTAATGAGGGAGCAAATAATTAAAGAAGGGAAAAGAGTAGATGGAAGGAATCTAGATGAAGTTCGAACAATCAATGCTGAGGTTGGAATACTTCCAAAAAGAGTTCATGGATCAGGGCTCTTCCAACGTGGTCTAACGCAAGTCCTCTCAACAGCAACTTTAGGTACTCCTAGTGATGCCCAAGAGATGGACGATCTGAATCCTAATACCGAAAAAACTTATATACACCACTACAATTTCCCTCCATTCTCAGTAGGTGAAACACGGCCAATGCGTTCTCCTGGACGGCGGGAGATAGGCCATGGTTCTCTTGCCGAACGTTCATTAATACCTGTACTTCCTGCAAAGGACACATTCCCTTATGTCTTAAGGGTTGTAAGCGAAGTACTGAGTTCAAATGGATCAACTTCTATGGGGTCAGTATGTGGAAGTACTTTGGCGCTAATGGATGCAGGTGTTCCTTTGCAAGCTCCAGTGGGGGGAGCTGCTATGGGACTAATCAAAGAAGGGGATGAAGTCAGAATCCTCACTGATATTCAAGGTATTGAAGATTTCCTTGGCGATATGGACTTTAAAGTTGCAGGGACAGAGAAAGGAATTACAGCATTGCAAATGGACATGAAAATCACTGGTTTATCAGTGGGTACTGTCACAGATGCAATTAATCAAGCACGGCCAGCAAGAATTCATATCTTAGAAAAGATGAAAGAAGCAATAGATAGTCCCCGCACAACTCTTTCTCCTCATGCCCCAAGACTACTGAGTTTCAGAATTGATCCAGAATTAATAGGAACAGTAATTGGACCTGGAGGAAGGACTATTAAAGGCATAACAGAAAGGACTAATACTAAAATCGATATTGAAGATGGAGGCATTGTTACCATTGCTTCTCATGATGGAGCTGCTGCAGAAGGCGCTCAACGGATCATTGAAGGACTTACTAGGAAAGTCAATGAAGGAGAAATCTTTACTGGACCCATTACTAGAATCATCCCCATAGGTGCTTTTGTTGAAATCCTTCCAGGAAAGGAAGGGATGATTCACATTTCCCAGCTATCTGAGGCAAGAGTTGAGAAAGTAGAAGACGTTGTCAAAGTTGGAGATACAGTTACTGTTCGCGTTCGAGAAATAGATAATCGTGGTCGTATCAATCTCACATTAAGGGGAGTTCCTCAAAATGGAGAGATTGCTCATCATGATCCATCTCCTACGCCTGTAGCCCCACTTAATTAACCAAAGAATTCTGGATCCAACTTTTTGAGTTCATTCTTTGCTCTGCTACAGATCAAAGGATGAGAGGCTCCATGACTAGCTATCAAGCATCCTGACTGTAAAAACCCGACTTTATTGTAGGAAAGGGAAGTTCCATCACAGTGGGTAAACCTTCCTCCTGCAGCGACCAAAACAGCCTCTGGCGCAGCCATATCCCAGTCTTTGGGAGCTGTCTTACCAGATAAGGAAAGATATACATCAGCGTCCCCTCGCAAAATTGTTGCGACTTTGCAACCAACACTCCCTACCTTTTTTGTATTTCCAAAAGATAGATTTCTAATTAAGTTATCAAGTCTATTTTCTCTGTGATTCCTACTGGAAACAAGCACTAATTCACTTACCTCTTTTCTTTTACTGAACTGGACTGATCCCCTACTTCCAGAGCGATCCTCACACCATGCCCCAACGCCTTCTGATCCAATCCACAACTCTTCTCTTGCTGGAATTAAAACGACTCCCAATTGAGGTCTGTTCTTATGAACTAAAGCAAGATGGACAGCATAATCTCCTGAGCCCTGCAAAAAATCCTTTGTTCCATCTAAAGGATCTAATATCCAAAGCCATTCTGCATCGCAAGGTTTCCCCTCCATTATTTGCTCCTTAGCATTCTCCTCACTTAGCAGACTCCAAGGCGCATTTGGGAACGCCCTATCTAAGCAACCAAGCAGCCAGCTGTTTACCGCAAGATCGGCAGCTGAAACTGGGCCTTCCCCACCTTCGTCAATGTCAAGAGCTCGTGGAAATCCATATGGGGGCTGTTCACCAGATGAATAGGCCAACAAAATATCTGCAGCCCCCCAACACATAAATCTCAATTGCTCTAATAAAAATTCAAAGTTAACGCCAATTGGCAACGGTGGATAAGGAGTCATCATGGATGGACTTATGTTATGCATTGTGAGTCAAAGACTTGAGCCTGCACCAGGTGTGCTCTATGTAGTAGGGACTCCTATAGGCCATTTAGGTGATCTTTCCCCAAGAGCAGAGGCGATACTTAAAAACTCTTCAACCATCGTTTGTGAGGATACGCGACATAGTGGCAAGCTCTTAATAAAAATAGGCAGCAAAGTGAAAAAGCTAAGTTTTCATAAACACAATGCTCAGAAACGTCTTCCACAAATAATCGCCCTACTTGAACAAGGTAATAGCATTGCGATGATTAGTGATGCAGGACTCCCAGGCATAAGTGACCCTGGCGAAGAGCTCGTCAATGCAGTTCGGGAAGCTGGTAATGAAGTGATCTGCATCCCAGGGCCTTGTGCTGCGACAACAGCCCTTGTTAGTAGCGGATTACCATCTAATCGATTCTGTTTTGAAGGGTTTCTACCTTCGAAAGGGAAAGATCGCAAAGAACGTTTAAAAGTTATTGCCAAAGAAGAAAGGACAACAGTACTTTACGAAGCTCCTCATAGAGTCTTTCAAATTCTTGAAGAACTTAAAGAGATTTGTGGAGAGTCAAGAGGAATAAGTATTGCAAGAGAACTAACTAAAAGACATGAACAACATATAGGTCCAACAATCAAAGATGCTTTAACACACTTTCAAAAACACAAGCCAATAGGAGAGTTGACAATTGTTCTGGCGGGTGCAGAAAAACAAATTCCGAACAAAAAAACCCCCAAAGAATTACTGATCGAACTAAAAAATTTGATAAATAAAGGGAAAAGTGCAAGTGAAGCAGCAAAGGAGCTATCACAAAAGTCTGGGGAGTCTCGAAGAATGATTTATTCACTTCTTCACAAGACAAATCCGCCAGAAAGCAGTTAATATTGGAACTAGAAATTCAAAAGAAAATGGTAAATCGAATCCAAATATTAATGACTACATTTAGCAGTAGTTTATTACTCCTAATAGTGCTTTGCCTAGGCGCTCAAAACATTAATGAAAGGAGAAGCATTAACCTTATTTCTGGAAGGTCTTCATTGCTACCTGTAGGTTTCTTAATTGGGACATCCGTTATATTAGGTGTTATAGGAGGAGGATCTTCAGCTGCAATATTCGCCGCATCTAGAAAGTCAGATATATAACCTTAATCATCTAATGATATAAGTTTTCCATCTAAAACCAATCGCGTGACACTTTTAGCCAACAGATAAGGGATTGTGAGAGTGAAAACAGATGTGTCAGGAATGCGAATAACCCGTTGATTTCGTCCGCATGCTCGTCTTGCAGAGCGAGGGCTCGAAAAAAGGGAAACAGCTTGTCTGTCTTGATCTTCTTCAGAAAAGATTCCCAACTCTGAAAAGGCCTTTAAAGGCTTCGAGTCAAGCTCTACTGACTTTTCAACCAACATATAAACACTTTCAGGTAAAAGAGCATCTGAGAATGGTTTACACGGAACCTCATGGCGGTCTCGAATTTCCACTCCTTCAACAAGGGGTACTAACTCGTGGAACAAATTTTCACTGAATTCTTCTTCTTGGGGAGTCTTTAAATCCTTGACAACATTAAATTTGTCAGCAAAATCATCCGAATCATCTAGCGCAAGTGTTGAGCCGCTCTCTCCTGAAACATCCAACTCCTTGTCTTTCTCCCCGGCAGGAGAAAAAAGGTCTTTTGAACGCTGCTCATCGTTAACAGATATATCTTGCTGACCAGATTCAGCTGATAGAGAATTGCCTGAATTCGTCTGAGAAAATAAAGCCTTACTCTGTGCCCTAGATGCTTTAAGAGCTGAATATTCAGCAGAAGACAATAGCGATCTAACTACGCGAGTAACAGTATTGGCGCTACAGCCAAAGTTTTGAGCAAGGCTACTTGCAGTGTCACCTGAACGGAACCGATGAACAAGATCCTTCTTTTGGATATCGGTAAGCCTGCGGGCTGCCATCTCCTGAAAGTTAGAAGCACCCAACCTTAATGCTTTATGGCCACTATGGCTGTCAGAATATATTCATGCTCCCTTAGCTCAGCTGGATAGAGCAACTGCCTTCTAAGCAGTGGGTCGTTGGTTCGAATCCAACAGGGGGCGTAATTTGCATAAGTAAGAAGCCAGAGGACATCCCCTAAAGAGGTAACCAAGAGCTCTATTAAGCCCACACAAGGATTCAGGGAATTTCAACGAATCCCCACCTTCCATAGAAAATCACAAAGCCAAAGCTGTGCCTTGACCTTCTATTAATTGATCTGAGAAATAAGACCCTGGTGAAAACGTGCTATTCATATTGATTGATGTCAAATTGGAAGAGAAATACAAATCCTTTAAAGCCAATCTGAAATCAAAAGAAATCATTGTCTTCTGCGAATCATTTGGTTCCGAACCATGCAAACAATCAATATGGTCAAATGAAAATATTGTTCCATAGGGTGACTCTAAATTAATAAAATCACCACTCCCGGGAGTTCTCTCAACTTTCAGAGATGCTTTACCTTGATAATTACTCAATCCTAGATTAAAATTGATTTCATAAGACTGATGGTTATACATACTGTCTTTATGATATTCACCAACGAACGTGTTCCCAGGAAGTCCAATCCTAAATGTTGGTATAGCTTGAAAGTAAAAGTCAAAAGGTATCAAATCAGCTATATAGGTAACAATAAAGTCTTCGTATAATGGTTTAATAGTCTTAAAGTAATTAGCATAAAAAACCTTATGAGCAAGTGTACTCTGGTCATTAATTCTTTTAAATCTTTCATAAGATCCCAAAAAATTATGAAGTTCACCCAAATCGACACCTAAAACACTCTCAACAACCTTCTTAAAAGGATAGCGATCAACAGGATAGTGAAAAGTTTTTCCATGAATGCTAGTCCTAAGCAAATCCGCAGAAAAAGGTCGCATTGGTATATATCTATAACTTTAAAATTTTATCACAGCAATAAATTCTTTAATAACAAAAGATTGAATTACTTATATCTACTTTCAAGATTCTAATCATAGCAGTATTTATTAAAACAAGTCATATACAGATCAAAAATGGTCTTAAGAATAGATCGAAAGCTTTGAAGGAATGAGCGGAAAAATAATCGCTAGAAATAAATAAATTCAAGAGAATTGAGGCTAGACAGCAAAAATAAGTATTAGATACTATCGCAAAATTTGATAAAAGGTGCTTAAAAAGGGTAGCAATCGGTAATCAATGTTCCCAATACGCAGCTTTTCAGTTGAATGGATGAACAGTCATGAAGCCAGTAAATATCTTGGCTTTAGTGAAAAATCTCTCAAATGCTGGCGAGAATGTGGCTACCTGAAAATCGGAAAACATTGGCAACCAGAAGGAGAAGGCATTAACAGTCAAATTCTATACAAAGTTGATCTTTGCAAAAAAGAAATGGATGAATGGTGGGGTCGAGATGCATTGTTTGAGAACTAACTAACTTCATAATTTAGTATTTTTAGACTATTTAATCTTTCCTGAACAGTCAAAATGAATCCTATCTTTGTAAAGCAAATAAGACAGAGAGAAACTTATAGAAGTTCGATCCAGGTGAATCATAAATATATTAATAAAGACCTTTCCCTCAACTGAATTTTCATGGCTTATTCAGAATCAGAAATCATTGCAGGTGGCTTGGCTCATGTCCCTATCCTGATAATTATTCTAATTTTTTTTAATAGTATTATTCAAAATACATCCAATCAAATTAAAAATTCTGCTAATGATTTCAAAGTAAATCCAACCATTTCAGAGGATCCCTCAATTGAACTGTCTTATGAATTGAAATCTTTAAAGACTTCAGAAAATTCAATTGAGCCTCCTCCTCAATTAAAGCCTTTAGAAACTACAGAAAATTCAATTGAGCCTCCTCCTCAATTAAAGCCTTTAGAAACTACAGAAAGTTCAATTGAGCTTTCCTCTCAATTGAAGCCTATAGAAACTACAGAAAAATCGATTAACTATCACCAACCCCAAGCCGAAGGGCCCACATCACAAGGCCTTAAGCTTTATCAAAGTCAGCAAAAAGCTTTAAATGCAGATGAAGCCTTAAAAAACGAGGTAAAGCTACTAGAGCAAGAAGCAGAAAACCTGAGGTCGGTATCAGAAAGAAGTGAATCTATTTATCAAAGAGTAAATGTAAAAAGAGGTAATTTTTTGAAAAAGATAATCAAAAATTTGTTTTAAACTTCATTACATTTCTTACTTTAGGTGGACTTTTCTTTTTTAGAAAAGCCAAGCATCAAGAATCGAAGGATTACATCTAAAAAATCCTGATATAAAAGAGATTTTAGAGATAAATGTTTATCAGCTGACTTTGAGAAAATTTTACATTTTCCATATAAAAGATTATCATATAAATAATATAATACTCTTTGCATTAATGCGGATTAAAAAATTGCAATGTTAAAGGGTGAAATCAACTAACTTTTGCCAACATTAAAAACAAAGTCATGGAAAGCAGAATTATTAAAGTACAAAAACACAGCTGCTAACAACAAGAGATTAAGCCCTATTACCAATGAAGCAATTATTACTCTTTGATTTTTGCCAGGAAGTTTGTACTTTAATCCACCTAAAGAATATTCATCTAAGTCTATTTCATCAATTCTATCATTAGTCTTCTTAGACTTACTTGTTTTTTGACTGGTGCTAGACTTCTTCTTAGACAGGGCGTTAGCGCTAAGGTTACTACTTTTTTGTTCATCGTCAGAATTACCGCCTTGACTATCAGAATTAGCGGTGCCGAAACCAGTTTGTTTTTTGGAAGTCATGATCAACATAAAGATTACATTTCACTAAGAAATAAAGTTAGCTAATCAGAGGTCACTTAGACATCTAATTATTAATTTTTTAAAGAAATCTAGTGAAATAGATTTTATTTTAAAATGAGCATAGTGCAATCAGATTAATATTAGTTGAGACCTCCTAAATTTTAAGACTACTCTCTCACATTACTGCATGATTTTTGAACCTGAGCTAAAAATTCAAACGCTTGTTTATTACGTCCTCCTTCAAGGCTACTCAGAAGCAAATCAGACCCCAATCCAAGGGCAAAAGTCTGACAAGCGTAATTTTCAATCGCTCCTGCCTTACGCTGTAAATCATCTGTCATCATGATCGCCTTCTGGCATGACGATAGGTCTCCATAAATCAAACATTTCTGCGCATATCCATTTAAAGACTCGAGCAAAGAGGATGACCCAGCTAAAGCTCGCTCATGAAAAGGAAATGTTGAGATCATTTCCATCAAGCCAACTAATACTATGAAAAGCTTTTTATCTATTGAGAATTTGATATTCAATTTTCCAAATCATGAGAAGAAGGGCTTGAAGCATTCTTTGCCTTTGGAGGAACCAGGTACTGCCAATCGATGAAATCGCTCCAAAAAAGTGCATCACTATTTATTTTTATCTCAATCACCTTAAGCAAGATCAAGTAATTGGCCACTAAAGCCCCTATCAAGAACAAATGCTGGGATACTGTATCTGGCATCAAGCTCCTTTAAGGATGAATTTCGATTACCACGCAGTTGCATCACTTCTTCACATGGCCATTCCTCTAGCCGCAGGAGCTGCAGGGGTCGGTTACTACGTGATGAGGCAGAGAGGCGTTGGATTTACTACCGCCCATCTCCTTGTTGGGGTACCCATGACCATTGTTGGCGCAACAACAGCATTTTTGTTCTACGCAACTAAATAGAATTGTTCCTTTTGGCCTAATTAATCTTTGCTATTTAAGGCAAAAAATTTGTTTAGGCCAAAAGACTAATCACATCTACTCGCCTTAGAGCAATTTACTTTGGTCTCTTGGAAGTCCAAAGACATTTTTTAGTGGATTTTTATAATTGCTTAATTCATCTAACAATTCTTGTGCTGATAATTCCGAATCTTTAGGAACAAGGTCAAGTGTTTGTGCTAAATATCCAATTACATCAGATGGATTTCTTCCCTCATCTTTCAAAAGCTCTAATCCATATGATCGATCTCGTTTAGCTAGCTTTCTTCCTTCTTGATCAAACATTAATCCTACAAATCGAAATTTTATGTGCTCTGAATTAATAGCTTTTATTACTGCTAATTGAAAGGGTATTGAACTAAGGAGATCCTCGCCCCGAATAACCTCATTAATACCCATTGTCAACTCATCAACAACGGTAGCCAAATGATAAGCAATAAAGCCATCAGCCCTTCTCAAAACAACATCTCCAGAAGAATCAGCAAATTCTTGATCTACCTTGAGCCGCCAACTAGGAATACGCTCTTGATAAGAGTCCCATGAAAGTTGCTTGTCTCTGCAAGTGCCTGGATAAATTTCCTGCTGATTACCTTTACTGCGAAGTTCACTTAAGACCTTCCTACTACATCGACAGGGATATAACTTTCCTTCTGTTTTTAATGCATCCAGTACTGAATAATAAAGATCTTTTCTCATACTTTGAAAAATGACTGGTCCATCCCAATTAAGGCCCATCCAACGTAAGTCTTTCTGAATGCTCTCTATTGCCCCAGAACGAATCCTCGGGGTATCAAGGTCATCAATTCGAAGAAACCAAGTTCCCTTTTGCAAACGAGCCTCCAGCCAAGATACTAATGCTGTTCTTAAATTCCCTAAATGCAGTGGCCCACTAGGAGTTGGAGCAAAACGACCTCTATAAGCACTCTTTCTAAGAATATTGCCTTCTAAAAACTGATTTTCTAAATAGGTGGGGAGGGGAAGGAAAGAAACACTTGGATCCATATCAAGTTAATAATTAAAGCTCAAAAAAAAAGCGACCCTAATCAGGCCGCTTTTTTTGAGTTTAAAGGTTTTCAGCCCTGAACACGATCTTTAAACATCTTGCCCGCTGTAAAAGCAGGGACTCGTTTAGCAGGGATCTTGATCTTTTCACCAGTCTTAGGATTTAAACCCTGACGAGCTGAGCGATCACGAGGTTCAAAGGAACCAAATCCAAGAATGGAGACTTTCTTGCCCTCCACTACAGAATCAATGATGGTGTCGATGACGGCATCAACAACCATAGATACGTCGGTTTTGGTCAGCTCGGTACGAGCTGCAACAAGATTAACAAGATCAGCTTTGTTCATTGGAAAGGAGAAAGGAGGGGACTTGGATCAGTGAAAATGCCAGTAAGGAGATCATCACCAAAATCCCTAGCGCGCTAATGGTATGGACTATGAGCGTCTCCGGCAACCGAGAGAGCCTGTGGCACAATGCTTTTCAATTAATTCGCTAAATTATCTATCTGATCAGCGTGGTCTTGCCATGCATCCCAATCGAGCAATTTGCTCGTATTCAAAGCACTTAATGGCACTCCAGAAGCCAGTGATGGCCTGGAATTCTCAGGAATCCAATTAATTAATTTTTTCAAGCTTTTTTGCTGACGATTCCAATGAAAAGTTTTCCTTGTGCGAAAAGCAGCCAATCTATTAACCGCCACAGGGACAAGTAAACGTCCGCAGAACATCACATTCCAAGGCTGTGGAGCATGAATTACGCAACTCCCTGGAGTAGGTCCGGGGGTCCATAACAACCTCAAACCAGAAATGGTTTCATATTCATTTGAAAACGTTTCTAAACTAGAAAAGCCAGGTAATAAATAAGCCTCTTGCTCCTGTAGTAATACAGGCCATCCAAAGAATTCCTGGATTTTGGCAATATCTCCATGTCCCTCTCGACTTGTTAAAAGAATTCTTGCATCCCCTCCAGAAGAAAGTTTTTTAAGAGCTTCAATAGTCGAAGGATTAACAGGTGGACAATCAATTAAGACAGGCTCAGGCGAACAAGCTAACCACCAAGAAGTTCCATTAGAGTTAGCCCTGTTGGGAGAGAAGGCCCATAAAGAATTAGTAATCTGCTCTGGGAAGCTATTCACATTTTCTAGTGGTTTGATACTCATGTAATTGTGAGACAGACCTTCCTTGAGGAATTAATTTATAAGCAAATACACTCTTCGAACAAGTCAGGGAAATTGAGCAAAATCCATTTAGGCAATCCCTGGCCCTTAGGCAGCACCTTAACCAAAAAAGGTGTCAATTTTTCTATAGCGGCCCCTACAGCAGATGGCATCCAATTACTTATCTTCAGAAATTCTGATGACAAAAGACCTAAAGAAATTTTTGAATTAGACCAGACTCACAGATCCGGGGACTACTGGCATATAGAAGTAGAGGGACTTCAAGAAGGAACTCTGTATGCATACAAAGTTTTCGATGCCAAACAGAAGAATAGAAAAAGAGACTTCAGCGCGAAGGTTTTATTAGATCCTTGTGCAAGGGCTATTAGCGGATGGAATGCTTACAAAAGAGCTACTGCCATAGGGAATGGTTCAAATGTGATGAGCTGCCTAAAGGGAGTTGTCTGCGAGAGGGATGAATTTGACTTAATTGCCCATCCAAGACCAAGACATCGATTGAATCAAAGCGTGATTTATGAACTACATGTAGGAGGTTTTACAAGCTGTCCTAACTCTTCTGTAGGTGAAAAAAGTAAAGGAACTTTTATTGGCTTACTTAAAAAGTTGCCTTATCTAAAAAGTCTCGGAATAACAACTATAGAGCTCATGCCTATACATGCATTTGACTCTTCTGATGCTCCTCAGGGCGTTTTAAATCACTGGGGGTACAGCCCAATCAATTGGTTTACTCCACATCCAAATTATGTAATTGGTGACGACCCCTTGCAGGCAAGGAGACAAATTCGCGAGCTAATAGCAGCTTGTCATGATGAAGGAATAGAGGTGTTAATTGATGTGGTATATAACCACACAACTGAAGGCAATCAAGATGGTCCAACAATAAGCTGGAAAGGGTTTGGGGAGGATTTTTATTATTTCCAAAACAAAAATGGAGAGTATCTAGATGTAAGTGGATGTGGTAACAGCATTGCAGCCAACCGACCTCTAGTAACACAATTAATACTGGAATCTCTGAGATGTTGGGCTACGGAATTAGGCGTCGATGGGTTTAGATTCGACCTTGGAGTCGCTCTAAGCAGAGGTGAAAATCTAGAGCCTCTCAACAAACCTTTCCTTTTTGAAGCTTTAGAGGCAGATCCTCGACTCAGTGATCTCAAGCTTCTTAGTGAGCCTTGGGATTGTGGTGGACTTTATCGATTAGGTGATTTTCCCGCAAAAAATATTGCAACATGGAATGGTCACTTCCGAGATGATTTAAGAAGATTCTGGAAAGGCGATAACAACACAATATGGGGAGTAAAAGAAAGGCTGCTAGGGAGTTCTGACCTCTACAAAGAATCGCTCAATCCTTTAGATCATTCTCTAAATTTCATAACCTCGCACGACGGATTTACCCTCAATGATTTAGTTAGCTTTAACGAAAAACACAATCTTGCAAATGGAGAGAACAACCGTGACGGTGAGAACCACAACAATAGTTGGAATCACGGAATTGAAGGCCCTACTAGCGATCGACTGATTACTTCCCTTAGAAATAGGCAAAAACGAAATCTTCTATCAACATTACTTCTCACACCTGGTATTCCAATGCTCTTAATGGGAGACGAAGTGGGAAGGAGCCAAGGTGGTAATAACAACACTTGGTGCCAAAACAATAAACTTGGCTGGATGATTTGGGAAGAAGCTGAGTGCGATCTCAATCTTCTTGATTTCGTAAAAAAACTATTAATCCTTAGGGCCAAATTTCCTGCACTATTTAGCCCTTCTAGCCCACATCCAAAATCCCCAACAGAAGGAAGCAACCAAATATGGGTTGAATTACATGGGGTAGAGCTATCAAAGCCAGATTTCAATGAATGGTCACACACAATTAGCTATAGCTTAGAAAAAGGCTCTAAAGGCTCAATCATGTGGATGGGACTAAATGCTTGTGATCACCCAATTCACTTCCAACTTCCGCATCCAGCATCTCCTTGGAATTTAATATTAAATACCGCCAGACAAAATAATGAGCCTCTGTTGACAAAGCCAACTCCTTGGCGCAAAAGCGGTTTAGAGATAGAGAGCAAAAGCTTAGTTGTAATGATGGCTAAAGAGTATTCTTCCTCAATTAACTTTGGGTAATTAAACCAAGAAGCGGGCGGCGGGAATCGAACCCGCATCATCAGCTTGGAAGGCTGAGGTTTTACCACTAAACTACGCCCGCAGTAGACACATCAGAACCAACCTCAAGACATGGTTGGAGGCTAAATTGCCTGATGTCTTTATGCATTATGACTTCGCACCTCCCCTTTAACCAAGTTTGACTCAATCAATATCTATCAAAAATGGGTCACGCAGAAGGCTCATGTTTTTTTATGGCCTTGGAGATGCAGGCACAGGCCTTGCTGCAACTCAACTTGGATTTTATCTTTTCCCTTTTTTCACAGGGCCTGCAGGATTACCTCCCTTTATAGCAGGTTCATTATTGATGATAATAAAGATTTGGGATGCCATTAATGACCCCCTGATTGGATGGATGAGTGACCACACCAAAACGAGGTGGGGTCCCAGAATCCCATGGATGATTGGAGCTGCCGCCCCGTTAGGGATAAGCCTCGCAGCAATGTGGTGGATACCGCCTGGTGATGTTTCCTATAGGACTGCCTACTACATGTTCATTGCGGTCCTTCTTATGACTGCTTATACGAGTGTGAATTTGCCCTATGGAGCCCTTTCAACTGAACTAACAACTAATACGTCAATAAGAACTCGCCTAAATGCAGCTCGTTTTACAGGCTCAATACTTGCTGGATTTACGGGACTCGTCGTTGCAGCAAAACTTCTTTCAAGTGGAAATGAAGGTTACTTAGCAATGGGCAAAATAACTGGGTTAATTGCAACTGTTGCGACCCTTATTTCCTGTTGGGGTTTATCTCCTTTTGCTAAAACAGCCAGGCAACCAATCCCTACCTCCGAGCCCATAAAGCTCCAGTTTTCCAGAATTCTAAGAAACAGAAGGTTCTTAATTGTGATTGGCCTATATCTCCTTCTCTGGTGTGGTCTTCAACTTATGCAAACTGTTTCTTTGATTTATCTAGAACAGGTAATGTTTGTTCCCAAAGAACTATCTAAGTGGATTGGACCCATTCCTTTTCAACTTAGCGCGTTGATAGGACTTCAGATATGGAGCATATTCTCAAATCGATATGGCAGACGCTCAGCACTCCTTTTAGGAGGAGGGATTTGGATTTTTGCTTGTCTTGTATCAATTTTTCTACCTCCACTTTCTCAACCCAGTGAATTAATCACTCAAACGACTTTTCTTCAAAGTGAATGGTCCAGGATGTTGTTATTAATAGGTACAATTTTGGCATTAGGATTTGGGGCTTCTACTGCTTATTTAATTCCATGGTCCCTACTCCCAGATGCTATTGATTCAGATCCAGATAAACCAGCAGGAATTTATACAGCCTGGATGGTCTTAATTCAAAAAATAGGAATTGGCCTAAGTGTGCAAATCTTAGGAGTATTACTTTCACTGTCCGGTTATCGTTCTTCAACCAACTGTGACTTACTAAATGCGTGCATGGAGCAATCAACAAGTGCCCAAATAACTATTCGAATTTGCATGGGTCTAATCCCAAGTCTTTTAGTTGTAATGGGATTACTTTTAATGCGCAACTGGCCAACAAAAGTAACAAATCTCGAGCTTAAGAAATCATGACTTCTCCAAGGTGGCTCAAAAGACTCGGCAGCAGTCTTCTAATAGGTGGCCAAGCAGTTACGGCAACAGCTAAAGGACGAATTAATTCGATTGATCTTTCCGATCAACTCATGGAAGCCGGGCCAGGAAGCTTCCTAATAGTTTTGATTACGGGCATAGCTGCAGGGACAGTATTTAATATTCAAGTAGCAGCAGAATTAAGTCGCCAAGGTGCAGGCTCAACCGTAGGAGGAATTCTTGCAATAGGAATGGCTAGAGAAATTGCCCCTCTCTTAACTGCAACCCTCCTTACTGGGAAGGTGGCTACAGCATATGCAGCTCAGCTTGGAACAATGAAAGTGACTGAGCAAATCGATGCAATAACTATGCTGCGAACCGATCCTGTCGAATATCTCGTCGTTCCAAGATTAATAGCAATGGTGATAATGGCTCCTGTCCAATGTCTTCTATTTTTTTGTGTTGCTTTATGGAGCGGACAAATCAGCAGTACTTACCTGTACCAAATACCTCCCGATATTTTCTGGACCTCTGTTCGAACATGGCTGAGCACAGAAGATCTACCATTCATGCTTATTAAGGCATTAGTATTTGGACTCCAAATTGCTGTACTTGCTTGCGGCTGGGGGTTAACAACCCGTGGAGGCCCGAAAGAAGTTGGTGCTAGTACAACTGGAGCTGTGGTTATGACCTTAGTCACAGTTTCACTAATGGATGTATTGCTCACTCAAATCCTTTTTGGCTAATGGCAAAACAACAATCTAATGAACAGCTAGAAGAGACCACCCAATTATCACCCTCTCCAAGATTGGCTTTATTAGTTGTCATTTTTGGGCTTAGTCTTCTTCCTCTTCCCATTTATCCATGGCCCACCTTATTGATAAGCATTTTTGGTGTATTCCTACTCCTTCAAACATATACACTCAGAATTGAATTCACCCAAAACGCCCTAATTGTTTACCAATTAGGCAAAGAAATTAGACGTTTCCCTTTCAAAGAGTGGCTCGCTTGGAGGATTTTGCTTCCTGGTCTCCCTGGAATTCTATATTTTCGCGAAAAAGCAAGTCCCCATCTTCTCCCAATTCTTTTTGACCCTATCACTCTTGCTAGTCAATTAAGGCTTAGGGTCGGCACACTAGAAAAACCTAAGGTCAATAATGAAACATCTACTTAAGCTAAATCAAACCGTTAATCAAATCCTTCTTAATGCCTGAAGAAGAAACCTCAAATAAAACTCAACCTTCTCAAGAATCAAAGGAGGTAAAAAAAATTGACTTGTCTTCTACCAGAAGTCGGTCAGATATCAGCCATTTTGTAGACATAGCATTAATTGAACTGAATGATCGTCGAGAAAAACTTAATCAAGAAGTCAAAGAATTAGAAACACGGAAAGAACATATCGAAAAGGAGTTAAAAGAATCGTTTTCCGGTCAATCAGATTCAATAGCTAGAAGGGTCAAAGGCTTCCAAGAGTACTTAACTGGTGCACTGCAAAACCTGACTCAACAGGCTGAACAACTTGAATTAGTTGTTCAGCCTGTTGTTGTTCAGCCTTCACCACTAGACAACAAGCAGGAAGAAATAACTCAAGAAATTAAAGATCCCGTCCTTGCAGTTGCAGATACATTCAAACCAGATGAAAGTTTAATTCGTGAATATCTACAGAAATTTCTTGGGCAACCTGACTTTTATGCTGAACCATGGAAACTAAGGAGAAGCCTTAATCAAGAAGATGTAAGGCTCTTGGAAGATTGGTTCTTCAGTCAAGGTGGGAGAGGCGCTCAACCCAGCAAAGGGAGCAGGACGAGAAATATTCTTGTCGCTGCTGCCCTAATCTCAATTCTTGGTGAACTCTACGGAGACCAGTTCCAAACACTTGTATTAGCTAGCCAACCAGAACGTTTAGGTGAATGGAGGCGTGGGCTACAGGATGCCCTGGGACTTGGGAGGGAAGACTTCGGCCCAAACAGTGGAATAGTGCTTTTCGAACGTGGTGATGCCCTAGTTGAAAGAGCAGATCGGCTTGAAGAGCGGGAAGAACTTCCTTTGATCCTTATAGATGCAGCCGAAGGAAGTGTTGAGATTCCTGTTTTGCAGTTCCCCTTATGGCTTGCTTTTGCAGCAAGCTCAGCAGAGCTATATGAGGAGGAAGTATTTTAAAACTATGCAACACCTAATTTACTCACTTCTTTCACTAGGGATTGCCTACCTACTAGGATCTTTCCCTACAGGGTATATTGCAGGTCGCCTAGTCTCGAATATTGATCTTAGAGAAAAGGGTTCTGGATCTACCGGAGCAACTAATGTACTGCGGTATGTTGGGAAATTCCCAGCATTCATAGTTCTTCTTATAGACATAGGTAAAGGCATTGCCGCTGTTTACCTCGCCAAGTCACTATTGTTTAACGATATTTTTCAAATCGCATGCGGGCTCGCAGCTCTGACAGGTCACATTTGGCCTGTATGGCTTAGATGGAAAGGAGGGAAAGCGGTGGCAACTGGTCTAGGAATGTTAATTGGCATTTCTTGGCCAGTAGGGCTTGCAAGTCTAGGGATTTTTCTAACAGTTTTGAGCTTCACTCGTATAGTCTCCCTTTCTAGTGTGATCTCTGCGGTATGTCTCCCCTTTTTGATGGCTATTAGCCTAAAGGGTATATTCTTCAGCTCGTCTTACTTTGGCTTTTCAATTATTGCCATGGCACTAGTTGTATGGAGGCACAGAAGTAATGTACATCGACTAATTGAAGGAACTGAGCCAAAGTTGGGTCAAAAGAAATGAGATTTTTGCATTTCACTGCATAATTCATTAAAAGCCGATTGAGGGTTATCACTAGTAGTAATAGGCCTCCCAATCACCAGTCGTGATGCACCCAAATTGATTGCATCAGAAGGAGTCACTACTCTAGCCTGATCATCAGTATTACTTTGCTTCAAACGGATTCCTGGTGTTACTAATTCAAACGGCTCAGGAAAACGTTTGCGCAAATTACTTACCTCCCAGGGAGAACAAACAAGTCCTGAAATCCCAGCCTGATTAGCCAAGTTCGCAAGTGTGTCTACTCTTGACTGAAGGGACTGTTCAATAAGTAGCTCGTTAGTAAAGTTTTTTTGATCCCAACTTGTCAAAACAGTTACTGCCAACAAAGCAGGAGGTGGTAAGCCTGAATCTGCCGCTCCTTTAATGACTGCACGTTGAGATTGAGAAAGGGCCTTTAAGCCAGCACAAGCATGAACAGTAATCAAATCAGCGCCTAGCTTTGCGGCTCGGTAACAAGAATTGGCCATGGTCGCAGGAATATCATGAAACTTCAGATCGAGAAAAATTCGAACATCATGATTACGTAAATCATCTAAAACTGCGGGACCAGAGCTTGTAAACAACTCAAGGCCAACCTTTACCCATTTCAAATCAGGCAGATTAACAACCAAGTCAATAGCTTCTCTCCTGTCCATTCCATCAAGAGCAACGATTAATTTGTCAGCTGGGGTAAAAGACATCTATCAATATTTAAGAAAAAAGCGAAATATCAACTAGTTAAACGTCGAAACGTCTTTTTGCCTAATTGCAATACCTTCCCATCAAGCTGACTTTGATCAGCAAACTCGATATTCGGATCTGTGATTTTACTTCCATCAAGACGTACTCCCCCTCCTTGGATTTGACGACGAGCTTCGCTACTACTCGAACAAAGTCCGAGTGCGCTCAATAAATAAAAGGCTTTAGCTGGAAATTCAGCTTTAGCAAGCGAGACCTCAGGCATATCATCCGCTAAATCTGTCGCACCAACAAAGAGATTACCTGCATCACGTTGAGCCGTTTCTGCCTCGCTTGTACTATGAAAATTTGCAGTTATGGCTAGGGCAACAGCTTTCTGACGCTCCCTGGCACTTTCTGGGAGTTCGAGATGATCTCTATCAGTAAGCAAAGTCCAGTAGCTATCAAGTAAAGAGTCAGGAACTTTTTCTAACTTGCAATACATCGAAAGAGGATCTTCATTCAAACCCACTGTATTTCCAATACTTTTGCTCATTTTTTGGACCCCATCTAGACCAACCAAAATCGGAAGCAATAAACCAAATTGAGGAGACTGCTTGTAATAACGCTGAAGGTCTCTACCTATTGCAATATTGAACTTCTGATCCGTACCCCCAAGCTCAATATCAGCTCTAACAGCAACTGAGTCATAACCTTGCAAAAGAGGATAAAGGAATTCATGCAAAGCAATAGGAGTACGAGAAGAATATCTTTTACCAAAATCCTCTTTTGCCAACATTTGACCCACAGTAGAATTGCTCAAAAGTCGAATAATCTCAGTTAATTCTAATTTCTTGAGCCATGTGCTATTTCGATGTATCTCCAAGCGACCTGGTGTCTCAAAATCAAGCAAAGAAGTTTCTTTAGACTTACCTTTCCCTAATTGAGCTAAATAATTAAGTGAATTAGCCTCCACTTGATCAACACTTAATTGAACTCTAGTAGTGCTTTTCCCAGTGGGATCTCCAATCTGAGCAGTGAAGTCTCCAATAATCAGAACTGCTGTATGGCCTGCATCTTGAAAAGCTCTCAACTTGCGAAAGAGAATGCTATGACCCAAATGGATCTCGCTTCCAGTTGGGTCAATTCCCAACTTGACACGAAGAGGCCTTTTCTCTTTTAGATAACTATCTATTCTTCTTCCCAAGGAATCTTCAGAGTCGACCCCATTGCCATGAGGGAACAAATCCGCCACACCCCTTTCTAACCAAACTGGTAATGAGATGGACTTTTCAATCATCTTCAAGGCTTATCTAATTAAAAGAATTGTAAGAAAGCTTTTACCTATTCATGTAGGAGGTTGATCCAGCTGACCTTTCATCCTTTGAAGGGTAGTGTTCATCTGATCAAACATTTGCTCAGGAGTTATCCCAAACTGGCCAAGTTGAGTTCTCAACTGTTCAACCGTCATTTTGGCTTGAAAGTCCTCTGAAAGCTCAAATCTCTTCATAAAAAGCTTATATCTCTCCATAAGCGCTTCCATGGTGTCAATAAACATTTTTTTACCCTCTCTATCAAATTTTCCGTAATCTGAACCAAGCTTCATCAATTCTTGGTAATCGATAAAAAGCCTTTTGGCCTCTTCCTGAACAATCTCGGATTCAAAAAATGCCATATTTCTATTCCCCTTGAAGATCTAGAGCAGAAAACCTATATGCCCTCTTCAGAACAAGAAAAGAGAATTGACAATCTTCGTTTTTCAGAGGTTGAGACAGGTAAATCACTAGGATCTTGGGAGACGCGGGTAAACATTAAATGTATTTTCCCTAAAAATCGTCGATCGTGCAGGTAGTGAAAACCAAAGTGATCAAACGCCGCCCCTTGTAAGACATGCGTAAAACAAACAATTCTGAAACAAATTCACTAAATTTGATTGACTTCAAAGGTGACGCCAGCCTTATTGGTAGTTATTGTCACCCTAAGTTAGATGGCTTGTCATGAAACGAGGCCACTGGTTAGACCCACTGGCTCGGCAAATCTTACGAGTCACAGGACAAGTAACTTTACAAGTCAACAAATCAAATACAAAAAGGTCTCATGACCTCAACTCTATAGAAAAAGAATTGCAAAAGCTTAAAAGAAATAATGCTGTCAGACCGGCCTCCAATACTTTTTCTATAGATGTTAACCGTGCATCAGCATCTGATTGGAAGAAACTCCCAGGATGCTCATCTGCAATGATCGAACTTCTTTTAAGGTTACAAAAGGCAGGTGTTCAATTATCCGGGGAAGAAGACCTTTTTCAACTACTTGAGTTGCCTGAAGATCTCGCTAGGGAATGGCACCCACATTTAATTTTTCAATGGTATGGAGCACCTCCAGAAGATGCCAAAACAAAATCATTAGATTTGAATTCGACTTCAAGAACAACTCTCCAGAAAGTACTTGGATGGAGAGAAGAAAGAATTAACAGTTTAATAAGAGAACGACAAAGAAGGCCCTTTGCAAACCTGGCAGATCTTCAAGAAAGGATGGCTCTTTCTCCTTCAATTATCGAAAAGCTAATAGGAAATGTATGTTTTAGCTCAAAGAAAGCAGGACCCATACTCCCTCCCAAAGGTTAAAGCTGCAGCATGAAAGATTTAAGAACCCAGAAAGAGTTATTTCTCAATACACCTTTGGTTCAAGAAACAAACAGTCAAGCAGAGTTAGAACTTAAGCCTGAGCTTCTAAGAAGTTGGCAAAAGAGACTAAATAATTATCAATCAAAGCTTTTCAAATATCCTGAAATTAGAGACTCTCAAGAATCACTTTTCTCAGAGCAGAAATTATTTTCAACTAATTGTTTGAACCCATTAGGACTCACTCCTCTGCCGATTGACTTCTGGCGCCTTTCAAAAAATCCATATCATGGTCCTGCTATATACCTTGTAATGGATAAACCTGAAGGGTTCGAAACCCCAATATTGCTTTATATCGGTGAAACAATGTCAGCCCAGAAGAGATGGAAAGGAGAACACGACTGCAAATCTTATCTCTCAGCTTACAAACAAGCTCTCACTAAGGCTGAGATAGCGAGCAAACTCAGCATTCGGTTTTGGACTGATGTACCCCAAAGAACAAATTCCAGAAGAAGACTTGAGCAAGAGCTAATAAGACTATGGCTTCCGCCTTTCAACAAAGAAACAAGGACTCGATGGAGCACCCCTTTTACAGCAGAAACAAGCTAAGTCAGGCAGCTAAAATCAAAGTCTGTAGTGATAATTAAATGCAAGTTTCAATTTTTTCTAGAAGGCCAGAAAACTGGACTGGCTCCGTACTCATGGTGGGCTTAACAGAGGGTGATCTAAGTGATCAAATCAGCCAACTTGGAATTCCTTCTTTAATCCCCCTCCTGAAAAACCTTCAGATGCAAAACTTCAAAGGGAAACCAGGAGAAATAATTACTTTTAATTTTTTAGAGAAAAACTTCGAAAAACTTGTAATAACTGGACTAGGTCCTAAAGAAAAGCTAATTGTCGATGACCTTAGGGAAGCAACTGCTCTTGGTTCTCGTTCAAGCCTTGGATTTAAAGATACTTTGGGGGTCATTCTTCCTTGGGAAGGGTTCAACCTTGAGAATGCCTACAAGGCGGTAGCTGAAGCGGCTCGCCTTTCAATATTTAAAGACCTTAGATTTGTCTCATCACATGAACCTCATTCAAAGCCAAAAAATCTTGAGTTAATAGGACCAAATATTTCAACTACGGGGATTTTCGACGTAGTCTATTCAACATGCAAAGGAGTTGAACTCGCTAGAGAACTTGTAGGAGCCCCAGCTAATCAACTAACCCCGGCTTTACTAGCAGATACAGCCTCGAAAATTGCCAAAGAACATAATCTGCATCTCAAAATACTTGAGAAAGAAGAATGCAAAAAGCTTGGGATGGGAGCCTATTTAGCAGTTTCTCAAGGGTCGGATTTAGATCCAAAATTCATTCACCTGACTTATAAGCCAAATCAAAAAGCCAAAAGGAAGTTAGCAATAGTAGGCAAAGGTCTTACATTCGACTCGGGAGGCTATAACTTAAAAGTTGGCGCTTCACAAATCGAATTAATGAAATTCGACATGGGGGGAAGTGCTGCCGTATTGGGGGCCGCCAAAGCAATTGGCGAGAAAAGGCCCCTAGATGTAGAAGTCCACTTCATCATTGCCGCTTGTGAGAACATGATAAATGGATCAGCAATTCACCCAGGAGATATTGTCAAAGCATCTAACAATAAAACCATAGAAATAAACAATACAGATGCAGAAGGGCGGCTAACTCTTGCAGATGCGCTGGTATATGCATCAAGTCTTCAACCACATTCAATTGTAGACCTTGCAACACTTACTGGAGCATGTGTGATAGCACTTGGAGAAGAAATAGCTGGGCTCTGGACTGACAGTGATGATTTAGGGGCTGATCTTATGAATGCTGCTAACTCCGCAGGGGAAGGTCTATGGCGAATGCCCCTTCAAAACTCATACAAAGATGGGTTGAAATCACTATTAGCTGACATGAAGAACACTGGTCCTCGAGCAGGAGGATCAATCACAGCTGCTCTTTTTCTTAGAGAATTTATTGATTCTTCAATACCCTGGGCTCACATTGATATTGCAGGCACTGTCTGGTCTGAGAAAGATCGAGGAATCAATCCAGCTGGAGCGACAGGTTTCGGTGTGAGGACGTTACTAAACTGGATAGACGCTAACTCCAACCAGTCAATCTAAACGATAAATAGAAGTCTTCTTTATCTCAATTAAAAAAGCCTATGCATCTTGTTCAACATTGTCTTAGGAAAAGTCAAGACGCAGCTGCACTGACAACACTATCTCTAGCCTTCAATCGATCAGAGAAAGTAATTGACACAGGACTCTCTAGCAAATGTATTTGCCAACGTGCTCTTGATGAAAACTCAGAGAGAACTCTTTCCAGATCTTCAGAGGCGTTCTTAGGTGAAGAGTATGGGCCAAAATACCTGCACAGCAATCCATCCTTAATGGTCAGTAGATACATACATAACCTCCCCCAAACATCCAACAGATGGTAAACAATCCAACGAGATTAATGTATGGGTGGAAACCCACATTTTTAAACAGAAATCAAGTGTCAGCTGATACCAATTTCATCTTTTCCTTAGATTTGACCTTTTGTTGACCAGGGGGAGTTTGTACGAGCCTTTTCACCCCAAACCGCCTCTAAGCGAGAGTCTCTTCCGCAGCTAAATCTATAAAAATTGTACTTAAGTTGATTTCGCTCAGCGAAATCTTGATGATAATTTTCTGCTTCCCAAAATTTGGATGCATCTTTTAAGCCTACTTTTATAGTGTCAATAGGCTTGTTTAATTCTATAGAAGCACTTTGAAAACTCTTTTTAGCCTGAGATAATTGATCATCGTCAGTTGTGAAAATCATTGGTTTATAAGAATCACCTCTATCGCAAAATTGTCCTTCACCATCAAAGGGATCTATATTCCTCCAATAACTTCTCAAAAGCTCCTTATAGCTTATTTTGTCGGGGTCAAACAAAACAATTACTGTTTCTTGGTGCCCAGTTTTCTTAGTACTAACCTGACTATAAGTAGGGTTTATTACAAACCCTCCTGAAAAGCCACTTTTAACTGATTTAACACCATGTAAAACCTCCAGGTCATGCTCTAGACACCAAAAGCAACCGCCAGCAAATAAAGCCTGTTCTTCAAGAGCAATAGCTATTGATGGAGTAAGAGAAATAAAAATAATGAGAATGCAAGTAAGAAGCCTTCTACTTATTTTGAAAAAAAAATCTCTCATCTTCAAAAAGCGCTCAAGATCGAACTTGCTGCCCTTTCTGTTACTCCTGGATCACCTAGAATCCTTCTCAATCGATCATAACCACTAATCATTTCTTTACGCTTTTCAATATCATAAATAAGTGGTGTTGCCAAATTAGCAACTGAACAAGGAGTGAACTCCTCTTGAACAAGCTCAGGCACCAATCTCTCCTTAAGTAAGAGATTGACAGGAGAGATGTGGTCGACTCGAAAATTCAATATATGTCTTGCAACAAATGCTGTTATTCTACTCACCTTATATCCAACTATTTGTGGAACACCATGAAGTGCCAATTCCATATTTACAGTGCCTGATTTACCTAGCGCAAGGTCAGTCAAAGAAAAAATACTTGGTTTAAGAAAATCCCACTCCGCTGCTGAGATAACAGTCCCAACAACCCCTTGAGATAGCAGTGCATCTTCTAAAACTTTTTCAAAACTGGGCAACCCTGCTGGAACAATCACTTTTATTGAAGAATCACACTTTTGCAGATTGGCTGCAGCCTCTATCAGAGTAGGCATCACATAACGAAGTTCCTGAGAACGAGAGGCTGGTAAAAGAAGTAACAATTTCTGCCCTGAAGAGATTCCAAGGTTCTCTCGGGCCAGCTCTTTCTCTGGCAACTCTCTTAATGTGTCTAGCATTGGATGGCCTACCCACTGAACATCAGCCCCACGGTCGGTATAAAATTCAGCCTCAGCTTGGAAAATTGCAAGAATCCTGTCAGTAAAACCAATCAAATCAGTAGTGCCACCATCCCCAACACGCCAAGCCCATTCCTGAGGTGCTATGTAGTAAGTAATAGGAACTTTTGGGAAAAGATGACGAATCTTTTTTCCAAGGCGAATATTTGGACCCATGTAATCAATAAGGACAACTGCATCTGGAGGACGATTTTTCAAAAGCTTGTCTACCTTGGATTGAACTCTCAAAGTAGGCAAAACAAAAGGCATAGCCTCCCACAAACCGATTGCGCCCATTGGAGCAGTATTAGCAAGCAACTCCGCACCTGCCTGTTTCATTCTTGGTCCACCCAGTGCAATTAATTCAAGATCCAAGGATCTCTTTTGAGCCTCCTGATACAAGGCCTTTACTAAAAGGCTTCCTTGTAAATCCCCTGAGACTTCCCCGGTGCTAATTAGCAGCCGCATTATCAGCGATTAAAGGAGGCAGAAGGTATTGGGCCTCTCCTCTGACTAGAAATTGAGGCCTCTATAAAACTACAAAAATGTTCGGCAAGCGGAAGCAAATTCTGATTACGTGCATGCTGGAGTCCTTCAGCGATTACATAATCAGATTTATACAAGAGTGTCCAAACTTCCTGGAGCTGACGTAATTCTTTGCCCCCGCCTCTTTGATCTAAACCACTTCTACGAAGGCCAACACGGTTAAGGCCTCTGACTCTCCCTGGATGCCCTTCTACCAAGCAATAAGGTGGCACGTCTCTATCTACTCTTGTCATACCTCCGACCATGGCAAGGCCTCCAATATGAACAAATTGATGGATACCGAGGCATCCTCCAATAACTGCTCGATCTTCGATAAGGACGTGACCTGCTACTTGAATGCTATTTGACATGACAATTCCATTACCTAACTCGCAATTATGACCTAAATGGCAATAAGCCATTAGCAAATTGTCATTACCAATTCGAGTCTGCTCTCCCTCATCTGTTGCTCTATTAATAGTCACACATTCTCTTATGGTATTTCTATCTCCAATTACTACTTCCGTAGGAGCTCCACGATATTTAAGGTCTTGAGGTTCCAAGCCTAAACAAGCTCCTGGGAAAATTCTATTCTCTGAACCTATTGTCAAACGTCCATCAAGAACGACATTTGGGCCAATCCAACTATTAGTACCTATTTTCACATCAGGTCCCACAACTGCACCTGGACCAATAATTACTCCATCGCTCAACTCGGCTTGAGAATCAACTATTGCCGATGGGTGAATTTTTGTAGTCCTTTCTACTGTCATAGATTGGGGATTGTGAACCTCACTCATAGTCAGATCTCTTAGTCCACTAAAGAGAACATCAGCTCACCAGAGCAAACTAACTGGTCTTCAACTCTGGCTTCCGCCCTGACCTTCCCAAAGCGTTGTCTTTTTACACTCACTAACTCACAACTAATTGTCAGCTGATCTCCTGGAACGACAGGTCGCCTAAATCGGACTCCATCAATTCCCGCAAAGACAAATAGTCCTTTTGGCAAATCAGGCATCTGAGTGACAATTAAGCCACCTACTTGGGCCATTGCCTCCACTATAAGAACGCCTGGCATTAAAGGTCTCTCAGGGAAATGCCCTTGAAATTGTGGTTCATTAAGAGTCACATTCTTAATTGCAACAGCTCTCTTGCCAGGGACATGCTCAAGAACACGGTCAACTAAGGCAAATGGATACCGATGGGGCAAGAGACCCATGATCTCCTCACAATTAAGAAGATTCGAGGAAGCATTAGTAGCTGAATTGGGATTATTCAAGGGAGTTGAGCAGAGCAAACGTCAAGAAGGGAAGCCGCGAGATCAGTATGAAGTGCATGAGACCCCTTATATACAAGAACCTGAGCTTTAGGAAACCCAACTAAAGCAAGATCTCCAATTAAATCCAAGAGCTTATGGCGGATAGGCTCATCAAGAAACCTCAATGGTGGGTTTAACCATTTATCTCCATCACATACCAAGGCATTATCAAGACATGCGCCTTTAATAAGTCCTATTTTTCTTAAATGCTCAACCTGGTCAAAAAAACCAAAAGTCCTTGCTGGAGCAATTTCCTTAACAAAATTCGAAGGAGTTAAGTCAATTGAAAACATTTGCTTCCCAATTGCTAATTGAGGAAAATCAATCAAACCGATCAATCGTAAATTTTCTGAGGGAATAGCTGTAATAACACTCTCCCCCCTATTACAAATCAAAGGGCTTTCTAAGATAATAGGTGCCTTAGGCGCAGTTTCTAAAACCTGCAAACCTGCATCTTCTATGGCCTCAACCCAACCCAATGCAGATCCATCAAGAATAGGGACTTCGTCTCCAGAAGCCTCAATTTCTAAGTGAGTTAATCCGCACCCTGCAACAGCTGCTAAAAGATGCTCAACTGTTGCCAAACGCCTGTTCTCAATTTCTATAGTTGTGCAGAGGGAACTCTCTCTAACAGATCCTGGCGAGAGGGTAACTGCTTCTTGATCATCATCTGCCCAAGAAAGATGAAATCCTGGTTTTTTTGATGGCAAGAGTCGAACCTCAGAAGAGGTTCCACTATGAAGGCCAATACCACTTCTAGATATCGACCTCGCAAGGGTCCAGCATTTTCCATAACTGTCAGGCCATTTGCTCACTAGAATTTCCAGCCAACACCCAAATTAAAGCGCCACTTTCCTGATAAACCTTGACTTGCCGCCTCTAAACGAAGCGGACCAACAGGAGTGGTTACTATAACGCCCATTCCAGGGGAATATCCTGCTCCAGGCTTGCTTAAAAGTTCTCCAGGCCTTCCAGGGACTTTAGCTTGAGACTCGAAATCAGTAGCGCCATCTACAAATAGCTCGCCCGCAACAATGCTCCAGATAGGGAACCTGTATTCAACCGAAGCTTCTCCAAAACTTCTACCCACGCCTAAATCACATGGATGCCAACCCCTAACAGAATTACCCCCACCAGTACAAAAAGCCTCATAAGGTGGCAAGTCACCCAGTATTGTCCCAGCTTTAACCTGCATACCTATTGTTTGACGGCAATCAGCTTCTTCGCCTGGCTTTGGCCGACAACCTTTGTGGAACTTCAAAACATTAACTGGTATGAAATGCGTATAAGAAACTCTTGCTCTATTAAAAGCAGGCGAATCCTCTCCTACAGAAACAAATTGTTGAGTTCCTAAGCTTAAAAAATCACCTGAAATTGGATTTCTTGGATCGTCTAAAGTGTTATATGTTGCTCCCGTCCTAAACCCAAGAAGTTGATTTTCCTTAGCACACCTAAAGGATATACAAATAACATCATCATTGGGTACAACGCCTCCTTTACGGTCTCTAGTTGCTACACCATAAGGACGTGATTCTCCAGAAAAAGAGATAGGCCTAACCTTTTGAATATTGACACCAGCAAGAACACTCCAAGGGACTCTTTTATAAGGATTACCACCATTTAAAGGCCTTGAGAAAACAAAACTCCCTCCTGTTCTTTGGATGGCAACTGAATTACCTGTGTAATCAAACCAACTAGATTTATCGTCAGAGTTTTTAGCTGCACTAACTGAATCAAACTTTCCCTTGCCATGATCATTATTATCTACCTGGTAGGCATTTTCAGAAGAGGCATCATAGTAATCTGAAACGCCACGAATATTGCCTCCTTCCTGGCTCCTAAAGGCCTGAGGTACATCTCTACTCAAAAACAAAGATGTTCTAAAGGCAGTTCTGTGTTTGTCTCCTTTTAGCCATGGATCTGTAAATGAAATATCTGCAAGGCCTCCATACTGACCGTAAGTAAAGTTCATTGCTGCATTCCAAGAACGTCCTAGTAAATTTCCTTCTTGAAGACCTACTTGCCCAAACAATCCTTGAGCCTGACTATAACCAATACCACCTGAAAGAGATCCCGTAGATTGTTCAATAACCCCTAATAAAATTGTTACTTTGCCAGGCTGACCAGCTACAGGTCGCAAAGTAACTTTAATATCACTAAACAGAGATGTTCCATAAAGTCTTTTTATATCCTTCTCAAGCTGGTTTCTATTAAATGTTTCTCCAGGCTTTATTGAAATCTCCCTTTTAATAACCCACTCCTTAGTCTTACCTCTAATTTTTCTTCCTTTTTCATCAGTCATTTCACCTTCTTTATTTAGGAACAGAACATCAACCCCTTCAACAGCTCCCTCAACAACTCTTAGTTGAATGACCCCATTGGAAGTAACCCGATTTGGTCCAGAAATTTTTGCTAAAGAATACCCCTTATTTACATACCAATTCTGTAATTCCTTCATCCGAGCCTGAAGTGAATTCAGATTTAAAGTTTTTCCGAAATCGACTTTAAAAGTATCTTGAATAACACTTTTGGGCAATCTATTTCCTTTAGGTTCAAATACCACTTCTTTAAGTAGAGGATTTGGTTGAACCTTTACAGATAGTTGAACTCCAAGAGGGCCCTCAACAGGCTCAATGCGAACAGCAGAAAACCAGCCTGTTGCATATATTGCATCCAAATCTCGTTGTAAATCTGATCGTGTAACTGTGCTGCCAGGACGGACGATCATTGCATCATATGCAGCTAACTCCAAGCGCTTTTTATCAGGGTGGCCAGAAAGGCCCTCAATGATCACCTCAGTAATAAGAACACTTGGCTCCAATGATTCCTGCTCTAATGAATCAGGAGGCCTATTTGATGGGTTTTCTGCAGAAGGCTGAGAAGTCTCATCATTGCCTGCAGTCTCTGGAGATTGCGCCAAATGTGGGTAGGGAGCCTGTAATTGCCTGATTAGAGTGCCACCTATCTTCTGCGAAGAATTGGAATGCGCAGGAGTGAATAGAAATGGAACGGCCAAAGCCATTCCATATGCACTTCTCCGCAATACTTGAGAGGTTTCTCTGTTGGGGAAACTCGCCATAGAGTTGAAAAGTCCGGCCGAAACGCCTTGAACGTGCGCTGACCTTACCTGTACTTTCGCGGTTCGTCGCAAACTCCTTGCATCCTTTTGAGGATCTCCTCGTATCCCTCGACCAATCCACCAAGATTTTGCCTAAACCGATCCTTATCAAGAATGCGGTCTTTCGGGTCATTTTGGAGGCAATCCCAGAGCCTACATGTATCAGGACTTATTTCATCAGCAACTAGAAGTTGTCCGGACTCATTAACACCTAACTCAAGCTTGAAATCTACAAGCAAGAGATCAATCCTTTTAAAAAAAGGTCTTAATAAGTCATTAACCCTTCTAATCAAATCCTCCATTTCCATCCTTCTGTTGGGGCTCACCAAGCCAAGCTTCTCTAGCCTTACCTCAGTAAGTAGAGGGTCTCCAAAATTGTCATCTTTGTAATAAAGGTCCAACAAAGCTGGTGTAAGTTCTTTTCCGGCAGGAATAGGAGTTTGTTTGCAAAGTGAACCAAAAGCAATATTTCTGAGCACAACTTCTATTGGAATAATTTCTACATGCTGGACAGCCATAAATTCCTCAGAAACAAGGCCTAGAAAATGGGTCTTAACTCCCTCTTGCTCTAGCATTTCGAAAATCAAAGCAGAAATCTGGCAATTCAATCTGCCCTTACCTTCAAACTGATCATGTTTAAGAGCATTGAATGCTGTTGCATCATTTTTAAATTCAACTATTAGAGTTTCTGGCTTATCAGTTTTATAAACCCTCTTTGCTTTGCCCTCTCTTAGAAGCGGTCCATGGTTTGTCATAAGAATTTTCTGAAGCCAATTCGGCGAATAAGTTTTCCAATCAAATTAATCTTTGATTTCTGGGGTTGTTGGTTGATTTGACAAGGGGATCAGGGCTCATCTTGCTGAGGAGGTTTTAGCTCCAACTGATCATCACCAACCAGCCTCAAGAGTGTATATCTATCGTCTAATCGTCTTGATAGTTTTTGAAGTCTGATTTCAGTTTTCGCAGAATTAACTCCGTTTTTAAGGTCTAGCTTTAAGCGAAGTTTCAAAATCTCTAAAGCCAAGCCCCAAGCATTTTCTTTCTCAGCATGATGAAAAGCTATATCCAAAAAATCTTCATACTTTTTACCACTTAAGCCTGCAGCAAGCTCAGCTGCCAAAGCAAGTCTTTGAGCCTTTACTAATCCAACTTTTTCTCCTGAGAGCAAAACAGATACTGCTGAATCAATGCGTCCTAATGAACGCTCATGCTCAGCCAATGCATCTAAAGCAAAAACATTGACAGGTTGACCATTTACCTCATAACCAACTGTCAACTCTTCCCGATCCAACGCTTTAATGTCACCTTTAACAAGGCGTCGCAGAGCGATTGAGGCACGATGATGATCCATTGAGGCACTGGAAGCTCTCCAAGACATCAAAAGCCATTCTCTGCGCTCACTGCCATCAGCTGGTGCAAAACGACTCAACACCTTGTTCACTGCAATAGGGGCCTTGCACGCCATCAATGCCTCCGCATTCTCAAGCACAAGTTTTAATGACTGAGCTTGGTCTGTAGTAGCTAATAATCTCTTACGAAGAGCTTTAAGTCGAGAATTCAAGGAAAATTTCACGGCATCTATGCACGCCAACCTCAACTCTGAGAAACTACCTTCAGATAAAACTCTCTCTATGGATTCTTTACTCCAAGGCTCAGGTTTTGATGCCGAAGCAAAAGGGGAGGACAAAGCTACAGGTGCTTGAATCCCCCAGATGAAGATTGAAAGTGTCAGAGAAAGGGATTTAATCCCCATAGTGATCTTGAGGTAAACAAAATGGACACATTAACGAAATGGATGTTTTAAGACCTCCCTGGAAAAAACAAATCATCCAAAACTTATCAGGTGAATCAAATGCCTATTCCCACAGAAACGAATCAAGGCCTTCCTCCCCTTAGGAAAATAATAATTATTGGCAACGGGGGTAGAGAAAATTCACTGGCTTGGGCACTTAGCAAAAATGAAAACATAGAAAAAATATTGATATCGCCAGGGAATGCTGGAAGTGAATTTAACAAAAAGTGCCTATGTTTAAATCTAGGCGGGACCCATAGCCATAGCCTAATCGATTTGTGTCTCACGCAAAAAATCGACTTAGTCATTATTGGGCCAGAAGCGCCTCTTGCAGAAGGCTTGGCAGATCAATTAAGAAATGCTGGAATCACAGTTTTCGGACCAGGAAAAAAAGGTGCACTTCTCGAATCGAGCAAAGCCTGGGCTAAAGATCTCATGAAGGAGTATGGAATCCCCACGGCTAAGCATTGGACAGTAACCACAGAGAAAGAAGGTATTGCAGTAGTCAAGAAATATCAGCAACCACTTGTTGTCAAAGCAGATGGACTTGCTTCTGGTAAAGGAGTCGCGGTGTCTGAGTCAATTGAAGAAACAATTCAATCAATCAAAGAAGCCTTTAATGGACGATTTGGGTCTGCAGGAAGCAAAGTTGTATTAGAAGAACGTATAGAAGGACCAGAAGTTTCCGTCTTTGCAATTACAGATGGAGAAAAAATGATTCTTCTGCCGCCTGCGCAAGATCACAAAAGAATCCATGAGGGAGATTGCGGCCCAAATACTGGTGGGATGGGAGCATATGCTCCAGCACCACTACTGGACAAAAAAGGTCTAGAGGAAGTGAGAAAATCAATCCTTGAACCAACTCTTTCAGCCTTAAGAGAACGTGGAGTCATTTATAAAGGAGTTATTTATGCAGGCCTAATGCTTACATCAGATGGGCCAAAAGTAATTGAATTCAACTGCAGGTTTGGAGACCCAGAATGTCAAGCACTTATGCCACTACTAGGCAATCAATTAGGAGAAGTACTTCAAGCCTCTGCTCTCGGTTGCCTCGATAAAGCACCAAAACTAGAAATATTGGACAGAGTGAGCGCCTGTGTAGTGGCCTCATCATCTGGCTATCCAGAAAATCCCCGTCGTAATGACCCTATAACAATCAATCTAGAAGAAAGACACAACCTTCAAGTTTTCCATGCTGGAACAGAACGGGATAAAAATGGAACACTTCTTACGTCTGGAGGAAGAATACTTGCAGTCGTTGCGGAAGCAAAAACTTTTGAAGAAGCTTTCAATGTTGCATATGAAGGAATGAGAAAAATTCATTACAACGGAATCCACTACCGCAGAGACATTGGGCATCAGGTTCGTCCTTCCTTGACCAGTAAAACAAGGTTTAATTAATGTCGAAAATTAATTCATCATCACCAATTGCCGAATGGGCAAAGCCTCAAAAAGATACACCTGATACAAGTAAGGGTAATTGGTTAGAACGTCTTTCAAGCTGGTGGGCAGAGTTCAGTCTTCAGACCAAGTTACTAGCAATAGCGACCTTAGGGGTCAGCATAATGATGACAAGTATTACCTTTTTCGTTCTAAATGGAATTCAAAGAGATGCTGGAATGAACGATACGCGCTATGCACGAGATCTAGGCCTTTTATTATCTGGGAATGTCACTGAACTTGTCGCGAAAGGACGTGATAGAGATTTAGCAAATGTTGCCGAACAATTTTGGAGATCAAGTAGAAGCATTCGCTATATATTCTTCGCCAATCCAGAAGGGTTGATCTATTTAGGAATACCTATTAGCGCTACTCCAGAAAAAGGGTATAGCGAGTTGCAACTAAGTAGAAAGCTACAACTCCCCCCTGAACTAAAAAGAAGGCCCCAAAACCCTTTAGTGAGACAACATCTAACTCCTCAAGGTCAAGTGACCGATGTTTTTGTCCCAATGGTTTGGCAGGGCAACTACCTAGGAACTCTTGCTATCGGTGTCAATCCAAATGAGAATGCTCTAGCAAGTGCTGCACTGATTAGAGAAGTTACTGTTGCGGTTTTTATCTCAATCTGGGTTCTTGTCGTTCTAGGTGCTGTCTTTAATGCATTAACAATTACTCGACCTGTAAAAGAGCTTCTAACTGGTGTCAGATCAATTGCATCTGGCAATTTCGAAGCTCGAGTTTCACTCCCAATGAGCGGTGAACTAGGTGAGTTGCTATCAGGATTCAATGCTATGGCATCCCAACTAGAAGCTTATGAAGCCGCAAACATCGAAGAATTAACTGCAGCACAAATCAAGCAACAATCACTTATAGCAACAATGGCTGATGGAGCATTATTGCTTGATGAAGAAGGGAGAATAGTCCTAGCCAATCCTACGGCTCGCAGACTGTTTCGCTGGGAAGGAAGAAACCTGGAAGGCCAAGAGCTCCTAGGAGAGTTGCCAGAATTACTAGCTATAGAACTTCATTCTCCTTTAAAGTCAATATTGGACAAACTCAACGAAAGTAGTGATCTAAGGTGTAGCCTTGAGGAACCTCCTCGTACACTACGGATCGTTCTTCAATCAGTAACAGATGCAAGCAAGGAAAGTCTAAAAGGAATTGCCGTTACCGTTCAAGACCTTACAAGAGAAGTTGAACTTAATGCTGCACAGAGTCGTTTCATAAGCAATGTCTCACATGAGCTCAGAACACCTCTTTTTAATATAAAGAGTTATGTGGAAACACTTCATGATCTTGATGATCAACTAAGTGAGGAACAAAAAAAAGAATTTCTTGGTGTTGCCAATGCTGAAACGGACAGATTGACACGCCTAGTAAATGACGTACTAGATCTTTCAAAGCTGGAATCTGGAAGAACTCTTCAGTTGGAGTCAATCGATATCAAACCAGCTATCGAACAAACTCTTCGAAATTACAAACTGAATGCAGATGAGAAAGGAGTCAACCTATGCTTAAAAATGGCTGATAACATGCCCGCAGTATTGGGTAACTGGGACTTGTTACTTCAAGTTCTCGACAACTTAGTAGGTAATGGTCTTAAATTCAGTCAGCAGAGAGACAAGATAGAGATAAGAGCCTATACATGGCCCGACGTATGTATTGCTTCTCCAATTACCCACAATCTCTCTGCCCCCTATTGCGAGCTAATTTCCCCTCTTCCTAGACTTCGCATTGAAATATCAGATACGGGTTGCGGAATAAATAGAGCTGATCAACAGCGAATATTCGATCGTTTCTTTCGAGTTGAAAACTCAGTACATACTGAAGTAGGTACTGGTCTTGGGCTCTCAATTGCAAGAGGGATAATCGAAAAGCATGGAGGCGAAATCAGAATGATTAGTGAAGAAAATCTAGGTACAACATTCTGGTTCGATTTACCACTAGAAAATGCAGATGCTGATGAACTTTTGCTTGAAGCTGAGCGTAAAAACAGAGCTTGGGAGATCCCTGATTCTCTTTAGCAAAGATACTTGTTCAATCTTCAAACTTAATTTTTTATGCGAGAGTTTGCTTTCTTAATACGTGAGATATCTTTTCGATCCTCCACTGATATTCTATGAGGAACACCACTAAAAATTTGTTCAAAATTAGAGAATGAGTCTTTTATCTCTGGGCCATTACTTGTAATAACGAATTCGCGAATTCGCTTATCATGCCATGAACCCCTCATCTTAAAAACATTAACAGCTCTTGCCATCTCACCTCGAATCTCAACGTATTGCAATAATAAAATTGTATCTGTAATTGTAGAGATATGAGAATCAGTAATTGAATGACTACCCATGAATTCTTCAGCCGTGTTAGTAAAGAATCCTGCTATTTCTTCTTGTTTTGCATATCCAGTAACTCCAATAACAAATTGCCTAAACGCATTTAGGCTTACGCCACGTGCGAGGGCGGATAATGAATCAATTGCCAACCTTGAAGGTTTAAATTGTCCAATTTCAGTTTTAATAATTTGTAAATGATCCTCTAGTCCGGTCGATTCTGGATAAGCACAAATGATTTTCAAAAGGCCATCGCTTTCCATCTTCTCAAAATCAATCCCCCAACTAGTTGCGTTACGTAGCATTTGCGCACGAGATTCTTCATAAGCAAAAAGTATTGCCTTTTCCTTATTCCGATAGGCATCTTCTATGAATTTCGAAACAAGCATTGTTTTTCCAGTTCCAGTTGCACCAGTTGCCAGGATTATCGAATCTTGAAAAAAACCACCTCCACACATCTCATCAAGAGCTGGGACACCAGAACTAATGCGAATATTCGAAGATCGTTGTGTCAACCGCATTGCCCCTAAGGGGAAAACGCTGATTCCATGGGAGCCCATCGTGAACGGGAACTCTCCTTTCATGTGAGTAGTTCCACGGAGCTTAAGAATTTCTACAGTGCGCCTTCTTTTTTCAGCCTCAAGGACATTTCTTAAAATCACAACATTATCGGAAACAAATTCTTCTACTCCATACCTTGCGATGGGGCCATATTCTTGTATTCTCTCAGTTGTCATAACAGTCGTAACTCCTATCTCTTTCAATCTCGCAATCATGCGAAAGATTTCACGCCGAACAACATAAACAGCATCGTATTGCTGAAAAACTGATGTTATTGAATCTATAGCTACTCTCTTAGCTTTGTATTTACGAATAGCATAACTAATTCTTTCGATCAAACCTGACAAGTCAAAGTTTCCAACTACATCCTGGCCATCAGGGTCAGGCGATGCATCCAGAATAAAAAGCTTATCTTGATCAACCAATTCTTGAAGAGCCCAACCAAAACTTGCAGCGTTGCGAAGAATATCTACAGGAGACTCTTCAAAAGTTACAAAAATCCCGGGCTCATCAAATTTGGTTATTCCGTTATGCAAAAAATGCAAAGAAAAAACAGTCTTACCAGTCCCAGAAGTTCCACTTACAAGCGTACTCCTACCAGTCGGCAAACCACCATGACAAACATCATCAAAACCCTCTATCCCAGTTGGGAGTTTATTGACTTGCATTACAGAGGGGGATACGGAACCTGGAGAAGACATAACCACTTTGTTGATAATCAACGCTAATTACAAAACCCAATAGAGTTTCATCATCACCTTGAGGCTTAAGAATCTGGGCCTGAAATGTCTTCATCTCCCGACGATTTAAGCAAATCCGACTCCATTTCTCCTTCAGCAAGCTCTTCATAAAGAAGGTCAAGGCCTATAAGAACCCTTTCTCTATCGGAAAGATCGCCGATAATTCGTCGAACAGGAGGGGGCAAAATCTTTGCCAAAGTCGGTGTAGCAAGAATCTTATCTTCCTCCGCTAGTTGGGGGTTTTTCAGCACATCAATCACCTTTAAGGCATATACCCCTTTAAATTCTGTCTCCAAAATGTTCCTTAGGGTTTTCAGCGCCCTCATTGAGTTAGGGGTATTTCCTGCCACATAAAGCTTAAGGATGTAGGTCTTTATAGGGCTCATAGAAACTATCCGTTTGTTTTTTCTAGCAAGAGTGCGTGTTTCTCAAGGGTACAACTTATGAGATTTTTAGGTTCTTACATAGAGACAGCAGCCAATGTGCTAAAGCCCAAATATATTCTCCTCATTTAACAAGAATCAGAATGGGACAAGCAAAACAACCTGCAAAAAGCTCCTTGTCAAAATTCAGGAGAAGAATGTATTGGAATTTGGCAAACTTCAAGCATCATAAAGATATTAGAATTAATTTGCTTCTTGACTAAAAGCACCTTCAGCAGGGAATATCATTAAATAAATTCTGATTGTGCTTCAGGCCTAATAGAGGGTACGTCTCAAGCTTTAATGCTTTTCGCCCCTCAGCCTGAGCGCGTCCTTATGAGTTCATGCCAAAAAAAATCGAAAGCTCTGACAAAATCACTCCCCCTGTCCCATACGCGATAGTCGAAGCGTCTGGTCAACAATTTTGGCTCCAGCCAAAACGTTACTATGATCTTGACCGAATCAATGCCAAAATTGATGACGTAATCTCAATTGACAAGGTTCTCCTCGTCAATGACTCCAAGGCAACCAAACTAGGCAAACCTTATATAAACAATGCAATTGTTGAACTAAAGGTGATGGGACATCGCCGAGGCCCAAAAATTATCATTTACAAAATGCGTCCCAAAAAGAAAACACGGAGAAAGAATGGACACAGGCAGGAGCTAACTAGAGTCATGGTTCAATCCATCTCCGTTGATGGGAAAGAAATCACCTGATTTATCTCAACTAACTCAACAACTAACCTCAACCACCTAATCTTCAAATGGCTCATAAAAAAGGCACAGGTTCCACACGTAATGGAAGAGATTCCAACTCGAAACGCCTAGGCGTCAAGGCATATGGAGGTGAAAAAGTCACTGCTGGCTCTATTCTCATTCGTCAGCGAGGGACATCTGTCCTTCCAGGAATAAATGTTGGGCGAGGAAAAGATGACACTCTTTTTGCACTTACTGATGGAGTTGTTAAATTCGAAAGTATTCGTAGAGGTCTTCGTAATAGGAAAAGGATTAACATTTCAACACCTTAATAGTTAAATCATTAATTAAGAACAAGAAAAGTTAATATGAATTCCTTTATCTATTAATAGAAACTTTTAAGGTTATCTTTCTGATGAGATTTATAAACGCGTGTTGTAATCAAAAAAGGATGAAATACTTCTAGGAAGTTTGTTTGCAGTGTTTCAAAGAAGCTTTCTACTAGTTGAGGCTCGTCAAAATGAAAGGGATATTCTCCTTGAAAGCCTTTAAAAAAATACCAATTTAATAAAACTCTAGAATCGCATTTCATTCTCTTTAGAAAATCGAAAAGCTGTTTAGTAGGATTTGGCAGATGCTCCAGGACATCAAGGCATATAAAAGTATCAAAAAAAGATTCTTGAATGCTTTCAAGATCCCTAAAAATAGATATTTTATTTTCCAGCCCAAGTAACTTCGCTCTTCTTTCAACAAAAAAGCGATTATGAGGGTTAAGGTCAACAAACCAAACATGTTCAACCGTTTCCAATCCAGCCGCAAACAATGTATGGGTGCCAATACCTCCACCAAAATCGAGAACTAATCCTTTGGCAAACATTTCTTGCAGTCTCAAGGTGTCTGCTATGTAATCAGAACTGGTGAGATGCCAAGCCGCCAGTTCAAGCAAATGTGAAGTCCCAACCTCACTCTCATAGAAATCAGTTGCTTTCTCTGGCGGGAGGGCTCCAGGGTGTAAAGCAGCAAGATCCTTGGAGCCTTGCCGCAAGTGAGAATCAACCTCCTGAATTGACAATTGAAGATTGTCAGCTAAATGTGACTTCAAGTTAAAGCCACTGTTTAGGAATTCATCAATATCCAGATTCTTCCTATTCATGACCAATGCATCATCCAAAGGTTTTAAGACTTAAAGTAAATGTTCTTTCACTTTAAGAGACAAAGTAAATGCAAAGCTTGAAATCAAGTAAAGAAATCTTTGATTAATCCCCCTTTTGGTTTCGTTGTAATAGACAAGCCAGCAGGCTTGACCTCTCATGACTGCGTTCAAGTCCTTAGAAAAGTCTTTAAGATTAAACGCATCGGACATGGTGGAACTCTAGACCCAGGTTTTACTGGGGTTCTGCCAATGGCAATTGGCACTGCAACCAGGCTCCTACCTTATTTAGCAGGAACAAAAACATATCTTGGGACAATTCAATTAGGGCTCAGGACATCAACAGATGATCTTTTTGGAGAAGTAATCTCAAAACAAGCTTGGCCAGATATCAGCATCGACTTATTAGAAGAATATCTTGAGCAGTTCAGAGGAAATATTGAACAATATCCTCCAAAAATATCTAGTATTCATATTGATGGTGAAAGAGCCTACAAACGTGCTCGGAGGGGGGAATTAATAACTCTCCCTCTCCGTAAAGTGATAATTTCTAAATTACAACTACTAAAATGGGATCACCTCAATGGAGAAGTCAACGTCAAGGTAAGTTGCTCATCTGGTACATATATTCGCTCCTTAGCAAGAGATATTGGAGAAGAAATTGGTTGTGGTGCTTGTCTATCAAAGCTACGGAGGACAGCAGCTTTAGGGTTTGTAGATAAACAAGCAGTCCCGTTACCCAAAAACAAAAAGGAAGGTGATTTAGAACCACCCTCATTACTCCCTGCCCTGAAGGCTTTAGCACATTTACCTAAATACCAATTGTCAATAAACGAGCAAAGGCTCTGGAAAGTAGGCCAACCAATCCCAACCTCTTTTAAACGGATAGAGCCTCCTAAGCAAAGTTCAATTACAAAAGATCAATCTTGCAATAAAACTATTGTGATGATTGACGAATTAGATCAAGTACAAGGGATTGCACTGTGGGATGGAGAATGCGAGCTAAAACCAAAAGTAGTTTTTAATGCACAAAGTTAGTTTTCTGCAATTTATTAAATCCGACTGTTCCCCTCTATATATGTAATGAGATCAGATCACAGATCATTCCTCTACACCTAAACCTAAAGATAAAGCATCTTGATCTACCCAGAGAAAAACACGTTGATGCTTAAGCAACCAACTAGCCGGTAGGGAACGTGAGCAAGAAGACTTCAATAATAAATCAAGAACATCAGCCTTCTCGATGCCAGTAACTATAAGGTGAATCTCATCTGCTTGGAGTATTTCACTTATTCCAAGTGTTAGTGCCTGCTTTGGTACCGAGTTTGAACTACTCCCAAAAGAAAATGCATTCTGCTGTCTAGTTGCTCCAGACAAAGTGACAACTCTACAAGAAGATTCCGGACCACATGGTGGGTCATTAAAACCAATGTGACCATTAATACCAAGCCCTAGCAAAACGAAAGAAAAGCCACCACATTGACTAAGTCGTTTCGTATAGGAATGAGATTCTTCTTTTAAATTACGTGCTCGCCCATTAGGAATATTGACTTGAGAAGGATTCAAGCCTAAAGGCTGAACAAGATGCTCTGACATATAAGCTTTAAAACTGCATAAATCTGTTTCTGATAATCCAACGTATTCATCAAGATTGAAGCTTAACCAACTTGACCTCAATTTTTCAAACTCGGCTGTAGGCCAATTCTTTAAACGTTTAACAAGTGTCCTATAAATAGGGACCATAGTTCTTCCTGTAGCCAATCCAAATGGTTTTTTCATGTCGGCTAACAACCAAAGTTGAAGACGGCTCTCAAGCAAGTCGACGAAAATCTCCGCAAGAGATGGAATACTTTCCCTAACTGTGATCAAGTAAGGGAACGAATCACAGGGCGAAGTACGTGAAAGAACTAAATTCAAAAGTGACTCCAAGTAATAATTTCACATGATCAAATGGTTTAGAAAACCGATGATAATTTTTGCTTAGAACTGATAATTGCTCTTATAAGGAACAATATCTACCCCAGAGTAGTAGTGTTTTAAAATATGACGAAAACCCCTTCCTCGATTAGCTAAATTATATGCACCCCATTGACTCATGCCTACTCCATGCCCAGCACCTAAGCCTCGAACAAACAAAGTAATAATTTGCCCATTGGGCTCCAATGGAGGCAATGGAAGGGGAGGCGGTAAAAGAGAGAAAAAATTAGATGGAGGAAGATCCTTGATCCTTGATTTTCCAGTCAAATCATTTCCACTCCAATAATTTTCCAATAGGGGTAAAGGAGTTAAAGGGCTGTTTGAACTCGATGTAGTCGTCCAAACCTTTTCTATTTTCTTAGGGGCAGTAGAGGTAAGTGTCTGAAAACGAGCCAAAGTACTTTTAAGGCCTAATCTCTTGCGCAAATCCCTGCCTTTAATCAGAAGCTCTCCTCCAGGGCCTATAACCTTTGCTAGCTTTATCCTCCCTGTTTTCGTTACTTCTTCAATCTTGATGGATCTCACACCTTGAGTTTCTTGAAAAGCATTTTCAAGCTGCTTAGGGCTAAAAGTTCTATTCCATGATCTAACTGGACTATCCTTATCAAAATCAACTACTCCTACCAAGTAAGGCAGTTGCTTCTTCCAAACATCTCCGCTGGATTCGGTAAAGCCTCCAGAACTACTATGAAAAACAGCATTTATCATTCGCCCCTTATGAGTAAGGACAAGTCCACGGGTGCTGTTTACAGCACTGCCTGTCTTAAAAGTCTCAGACTCAATCCCTAAATACACCTGATTAGTTTCAGTAGACCGAATATCAAAAGGCCCAGACTTAGCTAGCTGCTTAAGTGCATAAGTACGTGAAGCTACAGCCTGTGCCTTTAAAGCTTCCATAGGCCAAGTTTTAGGCATCTCACTGCCGACAACACTTTTTAAATAAGTCTCAACATCTAAAGAATTGATTACATTCAACCTAGAGTGATTTACCTTGACCTTCAACTCACCTCTATAACGACGACGACCCAACCAAATACCTCTACGATCCTTAGTACTAATTCTCAAAATAGTGTTTTTCTTAAGTGTTAAATAACCTTTAGGGTCCCTATTCAGCAAAATTTGCATAGACCCACGTTTTGCACGAACACTTACCGAGCTAACTTTGCTTTGCTTCAAGCCTGAAGCGTTTATTAATAAAGGGATAGAACCATCTGATCTCAACCTGACTTTATTTGCTTCTGAAAGCAATACACGAATGCTTCTTTGCTGTGAAGCTACAACCTGATGAGATAGTGAACTTATTGCTAATAGAGGTCCACTAATCAAAATCAACCTCTTGCAAGGAGGTAGTGCGACCATGAAAACGCTTAAATATTTACTGAGTTTTCCCATACTCCGCAAGATTGTCTCCATCATGGCAGCATAAGTAAAAAGAGCCAAAGGTCTTGGAGGTTACTTTTCTGGGTACAAGTTCAGGTGTCCCTACTAAAGGACGCAATGTTTCTGCGGTAGCGCTAAGAATCCCTCAGCGTTCAGAACTTTGGTTGCTTGATTGTGGAGAAGGGACCCAACACCAATTCTTGCGCAGTGATTTAAGACAATCCCAATTAAGCAAAATTTTTGTCACTCATATGCATGGAGATCATATTTTTGGGCTACCTGGGCTGCTAGCTAGTCTTGGGCTCGCAGGCAAAAGTAACGGCATAGAAATCTATGGTCCCGATCCACTTAAAGCTTATTTAAATGGTGTACTTCAAAGTACCTCAAGCCGTGTTGGATTCCCTCTGAAAATTCATCGAGTAAGAGATTTTGCTGAAAGGAACCAAATCCTGCTAGAAGACGAAGACTTAGTAGTTCGTTGCACTGAGTTGACACACAGAGTCCCAGCCTACGCTTATCGAATTGATCAAAAACCTCGCCAAGGGCGCTTCAACTTAGATTTAGCAAAATCACTAAAAATTCCTCCTGGGCCTATTTATTCAAAACTTCAACAAGGTCACAAAGTGGAACTAGAGAATGGACAAATAATTAATGGGAAAGACTTCTGCGGGCCTGATCGACCTGGTGCCAGTTTTGTTTATTGCACAGATACACTTTTCTCAGAATCTGCTATTGAACTTGCAAAAGGAGCAGACCTCCTTATACACGAATCCACTTATTCACATGCAGATGCAGATATGGCATATCAAAGGCAGCATTCAACAAGCACAATGGCAGCTCAAACAGCTGCCGAAGCCGGCGTTAAACAATTAGTACTTACTCATCTCAGTCCTAGGTATATGCCAGGTAACGCAATTACACCTAATGATCTTCTAAGTGAAGCAAAATCTATTTTTCCAAATACAATTTTAGCCAAAGACTTCCTTCGGTTAACTATCAAACCAAGTAAGAACTAACAATCCTAGTAATTAATTCAAGAACTTTTCATGGGAGTTGATTTGAAAGTTCTCGAGACCTTGGGTGCCGGCTATACCACCACTCTTGCAATCCTGAAGTAAATCGATTTGAGAACAGAGTCAGAACAGTCTTCGTTGGCTTAGAGCCAGGCTGCAACAACTCCACTGCATAAGAAGGACACCGGCGCGAGGCCAGATCAGGTACAAATCGATTCCCTACACGCCTCCAACTAGGCTCTTTACTTTTCCAAGCTATTCGAGAGCAAGGCCAAGGCAATTCCTCTCTGTCAAAAAGCCTGCAACAGGGCCCTATTACACGAAAACTATATTGGCCTCCGCTACTTGCATGAATACTGCCGAACTCCATAAGGGAGTCCACATCTGATTTGCCACAACCGACCGAACTCACAAAAAGATAGGGCTAAGCCCATAAAAAAACCACCCATTGAGGGTGGCGGATCAAAAGCAAAATGGCAAGAGTATTTACAAAGAAGAGACAACTGTCTCAACAATCAGTAAAGCTCTTCTTCAGCGTGAGTGGTGATAGTACAGTCCGATGTTGGATATGCAACACAAGTGAGGACAAAACCAGCCTCTAACTGATCATCATCTAGGAAACTCTGATCAGACTGATCAACAGACCCTGAAGTGATTTTCCCTGCACATGTAGAACAGGCACCTGCACGACAGGAATAAGGAAGATCAATGCCCTGTTCTTCAGCAGCATCAAGGATGTACTGATCGTCAGGGACATCAATAGTTTTGTTCAACCCCTCGCCTTGGTTTTGGAGGGTGACTTTGTAGGAAGCCATTGGATAGATGGAAACGCACGTATAAGCCAGAGGTAACAAAAATCACCCCAGGATCGATCCTTCTTACATCGGCAAAGGGCAAATAAAACAAAATCTATCCATCTCGACACCCAAGGCCAATCAATAAGAGGCTTTCTATAAGCTCAGCTTATGGTTTTATCACCTCTTTATGGCCTTCTAGAAATCTCTAGCAAGCCCCAAGAATCCTTTTCAGCAATTGACATTACACGCCATCCCAATGAGTGCAAAATCGCCTTTAAACGAGGAATTTGCGTGATTAACACCCCGCTTAACAAAGCTGTACCTTTAAGCCCAATAATTTGCTCGAATGATGGCGCAAGATCTTCAAGAACAGGAGCAAGGGTGTTGCAAAGCAATAAATCAACAAAATGACCTTGCAAGTTCAATAGAAGTTCATCTGAAGATCCTTGAACAACCCTTAAAGGTTTTGAGTCTCCAAAGTTCAAAGAAGTATTTTCAGAAGTTGCTCGGACAGCTAAAGAATCAATATCAACTGCAAAGACTTCCTTTGCTCCTAATTTAAGAGCTGCCAGACTTAATATCCCACTTCCACAGCCAAGGTCGGCAACAGACAAGCCAACTAAAGGTTTTCCCTCTAACGCTTCTAAGCAGAGCCTTGTAGTCGGGTGAGCTCCAGTCCCGAAAGCATGACCTGGATCAAGTCGAACAGTTAACCGTTCGAAATGCTCTGATGGCACTTCTAACCAAGCTGGCAAAATCAGCAAATTGTCACCTACAGGATCGGGTCTCCAGGCCTTTCTCCAGCTAACGCTCCAATCTTCATTCGCAATCTCATCCCAAACAGGTATTGAAAAATCAACCCCACAATTCGTTGCTACGGAAGTCAAAGAATCAACTAATTCATCACGACTCTTCTGTGTCGAATCATTGGCTGGGATCCATACAAAAAGAAGAAGGTTTGCAGATGAGTCAGCATACGCTTGAAATGCAAATCTATGGATATCTAAGACACTCAATTTCCATATAATCAATTCTTCAAGCTCTGGAGAAAAAGACCAACTTAAACGCATCCATATAGCATCTAGTGAGCTTTTCATTGCTTATAGGGTTTTTGATAGATCTACTTAAAGAGTTACAGGGTGAGCCTCCTGAATACCTTGAATTGAATAAATGCTCTTCAACAAATTTGCAGGGATTGGGTCATCAATACTTAAAACCATTACTGCATCTCCTCTAACTATTCGACGTCCAACCTGCATAGAAGCAATGTTCACATTATGCTCTCCCAGAAGAGAGCCCAACTGACCGATAATCCCTGGCATATCGCGATGACGTGTAAACAACATATGTCGGCTTGGAGCTACATTTAAAGGGAATTCATCGATGTTAGTGATTCGCAGATCCCCATCAGCAAAAACCGCGCCTGTAACCATATGACCACCATCTTTTCCTCTCGTTGTTAATTGAATTGAACCACCGGCAAAATCTTTTGATGTCTCGTCCTTAACCTCTAATACATTTATTCCTCTGCCTTTTGCTTCTAAAGAAGCATTGACATAATTAATGCGATCACCAAGTGCAGTTGTCAATAAGCCCTTAAGAGATGCAATTACCAATGGCTGAGAAGGATGTTTTGCGAACTCACCTTGTAAACGAACTTCCAACTCTTCTAAATATCCAGCGGAAAGCTGGCTCACTAATAATCCCAACGTTTCAGCTAACTGCAAATGAGGTTTAAGCATTTCCATTATTTCTGCACTCAAGCCAGGAATATTTACAGCACTTCGAGCAGGTAAACCCAAGAGAACATCCCTAATTTGCTCGGCAACATCAATCGCTACATTCTCTTGAGCTTCCTCAGTAGAAGCACCCAAATGTGGAGTAAGAATCAACTTATCCTTCACAGAAAGCAATGAAGAACCCTTTTCAAGCGGTTCATTCGCAAAGACATCTATAGCCGCTCCAGCAATTACTCCTTTTGTAATTGCATTAGCCAATGCAGGCTCATCAATAATTCCACCCCGAGCACAATTAACCAACCTTGCTGTCGATTTCATTGATTTCAACAAGTCTGCATCTACCAAATTTTCAGTATCTGGAGTTCTTGGCAAATGAAGACTGACGTAATCAGATTGCTTAAAGAGTGACTCAATAGAAGTTAATCGCACTTGCATTTGTTGAGCTCTATCAGCTGAAATAAATGGGTCATATCCAATTACCTCCATTCCCATTGCCTTAGCAACATGAGCAACATGAGAGCCAATCTTCCCCAGCCCGACTACACCTAAAACCTTTTTGTACAACTCATTTCCAACATATTTCTTTCTATCCCACCCACCTGAAATAGTACTGCTGTGAGCATGCGGGACATGACGAGACAGAGACAGCAATAAAGCCAAAGCATGTTCTGCTGCAGCGATAGTGTTCCCCCCAGGAGAGTTGACAACCAATACCCCTTGTTTTGTGGCGGCGGGAATATCAACATTGTCAACACCAACCCCTGCTCGACCAATAATTCTTAAGCGACTGGCTGACTCGATTACATCTGCTGTGACCTGAGTGCCAGATCGGATCATCAAAGCGTCATAGTCACCAATAATCTTTTTAAGATCATCAGTCTCTAAACCGATCTGTTGATCGACTTGAGCAACCTGGCTAAGGATATCTATTCCCGCCTTATCAATAGGGTCTGAAACCAAAATTCTCGTCATAAATGGCGGAGGAAAACCCATAAGAACTTTAGAGAGCTAAGCCTTTTTGTACGAAAGAAGCAAGGAGAGGGTTCAGAATTCAAACAACTAAAAATTCAAATGATGACGATTTGCATTGTTGTACTGCCCGAAAAGTCTGCTGCAAAGCAACTATTTGAAAGCCTGAAAGAAGGGGGGACTCCACTTTTGGAGTGCAAATTAGTCCCTCCCAATCTCAGCGAAAAGTCATCGGGAGAAAAGGGTTCCGCTGATTCTGTACTCTCAAACACTGACAATGTACTGCCTGAATTATCTATAGATCAGGTCGAATTACTAAACCCCAAACTGACAAGACGAAATCGACAAAAATCTATGTCCCTTTGGTTAATGCCATTTGGTTTTTTAGCTGGACTTACGTTCGCAAAAATGACAGGTTTGCAAACCTTTGAGAACCTAGGAATAGGCTCATTTGGCGAGCCTATTGCTGGAGGGTTACTTGGGATGGGATCAGGCTGGCTTGGGAGCCAAGTCGCTTCAGCAAGTGTGAATTCAATAAACAAAGATGATTTACGAAGTATTAAAAAGCTCAATGAAGATGGTCAATGGCTGCTGCTCTTAGAAACCCCTTTTGAAGTTGAACCCCCTTGGCGAACAATTCAAGAAGTAAACCCTATTCAAGTTGTGAGGCTTAGTGCCCAGTGAATTTGCCTCGAGAAGAGCTTTTGAAGGGTTGTTCTAATCCAAAAGGTCTTAATCAACTAATAACGCAAGCAGAGCGAGTCCTTAAGTCATGGCAACCATCCTGGAGTGGATTTGTAGAAGCTCAATTAAAAGAAGAAGCCTTTCGAAGATTAACTGTACTTAGCGATCTTGAATGGGATGCCAATGGTGGTTATCCAGAAGCAGAGAGGCAAAGAATACTTTGCAAACGTATTTCAGGCCCTGAAAGGTCTCTAAATGAACAAGCTCCAATCTCAGGAATTCTTATCGAAGGGAACTTTTTATTTGATAATCCCACGCCAAAAGACATAAGAGAAGCATTGCAGACAATAGGTTTGCCTAGCAATGGGTTAGGGGATATATGGATCCAAGGTGATCGAGGTGCACAAGCCCTTTGCACGCCTGAAGCTGCAATCGTTCTTAATGGTGCAAAAGGACAAGTAAGAGATGTGAAGATTCAATGCGAAGAAATTGAAGTTGAGCGTCTAAGTCTGCCAGCTAAAAGAAGTCCTAAAACCTTTTACAGCATTGAAGCCTCACGCAGGCTTGATGCAATAGCCTCAGCAGGGTTCGGGATCTCAAGGGCAAAAACAAATGATTCCATTCAAAAGGGGAAGCTAAGACTGAATTGGCAATCAATAAAACATGTCCATCAAGAGATTTCTCCAGGTGATCGATTACAACTTGAGAACAAAGGTTCGATTCAAATCATTAGCCTTAATCTCACGAAACGAGAGCGTTGGCGGGTGGAAATTAAACGAAATTAAACTCTTAGTCAGTCCAGCTGCTAACTTTCTTCCGAGTTCAAGTGGTCCCGAATCATTCGAGAACTCACAACAAGGGCGATTAGCTCAGAGGTAGAGCACTACCTTGACACGGTAGGAGTCACTGGTTCGATTCCAGTATCGCCCATCCCTCTACTCCCGCAGGGTTCACAATGGCGCTCATGGTGGTAGTAGGAATAGGTCGTTCAGGCATAGCTGCAGCAAAACTTCTGCGTTCAGAAGGTCATCACGTAATAATCTTGGAAAGCAAGCAAGATCCCTCGTTATCTGAAACGGCAAACGAACTGAGAAAAGAGGGTATAGAAGTTGAACTTGGCAAAGAATTAACTTTTCAAAATTTCAATCCATGGATTAATAAAATCACGAATGTCGTTATAAGCCCAGGTATTCCTTGGGATCATGCAACGCTTCAGGAACTGCGAAAACGTGGAATATCAGTAAAAGGAGAAATAGGAATTGCCTGGGAAAGGTTGAAGCATATCCCTTGGATTGGAGTAACTGGTACGAACGGAAAGACAACGATTGTCCATCTTTTGAATCATGTATTAGAAAGCAATGGTCTAAAAGCCCTAATGGGAGGGAATATGGGGCGTCCAGCATCGGATATAGCTCTTTCAATCAATAACAAGACAAATGCAACTCCTCAATGGCTTGTGATGGAGCTAAGTAGTTACCAAATCGAAGCAGCACCAAGTATTTCTCCCAGGATAGGGATATGGACAAACCTCTCTCCCGATCACCTCGATCGACATGGGACAGTTGAAGCTTACGCAGGAATCAAAAATAATCTTCTCGAACAATCTGCTATTCGAATCTTTAATGGTGATGATCCCTATTTAAGAGCTAAGCGAGAAGATATGGAACAAGGGATTTGGACAAGTTGTGAAGGTAGAAATTCAAATAAAGGGCAAATAGATCTTTGGGTTAATGAGCAAGGATTTTTCGAAAGCCAATCTGAAGTGCTATTTAATACGAGGATTGCAGGAATCAAAGGCAAGCACAATCTACAGAATTTGCTACAAGTTATAGCTGCGGCAAAACATATAGGAATATCCACAAAAGGGATAAAAAAAAGTCTTCGCTCCTTCAAGGGAATTCCGCATCGACTTCAAAAAATTGGTGCTATAGAAAATTTAGAAATATTTAATGACAGCAAAGCTACTAACTACGAAGCTGCAGAAGCAGGGCTAAGAGCAATGATAGGAACTACTGTATTACTAGCTGGAGGAAAAGCGAAGAGAGGAACATCATCTGGTTGGGTTAATGAAATAATAAAACAAACTTATGCTGTAGTACTTTTTGGCAAAGACGGCAAAGATCTTGCGAATTTGATCACCAAAGCGGGCTACAAAGGTAAAGTTTTAATTTACAGAGATCTTCCTCAGTCTGTCCCTAGAGCATTGGAAATTTGCTTGCAAAATAATGTCGCAAACTTATTACTTTCTCCAGCCTGTGCTAGCTTTGATCAATACACAGATTACGAGGAGCGTGGAGAGCACTTTATAAAAATAGTGAATAAATTCATACTAAAAAAAAGAGAATCAACTAAATAAAAAACATGCTATATCTCATATTCATTCTCAAATTGTGTGATAAGTTCATGATATCGCTTAAGAGCAGCCTCAGTATCATCAGTCAAGCCATTCACTTGATACTCTTTTGCAAGAAAAACACTTATGTCCTTAGCATATGAAAAGGCAGTACGATACTCCTCTTGCAACTCCTCTTCATCTATATCATTAATAATTGCTGTAATCAATTCCACACGCTTGGTTATTGATGAGATTTCTTTTTCCATTTCAGAGCTCAACTTCCTGCGCCGTTTTGGCATCTCCAATCAATCGTAAGACTCTTCAAGAATACATGAATAGTAAGAAAAAGGTAATAAAGCAAACAAACTGGTTATATGAACACCTCAGGGTTTAAAGTTAAAAAAGACACCTCTAGCAAAAACCGTTTAGCTCATGGCACCCTTTGACGAGAAAGGCAAGTATGTACGGATTCCAACAGACCTAAAACCAAAAAATAATCAAATAGATCTATTGAACTTAAACAATAAAAGAATTTATTTCACTTTACTAGTAGCCATAACGGTCATTTTTGTATTTATATCAAAGCTATAATTGAAGAATAAGGATTTTGACGCTACAAAGAATGCAATAAATATAAAAATATTTTAAAACCAAAATAAAACCTACTAGGATAAATGCATGAGATAGCTGAAAAACTTGAGGAAATCAACAGAAAAAACAGTGTTTTTTGGGTTGGCAACAATGATCCTATTCCTAGACTCGCTCATAACTCTTCTGTCTATCTTTAGAAAGGGCGTTATGCGGAAAGAAATCCTGGATAAAAGAACAAGCTTTGGATTTGACATAATAATTCATCACTAAGTACCAATTCGAAAAAACATCATTAAAAGAGTTGTTTCTAGAAATTGAGCAAATGAGTATTCATTACTATCGCAAATGATTGAGAATTACGTTTATATCTCTTGAGAAGATAAGAAAAGCTATGCTCAAGTTTTTCAGGCGAGAGAACCTCAGAACGGAGTCACCATTTATAGATTCCTCTAACTACAAAGCCATTCTGCAAGCAGCAGACATAGGTCAGCTATGGGGGCCAAGGGGACATTTCTATCCTGACTGTTCAGCCGAAGCAAGTAAAAGTGGTGATACCTTCGCGTCAGGATTCTGGTAAAGTTTAATTACCTATCTGCAGACCCGACAAGAATTAATTGTGGTCAGATATTGGAGTTAATTTATTAAGGGTTTAAGATTGATTTGCTTTAATCTACTTAATAATAAGTTAAGCTATAAGTGGAGTTATTAAAAGAATAATAGACTACTTTTGTTCGGGTAGAACTTAACATTGTTCAGTTGATTCAATTACTTCGATTAATATTCCTATATTCCCGTCTAATTTTACTTAGAAGTGAATTCTTTCTGCGTAAGGAGACTTGAAGATCCTTTTTATCGTAAGCTGATCGAGAAGCCTTACTCATATCCATCCAGGATTTTATTGGAATTTTTGAAGAACGTTTTAAAGAAAAGAAGGGAATTGAGAGTTTGGACCCTTTAAGTAGGATAAAAATAAGAAGGCTTAGAGCAGTAACTAAAATAATCAAGAACATACTAGGTAAGAAAGAAAAGGAAATACAGACGAAGTCGTGAAGGGATTATAAATTAAAGGTAAAGTAATTTAAATTGAAGTAAAGAGAATCGTTGAGAGAAGAACTTTTAATTATAAAGCAGGGTAGGGGTAAGAAGCTAATTCATAAAAAAAAGGAAAACTGTGATATTAATCAGGGGAGGGGCTTGCATAGACAGACATATTATACTTATAGTTGAAAAAATATTTAACTCACATTCAAAAAAAATGTTCTCTGAAGATGAAAAAATATATTTCTATGACAACCAATTATCTGAGATTTTCACAAGTAATGAAAATGCATTGATCGATTTTATAAAAGAGTACATCGAAGACGATAAGATTAGAGAGAGCTTGAAAGGTTGGCCTGATGAAATAAAAATTAAAATTGTAGATAAATTCCTAGAAGGGAAAATTGATAATGATAGTAATGATGAAGACGTTAAATCTTGGGAAGAATATTACGAGATGTATGATGGCAAGTTCGATGAGTATAATATGATTCATATCACGATCTACAAACAATACAGAAGTGAGTTAGAGGATCTAGACTACGAAATGCAAGAAATTGATGAAAATTGGCACAAGCCAGGTTCTGGAGAATTCAAACTTAATGAGCATGGTGATTTAGTAATTATTCATAGCTGCCCAGATAGAGAAATATTTAAGTTCGGAGTTGATCAATTGCTAGAGGATCTTTGGATAAAACAGGAGTGGGTAAGAGAAGCTGCATTGACAGCCATGTGAGGTCGAAAATGTCCAGCTAATGTAAAGTTGAACTGGATCATTGGTATCAACCGGTAAAGCAAAATTAAAAAGAAGGGTTAAATACTTTATCTAGAGATGATGAAAACATTTTCAATCGCAAAACTCTATAAAGAAAAGAAGAGGTTAATACTTTAGTAAATACTGATAAGAAGAGAAACAAACTTTTTAAAAATTTATTCAAGAGCCAATAGCTAGTATCCCTATAATTAAAGCCAGGCGTACATCTAAATAGTTTTTATTAAAGAGTCAATAAGTTATCTCAGATTAAAGTGGTAATTACTATTAAAGTTAAGCATTAAGGTTATACAAATCAGAATGTTAGAAGAGATAAAAAGATTCGGGTAAACAAAAACTAGTTTGATTATCTGGCATAAGTAGGGCTAGAATGGAATAGAAATTAAATTGGCCTTAAAAGCTAGAGCTCTATCACAACTAAGTAATATGTATTTTAGCAATAATGATTTTCTAATACACCTTAGAGAGATTAAGTCAAAGGGGTTAATAGCTTTAAAATCGGAATATGAGACTGAAGGGGTTAGAAGGGAAGAGTTTCAGGCGTTAGCGGATATTTGCAAATCACTTTCAATACCACTATCACTCAAAATAGGTGGTTGTGAGGCAATAACAGACTTATACGACTGTCGCAAATACAACGTTGACTATATAATTGCTCCTATGATAGAGAGCATATATGCTGTCAAAAAATTCTCAAGAGCAATAAACAGAGTATTCCCAGATCCTGCATGTAAGAATAATTTTCTAATCAACATTGAAACAATTTCAGCATTTAAAAACATTGACGGGATACTCGATGAAGTCAATAAAAGCAAGTACTTAAATGGTGTTGTTTTTGGGAGAGTAGATTTCACATCATCACTCAATAAAGGTTCCTCAGGCATAGACTCAGATGTTGTAAGGGAAGCGGTGATAACTGTGGCAATAAAGTGTAGAGAAAGAAATATTGATTTTGTAGTTGGGGGAGGCATCTCTGCAAAGTCGGTAGGTTTTCTAACAAAGTTATCGGAAATAAATTTAACAAGATTTGAAACTAGGAAATGTATTTTCGAGTCATCAGTATTGCATAATACAGAAGTAGATTCTATTTTAAGACAAGCCCTACAAGTAGAGCTATTGTGGCTAAATGCCAAAAGAAAATACTATCAAGAAATTTCATCTGAAAATAACGATCGATTAGATATTCTCTCAAGAAGGCATATTGACCGTATAGAAGATAGTTAGATACCTGTAGTTATTTAAAAATTAAGGTTTATTTTTATAAAAAATGAAAAATTCTAAATCAATGCTAAAAAAGAAATATTACTATTGATGCTTCTAGATCTTTTTACAAATCAGGCAGACCTCTAATAATTTAATATTATTTGCTTTTTTAATTTCAAAGAGTTTATTATAATAATTAACTATAGATGATCCTCATTGATTTCATATTTGACCACTAAAAATAATTTTTTAGTGTTACTGGTCTATTGAAAAGCTTTATTTAATTCAATAATGACTCTAAGGCTCGGTTAACTTAAAACCCTTGTCGAGAAGTTTCTGGTATGTGAGCCTTGCTTGATAAGCAAGGAACTTCTCAAACACCTCATCATTTTTATTGATATTAAACCAATTTCCATCTTGTGAGTCCTTTGAAAATTTTACAAATTCTTCACCATTAACCAATGTCCATTCTCCTAGAGATGATTGGGTTTGATCCGGTCCGAAGTCCCAAGGGCAACTTGCTGGATATTTTTCCTGAGGCATGAAAACTAGATGCAAATGTTTCTAGAGAAGTTTTAGCGCATTAGTGGCTTCAATCAAACTCCCCAAACCTTTTAAAAGCTGCTGAAGGGTTTTTTCATATTTCCAGCCTGGTCAACAGATTTTAGATATGATAAAAATTCTTCTGAAAATAAAAAAGTGTCGACAAACAAAGGCAGAGAGCTTGCGACCGTATCTGTTTATTTGAACACCGGGATTGTTATAGGTATTTTTTCCATTGGATTTATATCCTCAGCTCTGATCTTCGCTGCACTAACACTTATAATTAGGTGAAGAAAAGATAATTGGGAAATCTTTAAAAAAGCTTACCACCAAATAGAGGCCTTACTCCATACCAACAAATCAGACCAGACAAAGATAACCACCAAGTTAGTACAACAAAAATATTTGCGCCCCCTAAGAACCTAAATCGACTCGAAGGTCCTGATTTGACTAGGAAACGTTTGCAATCCTCAGCCTCAACTTTAGATAATCGATAGTATTGGGATTCGGGTAGTTGCTTATCTAAATAACGTCTAGTTAATCTTTTGAAAACATCATTAGAATTTTCGGTCTCTAGAACAGCTAAAACCTCTGTAGGCCTTAACTTTTTCAGCTTATTATTAAGGTTATCTGTAAAGCCAATGTTATATAAATCATTATTTCTAATTAAGTAGGTATACACAACCATTGTCTAAGAAGTAGGGAAATCAAATGAAAATTCTCTATCGACTAGATCCTTGAAAAACAGGTTGCAATGTTCCACCACCACCTTCATCATCATCTTCATTGTCGCTTAGAAAGAAGATATAGCCAATGACCAAAGCGACCAAAGTCCAAAGGAGAGTAGGATTGTAAAAGTCTACCAAAAAAACCTCCAGCAAAATTTCAGAGATTTTCTCATACCCACAGTTGAAAATATGTTCAATTTGAACAAAAAGCCCACGTCCTGTATAAAGAGGGAGTTTTATTTGAATTTTTGATTGTTACCTGTAGGTTTTTATATATAGCGTGCTTAAAAGTGCGATTTTCATCTAACGGTTAAAGGTGAGTTTTTATGACCACAACAAAATCGAACAAATCAAATGTTTTAAACGTACTTGGAGAGCCACTTAAAGAATGCAGTTGCACCCCTATGACTGGTTGGTATAGAGATGGTTTTTGTAAGACCGACTCAACTGACCTCGGCCAACATACTGTTTGCTGTGTAATGACCGAATCATTTTTAAGTTACAGCAAGGCCCAAGGTAATGATCTTTCTACACCTATAAAGCAATTTGGATTTTCAGGACTAAAGCCTGGAGATCATTGGTGCCTATGCGCGCCCCGATGGAAACAAGCTTATGAAGATGGCATGGCACCTTCTGTATGCCTAGATTCAACAGAAATCAGCGCATTATTAGTAATAGGTATTGAGCTGCTCCTTCAACATGCATATAAGGAAATTCCATAAATCATCATGACCAAGCACCGAAAGATCCCTAATCAAAAATGCTTGATTTCATCAATATCTTTTTGATGGAGTCTTGACTTTGCATGACTGGTTAACTTTTCTGAGTTATTTATTAGGTGCCGATATCTCAAAAGCTCTTATGACCTTCTCCAAGAAGGCCTTCCCCTTTACTTTTCTGCTCGTTCTTGGAGCTGGCTTAACCTCTTGCAGCTCCTCCGAATCCACTTCAAAGGTCTACCTAAGTGGGGCTGGAGCTACATTCCCTGCAAAAATCTATACCCGATGGTTCTCTGATCTTGCTAAGTCAGGTGGTCCTAAAGTTAGCTATCAAGCTACTGGTTCTGGTTCTGGGCGAAAAGCGTTCATTGATCAAACAGTTGACTTTGGTGCATCTGACGATCCCATGAAGTCAAATGATATTGCCAAGGTAGCTAGAGGACTGGTTCAAATACCTATGGTCGGAGGCACCATTGCCTTTGGGTATAACAATCCTGATTGCGAGCTCAAACTGACGCAAACCCAGGCAGTGAGAGTCGCCATGGGTAAAATTCAAAACTGGAGCGAACTTGGTTGCCCCGCGCGGAAAGTAACATGGGCCCACAGGTCAGACGGCTCAGGTACAACAAAGGCTTTTACAAACTCGATGCAAGCCTTCTCAAGAGAATGGAATCTTGGAATAGGTAAATCTGTTAAATGGCCCGCTGGGGTGGGAGGGAAAGGTAACGCTGGTGTTGCGGCAATAATCAGAAATACGCCTGGTGCCATTGGCTACGTTAACCAGTCATACATCAAAGGAAATTTGAGAGCAGCTGCTCTTCAGAATCGTTCTGGAGAATACCTAAAACCAACTACTAAAGCAGGTGCTGCGGCTCTTAATGCGATTACTCTCGACAGCAATCTTGCTGGTAATAATCCTAATCCAAAAGCAGAGGGTGCCTACCCAATCGCAACTCTAACTTGGGTCTTAGCTTACGAGTCCGGTAACGGCAGCAAACATAAATCAATACAAGAGGCTCTTTACTACTTATTGAGTGAGGAAGCTCAAACTAAAGCTCCTCATCTAGGGTTTGTACCTCTTAAAGGTGAAATCCTGGAGAAGTCTCGTGCAGCTATAAAACAGATTGGCAAATAATTGCCTAAGTAAAATAATTCTTAGAGGAAAGATTACAGCAAAAATCACAAAAGTTGTCCTTCAAGATTCTCAAGCAAGAGATCTTTTAAAAGCACTTTCAGATCCATTTTGGTTAGAAATAATCAAATCACTATCCTATGGTAAAAATGCTTTTGAGACCTGATTAAGCTATTAGGAATCGCTCAATCTAGAATATCATTTCATTGAAAAATTTTAAAAAATTGCGGGTTAATTAAAAATCGCCAAAGTGTTAGATGGGTATATTAGAGAATCAACATTAGTGAAATAGATTCACTTCAAGAATGGTTAAAGAGCCTATCTAAAGATTGCAAGAAATCAACAAACTATTATGACTAAAACTCTTTACTTAAAGCATGTCTTTGAAGAAAAACTCCAATATCTCTTTAGAAAAATCTACAGGTAAATAGTTTTCTCTACGAAATTAAAAGTAAGGTTCCCAAAACCTTCAAGTGTTCTCAGAGAGATAACATCACAACCTTCAAAGTCAAAAAGCCTACTTGCTGTTTCACAAAATTCAATGCCTGATTTTAAGAGAATCAGTCGAAACATACTAGTGAAAGTCTTCAAAATAGAAGTTGAGCGTGAGATATGAAAAGTCATCTGTGCTCTTCTAGGTTAATTTTCTTAAGAAGTTGCTTTCGAAGAATCTTCCCACCCAACGAGCCGAAAAGAAAAGTACTGAATATTGTGTTAAAAGAAGGAGGCTCGCCTAGAGAAGATAGCCATCAAGCAGCAAGGTCTTCAAAAGCGGTCCAATCATCTTGGTCAATAGCAACCAAACGTTCTATTACCTGGTCAAGCTCTTCGTTCTGGTAATTGCAAAGGGAGTCCTCTTGCAAAAAACATTCATCAACAAAATCATCAAAAGCAATGCTTCTATGAATCATGAAAGGAAGCAGCAATTGAGCCTATATGAGCAGAACATGATGGAATGTCAACAGAGATTGAAACTCATCGAAATCATGTAGTTTATATAAATAAAAGCAAGCTGAGAGTTAAAGCAAAGTTGAAATTAAATTTGGCAAGAAAAATCTAAGCAATAGTTATTCTTTTCATTTGAGAGTTTATATTATTTGGAATTTGCTTCAATATCTAATATTCTAGCAACTAGTTCATTAGCCAATATTTTTGGATATAACCAAACAGCAGCAACTATGGAAAACAAAGCAGTGATCAGAAAAGTGGCAAGCTGGCCTAGAGAACCTGCTGAATAAATTTCCGCATTAAGAAATGGCAGGTCAACAAGTGATCCAATAGTGCCCCATATAATCACCCAGATAGATACATATCCGATTCCAAACCAGTCTTTCTTAGTCATGTGCCTTAAAGGGAGATTAGTTATAAAAAGGCTTGTCGAGCCTAATGATTCAGAACGAACCTTAATCTATAGATACTAACTTACATCAAGCCAGGGCTTTTAGCTTGAAGAGAATTAAATCCTCACCTGAAAGATTTCTTCTACGAATCAAATCGATAATCTATGAACCTCTTATGAAAAGTTCAATATGGCAGTGACTTCCCCTGAGGGTGCAACCTTGCAATTGCATTAGCTTGCTCGTTAGCCTTAGCTAACTTCTCTTTTCTTGCTTCCCTTTCTCCATCAAGAATACTGAACATGAGCCAAATAGCTAAAATCAGCAATAATAAAAATGTCATGCTCTCTGTAAGATCCAAAAGTGCTATTTATAGCTTGGTAACAAAAACTTTTACAGCCAACTTTTCTAAACACAAATTTCTAATGGCAATTTACTGAAAAAGGCAGTTAACTTCTATATATAACTATTTTGTTATGCCCTTAACTGCCACTTACTACGGTTCAAATGGTTGGCTTTTGGAGTTTGATGATTTTCGTATTCTTGTAGATCCCTGGCTTAGAGATTCACTCAAATTCAAGCCAGGGGCTTGGCTCTTTGAAGGTAAATTACCCAAGAAAATAGAGCTTCCAAAGGGAGTAGACCTTGTTTTACTGACTCAAGGTCTTGCTGATCACTCTCATCCTCCAACACTTAAATCATTACCTAAATCAATCCCAGTAATCGGTTCCTCTACGGCTTCAACTGTATGCAAAGATTTGGGTTTTCTTAAGGTCTCTACAATTCATCCGGGAGACATTCTCCAAATAAATGACCTAAAAATAGAAGCTACTGCTGGGGCATCTGTACCAAGATTAGAAAACGGCTATTTACTTAATCACCCTTCAGGGGCAGTATATTTAGAACCTCATGGATACCTTGATCCTAAAATCACTCCTCAACAAATAGATGCAGCTATAACACCTGTCATAGATATAAAATTGCCATTATTTGGAGCATTTGTCAGAGGTAAAAGCGTTTTACCTGATTTAATTAATAGATTAAATCCACTAACAGTTCTTTGTAGTACGGCCGGTGGGAATGCAAGCTATAGCGGGCTAATCCAGAGTTTAATTCAAACAGATGGCAGTCCAACAGAGATTTTAGAAACATTTTCAGAAAAGACCTTCTTCATAGATCCAGTCCCTGAAACCCCTTATGCACTAAGGACTAGAACCTATTCAGGGAAATAAGCAATATTCAAATTACTAACGACTTTAGTCATTTATATTCACTGTAAAATGAATTCTTAAATCCACAAAAATTTCTGTTCCTTGATACTCAGGTGAGCAGGGATAAGGTTAACAAAAACGTGACAAAAAATTCATTGTTAGCTATTACAAGAAAATATAAAATTGACTCTCATTACTTCTCACCCTACGGGGAACTTACTCATAAAGTTTTTCCCATTTTCATACTCTCAGCAGAAAAGATGTGAGTAGACAAAAAAAACCCCCGCTAAAAAGCGGGGGTTTTTAAAAGGAATAACTTGAATCCTATGGGTTCAAGTTGAAACGAAGGTCAGGGCCTCCATTACCTGCTGCCTCGATTACACGTTTGAAATCAAAGCCCATCGCTCTAAGTGCATGCCAAAGATGACCTTGTAAAGCAAAGAATCCCAAACCATAGTGGATGTTAACTATGGCCATACGTGTTGTATGTCCAAAGAAAGCACCATCAGTTAAAGGGACAGTATCTATCCAATAAGGAGCAATACTAAATTTCAATGCCAAGGGCTCACCAAACCATTCAATTGGATAGACGGTTGTATTAGTTGAAGCCCAGAAAGCAGCAACAATTGCCATCCAACCAATACCAGCTAGAGACCAAGAAAGTATGGCTTCTGCCGAAAGTAAATTTGCACCTTTGAATTCAGTGTATTCGCCAATTTGCTTTGTAGCGATGTGGAAAGCTCCACCACCAATTTCAAAGAAAGCTAAAAAGGCATGTCCACCCATTACATCTTCAAGGCTGTCAATTGTGAGGAAGTCAAATTGATGATTCCAGATAGCTGTCAAGTCAAGGTTGTAATTGACCTGTCTGACTGCACCAATTGCAGGGTCATAGATACCGTGAACCCTTGCCCACTCAACAAACCATATGCAGGCAACTCCAAAGAAAATCAGATGGTGGCCAAGAATAAAGGTCTGATTATCTGGGTTATCCCACTCAAGCTTGAACTTTCTTACTTGAAGCACCTCTTCATTCTGGGTATCCGCTTCAAAAAGAACGGCATGTAAAAGCCCACCAGCTCCATAAACCATTGAGAAGACCAGATGCAGAAGGGCAATTGTGACTACACCTGCTCCTGTCCAAGCACCAGTTTCATCAAAACCAATGCCTATAGATGCCAAATGGCCAAGAAATATTGAGCTCTGATGCCCCATTGGGATTGATGGGTCATAGCGAGCAAGCTCAGAAAGGGTTGCTGCACCTGCCGCGAAGCAAATCATTCCGGTATGCGCAGCATGCGAAGCTATGAATCGGCCTGAGCGGTTAGTAACCGAGGCATTCCCAGCCCACCACCCGTAGGTGACATCTGGATTTCCATAGGTCTGCATAATTTAAGGGCGGAAGTCGGTAATACACCACGCACACTACACTCATGTGGAGCTTAATTAGCAAGCTATCCCGTCATCCTTAAATGACTGCTACATAAGGGATTTGCTAATTCAGTTGTGAATACGAAATGATTAGAGCATTCAACAAAAGTCGTAATGCCGTTATCACTTTTCCTGACTGGGTTCTGAGCAAATTCAAAAGCTCGAAAATTTGCTAACAATCATCAAAGCATGTCGAAAAAAATATTTCTTTTCTAAAACAAGCCTTAGGACACTCCGTAAAACGAACACAACTATTACATTCCAAATCACCAAGCGTTCATACGGTCATTTCCCTAGGAATTGCAAAAAACATCAATTTTGAGTTTTCAAGATGCAACAGAGATCCCAGAGTGAACCAGTTCTGGTTTATAAATAGCCAACTATCCAAAAAAGGGTTCTCCAAAGCCCCTCTTTATTGATGATTGATTTAACTCACCTCCTTGATTTCGCTACACAGCTTCCTCATCCTTCAGACATTGGACTTATCAAGCCAACCGGAGGATTTAACCTTGCAGCTGCACTATGTGGCTTAGGTGCTTTTTTTGGGGCCTCTCAATTTTTATATTATTCGGACGACTCCAAGCGAGTAGATCCCTGGGCCAAGCCTGACTGAGAAACTGTTAGTCACAACTAACTCTCACCCCCCTTCTCCTCTTAAATAAATTAGGGATTTGAAAAGGGCCTAGCAAAAGATGCTAGGCCCTTTTTTTAGTTATAAAAAACGCCCACCTTTTAACTTCTTTATCATTATCTTAACTTTTAAGAATTGAATGCAATATGCATTAAAAATAATTCAGATGGTAAGTGATTTATTCATAAGGAGAAAAAACACGCCATAGCTATTTAAAGCTATAAAAAAGCCTCGCTTTCAAGCGAGGCTTTTTCGACGGAAATAGTGGAAAAAGATTCAGCTTTTAACGAAAAAGCTTTCGTCCTTCTCATTCCCTACAGCACTAGTTAACTTTTTAAAGTCAAAACCTAAAGCGCGAAGAGCATGCCAAAAATGACCTTGAAGGTAAAAGAACCCAAGGTAATAGTGAACATTGGTCAAAGCAGCACGGGTGGTATGTCCGAAGAATGGGCCTCCTTCAGGCAAATCAACGCTATCAATCCAATAAGGAGAAATTCCAAACTTGATTTGTAAAACCTCTCCATACCAAGCCTCAGGATAAACAGTTGTATTGGTTGCACACCAGAAAGCAGCAACAATTGCCATCCAACCGATACCAGCTAGAGACCAAGAAAGAATAGCTTCAGCAGAAAGCAAATCAGCGCCTTTGAATTTGCTGTATTCACCAAGCCGCTTATCTTCCCAAGCTGTTGATCCTGCTATTACGTGAAAAGCACCACCAGTAATTTCTGCGAAGGCCAAAAAGGCATGACCACCCATTACATCTTCAAGGCTGTCAATCCCAATGAAATCAAACTGACGGGCCCAAATCATTGAGAGGTCAAGATTGTAATTAACTTGCCGTACAGCCCCGACAGCTGGATCGTAAATACCATGAATTCGAGCCCATTCAACAAACCAAACACAAGCAACACCAAAGAAGATCAAATGATGTCCAAGGATAAAAGTCTGATTATCTGGGTTGTCCCACTCAAGCTTGAATTTTCTAGCCTGTAGAACCTTGCTTTGCTGCATGTCTTCGTCAAAAAGAACTGCATGCAACAAACCTCCTGCCCCATAAACCATTGAAAGGATTAGGTGAAGGATTGCCAGAGTTACAACCCCAGCTCCTGTCCAAGCTCCAGCTTCATCGAACCCGATGCCAATTGAAGCCAAATGTGCAAGAAAAATCGAACTCTGATGCCCCATAGGGATAGAGGGATCAAAACGCGCAAACTCCCAAAGGGTTGAAGCACCAGCCGCAAAAGCAATAAGACCGGTATGCGCAGCATGAGAGGAAATGAATCGTCCTGAGCGGTTAGTCACCACAGAATTACCAGCCCACCACCCGTAGGAAGGGTTTGGATTTCCATAGGTCTGCATAATTTTTTAAGCGTGGAAGACGGCAATACGTTTCGCACCTTACACTCATCTGGAGCTTGATCGTCAAGGCAGTTCAGCATCCGTAAATGACTGCCACATAAGGGTTTTAACTAAGCGATCATTAATGCTTAATTATGCGCCTAAGAACACGCTAGTTTCGACCTGGTTTTCACTGTCCCTGACTGGACTTTGAAGGATTGAGAAAAGATGACGTCCAAGCAAAATATCCCTTTATAAAGAAAATCATTTGAAACCCCCTTTTTTCATATCAACGCAATATGAAGGCCTGTAAAAAAACTGTTAGGTTTTTATGACTTACCTATGAAGCGAGTTTCACGTAGGACAAGCTGAAAACTAGTAGCAGAACAAAAAACCTTAAAAGGTTTCGGACTGAAAGCATTAATCCCATTGATCAACAAAGTGGTTGGCTATCTAATCGTCAATGACAAAAGAGAAAGCTAAATACCGCATTGTGTATTGAAGGGACTGCACGATCCAAACCAATGTAGAAAATCCCAATCGAAAAGAAGCTTATTGCTACGTTTTGAGCCCAATGGAAGCGAGATTGCTGAAGAGCTGACTGCAAAGCTGAGTTCATAAAGGGGTATAGACCTCGAAATAAGATAAATGGTTTTAAATTTAAGCTTGTATTAAAAGGAACATATGTACCTAATGTCAAAACACTAGTTTGGTGAGACCAGTATTTTTCCCCATAGAACAAAAACACAAGCTTGGGTAAAAAGAAATGGATTTTTTTTTCTTATGTTTCATAGCATCGCTTTGCAGATTCTCTTGACACTTGTTGGGATCACCTTCCTATTGAGAATCAAACCTAAATCATCTATCTAACCCATCCTTGAGATTTCCTAAAGCAAACTTGATCTCTTTTGTTTACTTTCAATTTGCATTTTTGCCTTTGGCTGGCAAATGGAAAACCAATAAGTTTTTAACTAATTTAACTTTATAAAAACATAACATCTGCTTATTTAAATAATTCTGGCAATTCTGAGGGAGGAGTTTGGAACTTTATTTGAGAATCAGAGCAACAATCCAAGCTACAAAAAAACCTTTAAAAAAAACCAACCAAAGCAATCCATAATTACTTAAGCCAAGTTTTTTTTGATACCAAGCTATAAACTTCTTATGTCTTTTAACAATCATGAGGAGAAGTCTTTGAAATCTTGATCTATCCATAAAAAACTTATTGAAAATAATTGATAAAGCTTATACCTTCATACCTTTGAAAATCCAAGATCCAAATTCCACTCGTAAACTTTCTAAGCTGCTCTAAGAAAACTTCTGTATTACCTGATTTAATCCAAGCAGCTTTATAAAGAGGAAGCTTTTCCTGCATAGAATCGAAAGGCATTTGAATGAGAAGCAAGCTTTTATCTCCAGCGATTCTTCGTAATAACCCTTTTTCACTTCGTTGCATAACCCTAACAAGTAACTCCAGAGAGATCGCCTCAGCTAACTGGCAACTGTTTTCTATGTCATAAATTGGGCTAGGAATAGACTTCCCCCCCAAAGGCATGGATCTTTTACCATCTTGTTCTATTAATGCTATTGCTATTAGATATGGATTTTGAGCCATTTCTTTTAATAAATTGATTGACTAAATTACATATTAAGTAGCTTACCTTGGAAATAAAAAAAATGCTTACCGAAGAGATGTATAAAATATAAATCTATTTGCATTCAAATCAAGCTGAAAGACAACTCTATTATAAAACTATTAGAAAATCAAATAGTTTTCTCTTTTGGGTAAAGCCTCTCTATAGCTTTAGCCTGTTTTTCGGCCTTTGCTTCAATTGCGCGCTGCTTTAGAAAGCCTCTCAAAAAAAATCCTGGAGCAAACCAGATGATAGGAAGGGCAATAAGAAACAAAAGGTGAACAAGCTCATTAGTACTCATTGACTCTTCAAAGGAAATACTTCAGTAATAGAAACTTCATTCTAAGGTTTACTCTCCTTAGATTCGGGTCTAACCCACTTCTTTCCAGAAGGGAGCTTCTTTGTCAATCTCCTAACTCCTAAAGTTGTCAGGATGCCGAATACCAACATCCAGAAAAGTGGCAAGAGGAGATCGTTTTCCATCTAAGTCCTCTTAATAGGCTGAACAATGGGTTCATTGGACTGGATCAATTCTGGAGGAACTTCTAGCCCAAATTCCTCAAGAAGCGATTTCAAAAGAACTTTCCCCTCATCCGCCTTCTTCGTTTGAGCATTTGAAAATCTTTTAAAAAAGTAAGCTCCCACAAGGCTCACTAAAGCAAGTAGCCCAGCCAAAGAAAAAGTAAAAACAATGTCTTGTCGCAAATCGGTGTAAAGCTATGGTCTCTCTATTCTCACAGCTGTATTCGATTAAAGCCACAAGCAGTAATAAAGGGTCGTGATTCGATAAATGCACTTCATTCTGAGAAAATTCCATTTATCAAACTTAGTATTTTCAAGGTCTATAGTGAATATCCAATGGGCTTGACATTAAAAACTCTTTCTAGAAATAAGTTGATTAAAAGCTGTCTTGAATTTTAATGATTTAAAAAAATAAAAAGGCTAATACCTCTTTATAACTTTAATTTAATTCCCATTATTTAAAGAAAAAATATAACATACTTCTCAAATTATTTAGAAGAATCAGTTGCTTAACAGGAGTATTTAAAAAAATAAAAGATTAGAGCAAATGACTTTTTAAATCACTTACTCTAAATCATTTATAAAAACATGGGAAAGCAAGGAATCAGAAAATACCTGGAATTATTTGGCCAGTAGTCGCATAAGTACCTACAGCAATAATGAATCCAAGCATTGCAGCCCAGCCATTAAGCTTTTCAGCTTTTTCAGTCATCCAGTTTTGAAAATCCACGAGCAAGTTAAAAATTGAGTTACATTAAGAACTGTAACGTATTTTATTGCGAAGTGTGAAGAGGCTCGTCGTTATATGGTGGATATCTTTATACGAGAGGCGCTTATAAGCATCTCTTAAGTCAAAAGTTCATTTCCCGACTCCAAGGCTATTGAATACCCTCTTGCAAAAAAAGAGAAAATAGTCAATAATTATTTTGTAGCAATCACTACAGAAAACGTTCACCTAGCGAAATCGCAAGGCGCAGTTCGACTCAGGCCAAGGAACGGGGACCTGAGCCAACTAGGAGAACCAAATGACTCTTATCTACCGTGGACATAAATATGTCCAAAACAAGGAGGCTGAAAAAAAGCCAGAGATACTACTGACCTATAGAGGAAAGCAGTACCAACGTTAAAAGCAAAAAAAGCCCTTTATCAGGGCTTTTTTTTTAAGAATAGGGAGATCCTAAACTCATATTTTTATTTATCTTGACTTCTTCCTACCCACTTAATACTCCTACTTTGATTGAGTAAGATCAAAACATTAGAGGCTATACATTCAAGGCTGGTTTGTGGAAGTGAAGCTTCAATCATTCGAATAAAAGAGTCCAAAGAGTCACCAGAAAGACCTGACCCTCTTTCTCTAATGAGATTACTTTCCTGTTGAGCTTTCCAATACTTAGTTGATCGAAAATCATCTGCCTTAAAATGCCATAAGCGGTCAAATTCTTCCCATATTTGTATATATTCCTCTAAACACTTCTGAACAGTTGATCGATATTTCTTCTCTGAGAGTGAAAGTGGAGGGGAAAGTAACTCTAAATCTTCATTGCTATCTGGCTCTAATTTAGATAAAGGACACCCTAAAAACCAACCCTCAATAATCAGAATTTGTGGGGAGCATTCTCTCCATCCAGAACGATCTCCCTTCCCATTCCTTAATGCTTTATCAAAAACAGGGGCTACAAAATTGCCATCCCTTTTCCATCTTTGAATAGTTTGCATGATGAGCTCAGTCGAATGACTTCCTGGCAAGGCTCTAGGTACATTCCATGGATTGCCGGCCATAGCCAAATCAAGCTGGGGAGATGGCAAATAAAAGTCATCAAGCGAGATAACAGCTAAGGAAATATTCAATTCCAAAGCAGCTGCCTCTAACCATCTTCCAAAAGTTGTCTTTCCACATCCAGGGAGTCCAGAAATACCAAACAAAACAGGCTTACTATCACTCTTTAAATGCCTTTCTAGATCCGATAAAAAAGGAAATCCTACAGACCAGAACCAATCTGATCTAACACCGTCAGGCCACGAATTTGCTGCTATAGACTCACCACCTCTATCCAACCAATAATCTAACCATTCTGCAGAATTAGGCCACCCTAACTCTGCAAGAAGAGTTGAAAAGTTAGTTGAATTAATAAATAACTTTGAGTTATTAATAAGACTCATTATGGGTTTTAAAAAACTACAAAATCAAAAACTAGACTAATCATTAATCTTGCTATCCAACTGTTTGATGCAAGAAGTTACCACAAGAGACCATCCCTCTGCATGAGGTGCGGGTGCTAAAAGATAGGTTCCATTATGAATCTGCTCCAAAAATATTGAGTGCGGGCCATTAGAACTAGGTACGACAATTGAAATATCAGCGGCTTGCAATAAAGCGAGGTCGTTAGGGGAATCTCCAAGAGCAATTATTTTTACATTGGGATTTTTTAAAAACAGTTTTAGCTCTTGTAAAGCAATACCTTTGTCAGTGTTCTTACTCAATAAGTGACTCATTCTATTCCCTTGAAGTACTTTTAAATCAAGATCAAAAGCAATTTGTCTAATCCGTTCAGAATATTGACTTGGAGGATTCAGAAAAGGAACGCTCCATTCTCTTTTACAAGCAAGGGTTACTGCATTTCCTGAGAGACCAGTTAATTGAGTAATCTCTGTATAGCTAAGGTCAGTTAAAGCAGTTAATTGGAAGCCAAGGTGATCACTTACTATATCAAGATAAGTTCTCAGCTCCTTATAAGATCTTCCTAGTATTAATTCCCATCTTTTATTAGAATCATCATCCTTAGATCCATAAATAGCACCACCATTTTCAACAATATAGGGATCATGGAGATTATATTCCCTTCTTAGGAGCTCCACCTCTGAGGCAGTCTTACTAGTACAAGGTATCACTGGTATCCCTAATTTTTTTAACCAGCGCAAGGTTTTTAATGCTGGTTGCAAATCATAATTATGATCCATTAAAGTTCCATCAATATCTGTAACCACCCAAACATTTAGTTGATTGCTATCCATTTCTATTAATCCTTAATAAGCCACATAACTTGATAGGGTTCAAGCAAAAGCATTTCGCTATCAATATAAGAATTACTCAAAATGTCCTTTAGTCCTTTAGGGTGAATTTGATCATTCTTGCTCAAAAAATGGGAGTCCAAAATCCTTACTGTAGATTTTGTGAAATTATAAATTGCCCATACCTTTTCATAAGAATTGCCTCTAGAAATTATAACAACCTTACAAGTATTTAGTCTTATTAGTTTCATTTCTGAGTCAGGGTGGAATGCTTGGAGTTGTGAACGTATTTCCATAGCAGATTTCAAAGAGTTCAAAATCTTACTTGCATAGGATTCCTCATCTTTCAACTGAGCATATAATTCATTAGCTTGAAACTTGTGCCTATTCAGATCACGTCTATGTCCAGAACTTCTAAAAGCTGGAATATCATTTTCTGAAGCCAGTATTGCCTGTAAATAAAAGGCCGGAATCCCCTTTAGAGCCATAACAAAAAGTTGGCTCAGCACAAAACGTTCTAACTGTAATCGACTTGGATCAATCCCTTCATCCGCCATAGCACTCCACCAACTAATATTTAATTCATATGGTTCCTCTGTCCCGTCAGGCAAAGATCTGTGACTGACAAGTCCTCCCCTCTTCTCACATCCAACTAATAATCTATGAAAACGTTCGTTATTAATTAGCCCCTTAAGAGGCCTTAATCCTATCCCATCATGTGAAGCTGAAAAGTTCAATAACAATGTATTGGGAGGTAATTCAGGCCAAAGATCTATCCATTGGTTTAGGAGGTCTGCTTTGTTGCTAAATATTGACTCCAGTAATAAAGGCGGCAAAGGAAAATTATATGCCATATGTGCTTCTTTCCCACTCTGAAGATATGATAAATTTTCTTCCTGAGGAACATTTGTTTCCGTTATTAGAACGGTCGTATTGGCAAGTATTTGCAACTGAATTCTTAGTGCTGTTACTAATTTATGTACTTCTTCTCTATGCAGACATGAAGTACCTGGTTCTTTCCATATAAAGCCCACTGCATCTAAGCGTATCCATTTAACACCATGCCTAAGGTATCGAACTATAAGCTTTAAAAATTCAACTAATAGAAGAGGTTCCTTCCAATTCAAATCAACTTGATCAGCACCAAATGTTGTCCACAACAACTTATTCCCATCCTGAGAATTAAAAGTAGTAAACAAAGATGAATTCCGCGGCCTTGAGACTTTGGACCAGTCAACTTCTTTAGAAGGAGAAAGAATATATCTTGAACCTGGCATCTCAGAGTTAATAAATTGCTGTACCCACGGGTGTGCAGCTGAAACATGATTAAGAATAAGGTCGGCCATTAATAAATGGGTTTGGCCTATACTCTCAAGGGCATTCCAGTCTCCAAAAGTGGGGCCTATTTCATCATGGCTTGATACAGCAAATCCCCCATCACTAGTTGACTTTAAAAATGGTAAAATATGAATAATTGAAGCTAGATTCCCCAAATAAGTATTAATTAAATCTTTCAGAGTTGTTAATGATGGTTCTCCTGTTTTTTTAATCGCATCTGGATAGGCAATCAACACCACTGTTGAAGCATCCCAAAGTTCAGAGCCCAAGTTGATGTCATTCAGAGAAAGGTCTGAATTCTCTTGAAAAATCTGCAACAATTGCGACCACACCGAATCGATATCTTCGAGAGGATGGCTCTTGTAAATAGACCTGAGCAAATTCCTCAATTCTTCGAATTGCTTTTCTAAAGCACCCACTTCTATCAGCAGCTGTTCATTACACGATCTTGCCAGATCTCAACTGTTTCTGTTCTTCTTATCAACAAATGGACTTTCAACAGGGATTAATTACAACCATTCACGATTATGGTGTTTGCCCTGATTCCTTGGATGAGCTCAGATCAGGTCTGCACCAAAGGCCTACAGCACTTGTTGTCCCATGCCTTTTTGAAGAGTTCAAAAGACCCGCTTTATTGCTAACGAAAGATGTTCTTAAAGAACTTGAAGGGCTTGGTCAATTAGTCATCGCACTATCCGCCAAGTCATCAGAAGAAGTTCTTCAAGCAAAAACATTCTTTGAGGGAATGCCATTCCCAGTGCATGTTCAATGGACCAACAGTCCAGCTGTTAATGAACTTCTTAAAGGACAAGAAAAAAAGAATGGCCTTGAATTACTAGTGCCCCCTGGTAAAGGATGGGCGGTTTGGCAAGGCGTTGGCATAGCAACGAAATCAGCTGAGGTAATTGCTCTTTTTGATGCTGATATAAAGACCTTTAAGCCCTCTTACCCAACAAGGATGCTTCTACCACTATTAGATCCCTCTCATGGAATCTCCTATGTAAAAGCTTTTTATAGTCGACTCTCATTACAAAATAATTCTTTGCAGGGAAGAGCGACCAGGCTTTTTGTAGGGCCATTACTTACCAGCCTGGGAAAGATCTTTGGAGAGAGTCCCTTCCTAAACTATTTACAAGCATTTAGATATCCACTGGCTGGAGAATTTGCTTTCACTAAATCTTTAGCAATGAATCTAAGAATTCCTTGTGATTGGGGTTTGGAAATAGGACTACTTTCTGAGGTTTATAGACATGTAAGAACTAGCAGAATCGCACAAGTTGATCTTGGCATATTTGACCATAAACATAAAGATATAGGTGCTTCAGCAGAAGAAGGCCTGCAAAGAATGTGTTCGGAAATATTATCTACCGTATTAAGAGGTTTAATGGAGCATGAATCTCAAGGACTATCTCAAACCCAAATATCATCTTTAGAAGTATTATACAGCCGTGTTGGAGAAGATAGAGTCAAGCAATTTGGGCTTGATTCTGTAATGAATCAACTTCCATATAATCGCCATATTGAAGAACTCTCTGTACAGAAATTTGCTAAATTAATTAAAACATCAACTCAAAAATTCTTAGATTACCCAATCACAAAGCAACTTCCAGCTTGGTCTAGGGTTATTTCATGTGAAAATAATTTAAGAGACGAACTTGAAGCTGCCGGCAAAATCAGTACCCAGCAAGAAGAAAAACAAAAAATTTAGACGATATGAAATTAGCGTGAAGAAAAATAATATCAGCCTAATAGATTAATAAGCTTTATAAGCAGAAGGCTATTATTAGATCTTAGAAAAATACTTTTAATTCCAACAATGACTATATTAATGTCTACTTTTGTTGCCATAAATCGACTTAGCAAGAGCTCCAAGAAAGAAGATCCCAATCAACACATATGCAAATCTTTCTAAAAGGAGACTGATCGGATTGGCTATTGGTTGATCCACTTCTTCTGAAGTAAGTATTTCGCCACAAATTATATGACGAAATAGGAATGATGAATTAAGATATTTTCCAAAATTGGCGAAAAGAAGTAATAGATTTATCACTCAATTCTTTTAGAGTCCCAAAACAGCAAATAAGCTAAATTACCTATCCGAAAAGATAAAAATGTTCTTGTATTTGCCTTTATTGACGAAGCAATTGAAAACATGCTAGACAAAGGAATGTAGTAACCGCTACCAAAACGTTCACCTTGCTAATAAGCAGGGCGCAGGTCGCACCAAGCCAAGGAACGGGGACTTGGGCATTCCGGAGTCGCAATTATGTCTACACTCCTTTATAGAGGGCAAGACTATGTCCAACACAAAGAGGTCTCATCTACTAAGCAGTGCATAGAGCTGACCTATCGGCGAGAGCATTACAACACTTGCAGAGAGTCGAGCCAGCCAGTAGCTCAAAAACAGCTCGCCTATAGAGGGGTTCATTACACAAAGTGAGGCTTTAAATTCCTCAGACAAAAAAGGCTCTCTTACTAATTAGAGGGCCTTTTTTGTCTGAGCTTTTGAAAGCAATTCGAAATCAATCCTCAGAATTTTCAAACTGCCTCAAAAGACGAAATCCTTTCCGAATTACTAAAGTCAGTCCATATACACCAAATGCCAAAGGGGCAAATATCAATGGGTTTAAGGCCGTCTGTTCTGTAAAATCCTTGACACCATCAACATAGCTATGGGAATGACAAGGAGCTAAGAACATTAAGCTCCCAAAAACAAGTGCCCAGCCAATCAAAGGAACAAAAGCCTCCTTTGTCTTACCTTCGTAAAATCTGTCTAGGCCTAAACCCCACCCCAAAGAAAGTACAGCTAAGCGGGTCAAGGCCTTCTTCTCATCCTTACGCAGCATTGCTTGAAAAAATTAAACTTTGTTTGTTATAGGCATTCAAGATTAAAAGTGCGTAGGGTAAACCGACAAAATTAAAAAATCCAATTAAGCAACTAATTCCCTATGAAATTGAAAAGCCTCAACAGTTGCAGGCTAGCGATAGGTAGTTATCCAGCTTTTCATTATGACGCCAGAGGCGGAGGAGGAATAGGTAGGAAATCAATTAAAAAAAAGGGTGAGATCCAATGTATTGATTTTGACCCAAAAGATTTTTCGATTCCTTCACTGAACTGGCGCTCAGCGAGGATTGGTCCTCTGCCTATACCGCCAGGGATAGAAATTAAAATGATTTTAAACAAACTTAAAGGGAGCATCAATGAAATTACTAATTACATTTCACTAGATTTCGAAGCCGAGTTTGAACTAAATATTTGGCCGGATATCAAGTTCAGCAGAATATTCATCAGAAGCTGTCTTCATAGTGGGGATCTCAATACTAAACTTCATAGCGTAAGAGGCATTAATATTCAGAAAGATGGGTATACAAGACTAGTAGGAAAAGCAAATGTCCAAAGGACTGGTGACAGAGTATTGGATAACTTTCTAGGACTGCCGAATGAAGCATTAGCAGTCCTAGAATGTCAATTATCGGATTAATTATATCTAAAGTGTAATAATTAATATCAATTTAGAATTAATCACCAATATGATAAAAGTATAGATATAAGTATTGTATTATCAAAAGTTTGTACAATACTTCAAAAGTTAAATTTAGAAATTAGATGTATCTTTTATTATTTTTATAGAGTTGGGCCAAAATCTGCTGAGATCTGAGTTGTCTTTTACCTGTATAGTTTGATGATTCTTGAATTGGCCTGATAATCCTTTGGATCTGCATACTTAATGGAATTTCCATGAAAATTTGCATAATTTATTTATTTTCTTTTTTAGCATAAAACAAAAGCTTAGATAAGACAAATAAATCAAATAAAGGAATCAAACGTGACAAATTTCTTATTACAACAAGAAACCTTGCTTTAAGAAGCAAGGTTTCTTGCATATTCCGTATCTATTATCTTTTCTTGCAAGAGAGGACAGTAGGTAAAAGAATATTCTCAATGTATCTAATTTAGCAAATATAAGCTTAAAATCAAACAAATTTCTATAAAATTCCAGGAATCTCACGCTTAAGTTGTTGAGCCCATTTCTCCAACCTTTCATCTGTCAAGTCAGATTCACTATCTTCATCTAGAGGGAGGCCACAAAATCTTTCTCCTACAACACTTTTAGAATCCTCAAATGTATATCCAGACTTCTCTACATAGCCAACCATTGTTGCTCCTGCCTTTTGAAAGTAAGAATGTAATTCCTCCATTGCATCGCAGAAATTTTCAGTATAAGTAGACGAATCACCTAATCCAAAAATCGCAACTTTCTTACCGCTTAAAGAGAGTCCCCCAATATCTTCCAACATAGAATCCCATGCTGTACCTGACCTTTCGGAGTCTGCTCCAGTATTCCAGGTAGGAATACCACAAACAATTGCATCCAAATCATTAAACTCACTTATATCTGGCAGATCAGCAAGGTCCTTAGGGGCATTTGCTGATTTAAGCAAATCATGAAGCCTATCGGCGATATCTTCTGTTTTGCCTGTTGTTGTGGCAAAGAAAATTCCTAAAGCCATCTTGAGTCAATAAATAACATATACTTCCTAATACAATAGTGGTCAGAGTGTGATACTAAGTGTTACATATAATTGTACTAGTTGATACTATCTTATAGAATTTTTAGTTGGTCAACCTCATAAGAGTGTCTAATGAAATGTACTTAGCTAAGGTTCTCTTAAAAAACTTAATTCTTAGCATATTTACGAGCTCTGAGAATAGTAATAATAAGCGGAATTCCAATCACAAAATGAGCTATTGAAATCAGATACAAATCAATGGAGTATCTAGACATTGAATAAAGAAAGTATGAATACTTTAATATGATGCACGAGGGATAGCTATTTTTAAGATGTCATCCATTTAATGAAAAGAGCATGTGAGATTTATCACATCAAAATGATTCAAATTTCCATTAATCCATCGAAGAAATTTAGCCAATAAAAACCGATACTCTTCTTTGTAATCAATGACAACAAAATGCTATACATAAAGAACATATGTAATAAGCCATATGAAGTTAGAGGATAACTAGTGCCATTTAATTAATAAGTTCATCTTGTCCTATCAACTGTCTACCTCGTGCAGACTTACGGAAACCCTAACGTCACATATGACTGGTACGCGGGTAATTCTGGTGTAACAAACCGCTCAGGTAAATTCATCGCAGCTCATGCAGCACATGCAGGGTTGATGATGTTCTGGGCTGGTGCATTCACACTTTTTGAATTAGCTCGTTATGACCCTTCATTGCCAATGGGCAATCAAGGCTTAATTTGCCTGCCTCATTTAGCAGGCCTGGGTATTGGTGGAATTGAAGGTGGTGTTATTACAGACCCTTATGGTTGCACCGTTATCGCTGTATTGCATCTAATTTTCTCAGGAGTATTAGGAGCTGGGGGTCTTCTCCATTCATTGAAATTTGAAGGAGATCTTGCAAATGCCACTGGAAGACCCAAAAAGTTTGATTACGACTGGGATGATCCTGATCGTCTGACTTCGATCCTGGGACATCATTTAATTTTCTTAGGCCTTGGTGCTATCCAATTCGTTGAATGGGCCAAGTATCACGGTATTTACGATGCCGCTCAGGGAATTGTTCGAACAGTTGAGCCAAATTTAAGTGCTGCAATGGTCTGGAATTATCAAGCTGATTTCCTATCCATTTCAAGCCTAGAAGATGTAATGGGAGGACATGGCATCCTTGCTTTTATTCTTATTAGCGGAGGAGCCTTCCACATAGCTACTAAACAATTTGGTGAGTACACCGAATTCAAAGGCAAAGGCTTGTTATCAGCCGAATCTGTTCTCTCATATTCACTAGCAGGAATTGGGTACATGGCTTTTATTGCAGCCTTCTGGTGCTCGATGAACACTACTGTTTACCCAACAGAGTTGTACGGTGAAGTCCTGAAAATCAATTTTGAATTTTTCCCTTACTTCACTGATACAGCGAATAACCTTCCTATAGATGTGCACACATCTCGCGCCTGGTTATCAAATGCTCATTTCTTCCTAGGATTCTTCTTCTTACAAGGCCATCTATGGCATGCATTAAGAGGAATGGGTTTTGACTTCAGAAGAGTAGGAAAGGCTTTCGAAAATTTTGAGAATGCCAAGATTACAGCAAATGACTAACAAGAGGAAGTTTCAGTTCTTCTAAATTGATCTTCACAAGTCCATATAAAAAGCCCTGCAATTATGCAGGGCTTTTTATATGGGAGAACAAAGAAGATTCAAATTACTGGTAGCAATCATTGACTAGTTATCTAATAGGAATAGAAAAACTTATAAATCAATAATTAAAGCCCTTACGAATTAAAGGCAAGGGCTAAAGCAGTTCTAATTATTTGTTTAGATAGGGTGAGGAATTGGTCCCTTGACCATCATTGTCTTGCTTCCCTCCAATAGCAAATACAGCGAAACCGATTACACCAAGGATCCCAAAGATTGGAGCTGACAGATCAGTAATTACAGCTGGAGCACCTGTAGTTATAGAAGAAAAAAGCATTGAAACGGTAGAATTAAATTGCTTGACAAGCCTGAAGCAAAAGTGCATATTTTGCTAGGTAAAAAAAATAAATGAAAAGCTTATGTGATTTATAATACCAAGGAATGTAATAGTTGTAATAAAAACGAAGGCTTAAATTATCTATTGAGAAGTTGAATAAAATAGGGCAATACCGTTAGACCAAACCTAGCTAAGAATTGAAAAAGAAAATCAACGTAAAAAGAAAAGTAAAATTTGATTCACTAGAAAGCAAGACTGAACAAGTGCTTAGAAAGCATTAATGACATCGAAAGGGGACGCTCGAATTAATATATTGATGGCTGGTCGATGGGGGCACGTCGATCCAGGAACAGCGACTAAGCATCTTATAGGCATGAGAGCTTATAGGGTGCTTATTTAATAGAAAGGTGTAGATGATCAAAAAAGAAGATGAAATTAAAAATTGAGGATGATTATTTTAGTAATGGAGAACAAAAGACAACTGCTAAGGTAAAGTTGAAGCAGCTTTTCTAAAAATCAAACATAAGTTATTAGCAGGCATTGAGATAGTGGCACTATTTTCGAAGTGAAAGTCATAGCCCATCTCAATAACTGTCTCTAAATTCCTAATTCCCCAGAGAGTATTTGTGGAGCGTAAAGAAAGATCAAAGGAACTATTGTTATCACTAATATGGGCATTATTAACCTTAAAAGGGCCATAAAGAATTAATGGCATATCGCAGGTTAGTATCTCGGAAGCCTGCATAAACAACGTTTTTGTGACGTTCCATGCTGAAACATGAGTAAGATTAATAGCTACTATTGCTGAAATCCTAGAGAGAATAGAATTAGAAAGGTGCCAAGGACATTTCTCAATATTCAGGTGAATTGGCTGGGGCATTTTGCCGACCATACCTGAATACTTAATCCAAGACCTGATACTTAGTAAATTCGCAGGGTCTTGATCACTAGCCTGCCAGAGAATGTTGGGAAACATTCTCTGAAATGCTAGAGCGTGCTCTCCACTACCACTAGCAACTTCAAGGACCATTCCATTTTTTGGTAAAAACTCAGCGAGGACACTTCCAATAGGCTCCATATTGCGCTGGGTAGCAGGAAAAAAAAGTCTTCCATCCATATGAATAAAGGAAAACTGAGATAGTGAGTTTAAGGAAAGATCTAACTTACTGCCGAATGAACCGAATAAACCTGTCAAATAATTACTAAACAGTGATAATTTTAAAAAGATTAGAAAATATAGCAAAAGTTAATGTGAAGATATAGGAGTCGCTTTATTGAATAAAATAAAAGGAGTTAAAGAAGTAAGATGAAAAAACGATTTTCCTTAACACTAATAAGCAGCTTATTAATTGCAAGTGGTTATTTGTACGCAACTCCATATTTATCAATATTAAGCTTTAAGATGGCAATAGATAATAAAAATCCTGAGAAGGCAGAAAAGTTTATAGATTTTCCATCTGTAAGAGAAAACATGAAAACACAAATCAGTAAAGAACTGAGTACTAAAGCAGAGAGACAAATTGCTGATAGACCTTATAAGCAATTTACAATGTTGATAGTTCAACCAGTAATAAAGGCTGTGGTGAGTTCAACTATAAACGCAACTGTAACTCCTACAGGATTAAGTAGCCTCATTACAAAAGGGACCTTAACTAAACCTCAAAAAACAAACTCTAAAATCACAGAAGGAAAGAATAAAGACAATAAAAATAAAATAAGCTTGTTTTACAAAGATCTGAATATCTTCGTATTAAAAAGTGAACTCGAAAATAGCGATGAAGTGGTAATCGCTTTGTGGAAAAGAGAGCGCTTCTCACATTGGAGACTGTACTCAATAGAACTTCCAAAGAGCCTGATTAATGCTATGTAGGATTACAAATTATAGCAAATAAATCAGTTAAATTACAGTTTAAAAAGTAGCATGTCAAGAGTTGTTCAATAAGGTAAATTTGAAAAGATTGAGGAATCAGGTGGAACTAAAAGGAATTCTTCTTTTTGATATTGACGGTGTGATACGTGATGTATCAAATAGTTATAGACTAGCGATAAAAAAAACAGTCCATAAATTCTGTGATTGGGAGCCTAGTTTAAATGACATAGATAATTTAAAGCAAGAAGGGTGCTGGAATAACGACTGGGAAGCAACATTGGAGCTAATTAAAAGGTACTGCTCAAAAAATCAAACTGAAAGAGATATACCTTCTCTGGAAAGAGTAATTAAAAGATTTAACGATTATTATTTTGGGGGGAGACCTACTAAAGAATCTATTAGATGGACTGGATTTATTAATAATGAACCGCTACTTGTAGACAAAAGTATATTTAAAGAGCTGTCAGATAGAATGATAGCGTGGGGATTCGTGAGTGGAGCCGAACCACCATCAGCTAAATATGTATTAGAAGAAAGACTAGGTTTAATATCACCACCATTAATAGCAATGGGAGATGCGCCAGACAAACCAGATCCAACAGGCTTACTCAAGCTGGTTGAAAGGATTAGTAAAGATATGTCAGTACCAGAATCAGCTCCTATTGCCTACATTGGCGATACAGTGGCTGACGTGATTACAGTAATGCGTGCCAAAGAACTAGTACCAAATAAACAATTTATAAGCCTAGCAATTTGCCCCCCTCACATTCAATCGAACAAAGATAGTTTTATTAGAGTAGATTATGAAAAGTCTTTGGTTGAAGCTGGAGCGGATAAGATTCTAGCCTCAACAGAAGAGGTGGTTAATGTTCTAGATTACTTTTAGAATAAGATACTAAGTTAAGGCTATACAGACACCTAAAACAGTCATAATGGAGGCTAATATCGCTGATGTTCTTAATTTCTCCCCCTCATATCTAGACAAAAATAGGGAGAAAACAGGTGTCGTACTTAGCAAAGTCCAGCCTAGACCTAGAGGTAGAAATTTAAAAGTTACTTGTTGCAATAAAATTCCTAAATTTGTACCCAATACAGTAGCAATTAAAATATTGAATTTATATAAACTTGAAAATTTATATATAGATATTTTTTGGGGTTGGAAACATAAGAATAGAAGTAAAAAAATAGATGCTGATAATAATCTAATCTCTGTTGTCTGAAAAGGGTTTAAGTCAGATGAAAGAAGGACAAATCTTGAAATCAAAGATGCAAGAGTGGCAAATAAAACAGATAATATTGCGAAAATAAAGCCTTTCAATTTTAAAATCTGATGATCAATGTAGGTGTCATCAGATTTATCATATCGTTTGAAAGCGACAAACAATAAAGAAATGGTCACCAGGAATGCACCTAATAAAAGTTTAAATGTAATCACTTCATTCAAAAAGATAACTCCTATCAAATGTGAGAGTAAGGGGGATGTGGCTTCTACAGAAAGAGTTCGTCTAGTACCGATATATTTTAAGGAGTTTAAATAACAAGTATCGCCTAGAAAAATACCAATAAATCCACTGAAAATAAGTAATAAAATAAAGTTATTCTGGGAAACAATATCTTGAGAAAAAAGAAATGGGGCAAATAAAATAGCAGCTAATGAGGTCTTGATGAAATTAATAAGTATTGGGGAAATAGATTTAGAGTGGTCTCTCCAAATAAAAGAAGAAAGGGTCCAAAAAAAAGAACCACTTAAAGCAGATATGATCCCAATGTACATAAAAATGGCGATTTACTAAATTGAATTAAAAGTCAAAATGAAATAGGCTATTTTAATAGAAATGTTCAATCCCCTGATGCTAAAATTAAGGAAATTCAAAATCGAAAGCTCAATTAACAGAGGATTGACTACGTAATATTATATTCCATAGCAACTATTATATAATTAACCAATGCTATCATGAACAGGTAAACTTAATTTGAATCATAGCAATAAAAAACATGTTAAATTTTCTTCTTAGTTTTCTTATTAGTATATACCCACCTCAGATGATGGCCCCGGATAACTCAGATTATATATGTGGTGAGAAACATTTAACAGCTGTTATATATAACAATTTAAATGGAAATGCGTACAAGGTTAAACCAAATAATGAGATAGATGCAGGTGCTTTCGTGGTATTAGCGTGGGGTGATTTAAATCTTATGCTGCCTAGAACATTTAATAATGGAGAGAGCAGCTTTACCGATGGAAGATGGTGGTGGGGGTACTCGAATAAAAATGAGGCCAAGCTAAAATACAGAAGAACAGATGGAATAGTTGAGGAATATCAATGTAAATAAAAAATATATATCCTGTTTAGATGTGATTAATAGGAGATTAAAATATATATAATAAATACAAAAGAGGAGTTGCAAACTTGTCAATTCATACTCAGCTTGCTTTGGAAGCTATAAAATTGTCAAAGGGGAAATCAAATGAACTAGAGAGATTTTGTTGGATGATCGTTCACAAGCATAAGCACGGATGTCTTCCATCTGAGTATGACATCAGAGAGATCGACGAGAGTCTATACATAGAAGTTCTTAAAATCGCTAAAGACATGTTGCAAGTTGGTTAAACTATCAAAATATACTATGAGGTATCAAACAACTTAAATCATTTGTTGGTTGCTATAACAGAAAAGAAAGGATCTTTGGTTCCAAAGGGTAGCCCAAAAAGTGATTTCGAGGTTTCATATAAATATTCAGGTTTGCTCCAACCCTGAGACATTAATATAGAAGAAATATAATTAATATGATCCATATCATTACCTTCAACCCAAACACGTGGAGCCTTTGACCAAAAAGCACGATTAGTAAAAGAAATAATTAATTTGCCATCTTGCCTTATAACTCTTTTGAGCTCAAATGCTAGTTCTTCGGGATACTGTAAGTACTGCCAACCTGCAACAATTAAACAAAAGTCAACCGAAGCATTCTCTAATGGAATTGCCTGATCCTTATTTAGGTCTTGAATCCAAAAAGTATCAAGTCTATTGTTGTGGTGTAATTCTTTTGAGTTTAATCCGTGGCCTATAACCTTCTTATATCTAACATTCTCTGGTAAATGGCTAACCCAACTACTCATCAAATCTAAAACTACAGCTTCTCGAGGTATTTGTTTTTTGTAAAGTTGAGTTAGACGGTCTCTAAAGCCTTGATCTAAGTGGTGAACGATTCTTGGCTCTAAATAAAAAATGAAGTCGTCATTAGAGTCCTCTTTGCTTCGTTGGTAAGGGGTAAGGACTTCCTTTATCATCTCTAAAAGATTAAGCTAAACTATTAGATAGAAATCATACAATAAACCAAGGTAAAAGATTCTATATATAGAGTCAAAATAAAGATAATTTTATATTAACAAGTAATTTAATAAATTCTAAAAATTAATAGGAGTGGTTAAATTAACTAGCTATTTAAAGAACCCTAATCAAGAAAATGAACTAATATCACTTAAAGATGTTAAGGAAATCACTTGAATGACTATTCTTTTGATTATGTGAATATTTATTCTATCCTGAGGAACCCTCTTTAAAACAACCAAAACCCTTATACTAGTGATGAATTCAAACCGGCTTCCACATGGATGGTTTTCTACTAAGTCCCATGGAGGTTAAAAACTATGCCTTATGAACCAGGCAGTACGCAATGTCTTGGCCTCATAGCAGCCAAAGAAAGCCTCCTTACTGCTATGAGCTCACTGCACAACATCGAAAACATCGATCACATCCTTTCTCAACTAAAAAGTATCTACAAAGAATTAGATGAAATTCACGAAGGTAGAAAAATTCTTGAAAACGAAGATTAAACTAAAGTCATTTGAAAGGATTTAAAAGTATGCACAAAAGAGTTGATGTATAAAAATTAAATTGGTATTAAAAGACTATAAATTTACACGCAGTAAATATCATTTCATTTTAGATAGTTTAGGCGGCCAAAACAACTCCCGCCTCTCTAAGGACTCCATTTATCCTAGACATCCTACTAGCACCAATTTCAATAGGTCTAACAGTATCCAAGATTGCTGCATTACATACAATCCAATAACTACCCCTAGTTACTCCAGCCGCATCACAAACGTCTGAAGGTGCAAAGTTGGGGAATTTGGCATAGTGGAAGGAGTTCAATGAATCAAGCCAACACTTTTCAAGAATATCTAGATCCTCGTCTGAGATCTTTCCTGAGTAGCTGTAGTTCTCCAAAATTGCAGACATATAAGGAGCAGAAGGCATACAATTGATCGTAAATATGGAGAAAACTACCACTATTTATTTAAGATTAGCTCGTTTACTTTCTTTAGTAATCATTAAGAGGAGACTTGAGGTGGAAATTACTAAATTTCGATGCCATGAACGAACTGAGAAAAGAAAGGCCGAATAGCCCCATCACCCGGCCACTTGGCAAGGATAGTGGTTGTCAAGTGATTATGGGGCAGTTGTAACACTAGATATAGATCACCCCTTGCCTATCCTTAACATGAAATGTTGACCTAATTACGAAAAAGCATCCATTGTCCCGGGAAATGAAATTTGAAAAGATTAAAAGGAGAACCCATTAGATAGATAATCCCTTTAGAGAAGAAGAAGCTAGGATACGTTTGTATTATTTATCATTGTCCTTCTTGCTGCAAAAAGTGATCTGCTAATAGATTTGCTGAAGTCAATTTCCCGAAGCTGGTAATAACTTTTTCTTAGTTTTATTCGAAGAGGGAATCTCCTTAGGCAAATCTGAGCGAACACCATCCAAAATGTCAGCCAAGGTACGGAAGCTTTCAGAGAATTGCCAAAAACTTTCTACTCTCTGGAAGCCTCCTAAAAAATGCCTACTGAAATTCGCCTGAAGGCCCCACCTTTGCTCATTCTTTTCAAAATTTTCAGTTTGATTCAAATCAAAAAAAAATAAACTGGCTCTTTCGTGGCGAAGACATTCCTCCTCTGTTTCGAAGAGCTTGCCATCATTGGCTTGCCAAACTTGCTTACCCATTAATCACTGGAATTAATTAACCCACTATAGGAACAGCTTAGTTTGAATGAAAAGCAAGGCCAAGATTTGTATAAGACTATTCTCAAACCAAATACAGCAAAATATGCCAATAATGGCAAGTCTAAGTAGGATAAGTCTGTTCGTATATAGTAAAGAATTAAAGTCTAGGAATAAGAGAATATTATAAGTCTTTTTTTTAATTAAAAGTTCAGATGAAATATACTATTATAGATATCTTATGATAAATAATTAGATATCTTCAATACCTACAACCTTAACATATTTTGCTGATTCATCTGCATTGATCCTTGCCTCTATACAGCTAACTCCTGTGGCCAATACAACAGCCATTCGTCTACCCTTTTTAGCATTTGGTTTTCCAAAAATTAAAAGTTTTACATTCTCATTTGATAAACAGTTATTGACACCTTTATAAGCTACTCGCTCTAAGTCATTGTCAGCTAAAACAACTCGACTAGCTCCTGGACTTTTACATATAATACTTGGTATAGGCAAACCTAATATTGCTCTGAGGTGCAGTTCAAATTCACTTAGATTCTGACTTACAAGTGTAACCAATCCCGTATCATGAGGCCTCGGAGATAATTCTGAAAAAATCACATCATCCTTTGTAATAAAGAATTCTACGCCAAAAATCCCTTCCCCACCTAGCTTATCTGTGACCAGTTTTGCTATAAATTGTGCTCTTTCTAATTGATATTTAGAGAGTTCCATTGGTTGCCAGCTACATTGGTAATCGCCATTGATCTGCTCATGTCCAATTGGAGGGCAAAAGATTGTATGACCGTCTCTTTGACGAATAGTTAATAAGGTTATTTCAAATTGAAAATCTATAAATTCTTCAACAATAACCTTTTGAGATCTCCCCCTTGATCCCTGAATAGCACTCTCCCATGCCGTTTCCAACTCATCCTTGGAGTTAATTAAGCTTTGCCCTTTACCCGATGAACTCATTACTGGTTTTATAAATAAGGGCCATGTCATTTCATTTACTGCATTACTCAATTCCTCTAAGCTAGAAGCATAGGCATATCTAGCTGTTTTAATATTCAACTCATTCGAAGCCAAGTCTCTTATCTTATCTCGATTCATTGTTATTGCTGTAGCATTTGCTGTTGGAATAACCTTAACACCATCTTTTTCTAGTAAAGTAAGAGCTTCAACAGAAAGTGCCTCTATTTCAGGTACAAGAAAATCTACATTATGTTTCTTTACTACCTCTTCAAGTAAAGATGAATTTGTCATATCAAAAACATCAAATTCATCTGCAACTTGCATCGCTGGAGCACCCAAGTAACGATCACATGCAATGACTTTACATCCTAGCCTTTTAGCCGCAATGGCCAGCTCCTTTCCTAGTTCTCCACTACCAAGAAGCATCAAAGTTTTAGGTAGCATGTCCGAAAACGTAACCAATTAAGCTAAAATAATTTAGCAGAATATACTAGATTTCACTATAAAGAAGTATCGAATTTTAATTAGGTTTATTCTTAAAAGTTCTAACCACAGTATTTCTTTAAAACAAGTTAGCCATCTAAAATTTTGGTAGTTAAACTTCTATAGCTTGAACATAAGCTCTACCTAAAGCTATTAGCGGGTCTCCACTCCAAGCTTGGAGTGTCTTCTGCAAGGGGCAGAAGCCCATGTTCTCTATTGATAAAAACATGTCCTCACCTGAAAGGACATGTTTCCCGACTAAAATCTTGGTAATAAATTCAAAATCACCGTGATGCTTTGCAACAATTTCAGGGAGCTCAGCTAAAGCTTTTTGAACTTCCAGTCCTTTCAAAGAAGCATGTTTTTCGAATTCATATCGAGCGGCCTGGGTATATGCAGTTGCTCCTTCATCAGTAAAACGCTTACCTTCTAATCCCTTGATTTCGTGAGAAGAAACAGAGAAGGTTCCTTTCTGTTCTAAAAGCGCAGTGGGGTTCTCAACAGGCAATTGAATATCGGTATCTTGTGATGATGAAGAGACTGAAAGGGCCTGTGCCAACAGCTTATCTGCTAAATCCTCTACTGATACACCTAATTTCAGAGCCCTTGAGTTTAAAGAGCTAAGTGTTTGTGAATTAATATTCAAGTGGCTAGTAAGTTCACCCACGCAGGAATGTTTAATTTGATACAAAATAAAGCCATAACCTCAAATGAGGTACCTTCGGTGTAGAAAAGTGTTCATACCGTTACAAAAAGTTCTTTTAGGCTCCTATTAGGGCAAAAAATTTGATCAAAGTGTCCTATGAGGCTGTAAATTTATGCAATTACAGAATTGCAGGCTCACTTTGACACAAGTTACTGTTGGAGAAAACGAAGGTATTGAATCAGCCCTTCGGAGATTTAAGAGACAAGTCTCTAAAGCTGGGATTTTTTCAGATCTCAAAAGGATTCGTCATCATGAAACACCTGTAGAAAAGTACAAAAGAAAGCTGCAGCAGAGGCGAAGAAGCCGTAGAAAATAAATCAGAATTCTTAAAAGGTTGGTTACAAGACCAAGATTTAAAAAAGTCACTAGTTAAGGTTTATCCCTAAAACCCTTTCAGGGTTAGGCTTAATGAGATTCAACTGTTATAGGAATAGAGATACTCTTTAAATAAAACTATTATTTTACCTATAACATTAGTAGATTGGAAATATAGTACTAACTTCGAGAGTTGAGGTTAATAAATGAGACCTATAGAGAGTTATTTCTCGATAATTAAGTAATTTAATGATTAACGTAGATCCTGAGAAGGCAAACAATTCGGAACTCCTTTGTTAGAATTGATAGATTAGAGTCCAGGGATAGAGAAGGATAGGTAGTGAAATATCGCTATAAATGAAAAGGAGCTGATAGTATAAAAGGATTGGAGTGAACAATCATGTTAATTCTAATCCCAGCTGCGTTTTTAATAATAGGATTGCAGCTCTACACATTATCTTCAATAGTTAGGAATGAAAAAGGTGAAAGATACTTGTTTAACAGAACACGCATGTACGCAATACAAATTAGGTTAGAAAAATGGTTTGGAAGAATTCATACAAGAAAAGATTAACTGAGTAAGATCAAATGATTACCTGTATGATAATGAGGCCAATTACACCAGTCGAGAAGTTTGAAGAGGCTATCAGATCGTCGAGACTATCCGACGAGGAACTAGAAATAGTTGAACACATTAGATATACAGGTGTTTTTAACCAAGTTACATTGTCAAAATCTCTAAGACTAAAGGCGAAACCTCCAGCACTTACTGTTATATGTAACATATGTAGAAAAATCGGGAAACATATGCCAAAACATTTAGCGCTAGTGCGTGAATGGTCTAAAAAAGAGAGTGAATATGGAGTTCATTGGGATGGAAACCTAATTTGTAGCATTGCATGGAATAGCGATGGTGAGAGGTTGACTCCTGAATCAGGAACAAGTCAATATCACACCTTTGCAGTTCACAAAGAACTATTTCAAGGACTAGAAATGTAAATATAGCAAAAGTAAGAAGAATTCAAAATAGGATTAAAGGGATAATCGATAGAAAATATTATCTCAACAAATAGGCTAACAATGCTCGCTTCAATGATACACCCAGGATTGATTATAATGATAATCCAAGAGAAGTAATAAGTTTTAAAAAGAAGTCCAATTTATATGTTATCATAGGAGTTAAATAGTGAATTCCATAAGTGAATTAAGTGGGAGCAAGGAATGCTAAGTAGAATTAATAAATCCTTAAAAGTGAATAATTTAAATGGAATAGCTTACATATGGGTTGGTTTAATATTAGTAGGAGTTGCTATCAGAGTATATTTAATTTCTATCCACTTTCCTCATTATGATGACCTTTACGGCCACTATCGAGCACTTCATATAAAAAACCTAGGCAGTTCGGAGTTGATAAGTAAAATGCCCAAACAAATAAGTATTTTTATAGAATTAATACCTGATAATTTACTAACAATATCTAAAGAACTAATTGCACAAATAGCAGCTGTTTATGAAACAGTAAATGGAGCAACATTTGCTCCATTTCACTATTTTATTTCCCATGCATTTGCACTTAATTTAGATAACTATAATTCAACATTAGTATCAGCAAGGATAACATCATTCTTTGAATACATTATATTTTTTATAGCTTCGATCTATCTAATTAAATCGAACACAACCTCAATCGATAGAAGATTTGGCTATTTTCTTATATCGCTAAGCTTAGTATCTGGAATATATGTAATATACTCAATTCAGGGACATAACTATATGGCAAGTGCTTTAATGATGAGCATTATGCTGATTTTTATAAATAAAAAGATTAAGGTCATTAAACCTCTAAATTTAACAATTCTCTATTCTGTGGCAATACTATCAAGTTACAGTTTTATATTATACTTGCCTACATTCTTCATCTTTTACTTAATAGTCTTATATAGTAAACCTAATAATCTGAGATGGAAGATAGGAAGAGCTATAACTTCCCTTGGGGTAATTTCTGTGCCGCTTATATTATCCTACTTCTTATGTATTAGACATAGAAACCAACCTGAATCCATTGGTGTTGGTTGGCAAGCAGGGTTTAATAATGAATTTGTTGTAAATTATACGAGTCCAATATCATTTTTAGGACATCTTATTCAGTCAGTAAAGCATACATTAGAAGCTTTATTCCTACCACCAGCGTTCTTGCCTATTGTAGGATACTTATTTAGTGGCGTAATTGTAATTTTAATTCTTGGTAGGTTACTTGTAAAAACTATAGTTGGCTTTAAAGAGAATAAGGTTCTAAAGAATTCGACTTTATTTTCCTATTTATTACTTATCAATCACACCTTATTGTATTTAACTGGCAAGATTGCTATGTCACCAACAAGGCATTCTATTATAATATTTCTACCTATTGTTTTATGCGCTATTGATGGATTTGATTCGATCCTGAATAGATTTATAGTTTCTTTTAATAAGAACAACGAAAAGATAATTTCGAATAAAATCAGTATAGCTAATAAGGCTAGACAAATAAGAGTCTCAAAATTATCTAATATGGCAATATATTTAATTTGTACAGTTTTTTTTACTAGTGGTTATAAAACATGGGGCGATGAAGTTGTCAAGCGAATTGACTTACTGGATACTCAGAAATTAAATTATATTAAAGATTCAAGAAAAATAATGTACGAAAAACCAGGAAATTATTCACTTTTAGTTGCTCCTGAAATTCGAGCAAATTTTAAAGAGGAAAATATGAATAGTAAAAATAATAATATTAAACTAGAGTTCCTATTGCTTAATACTAAACAAAAAAGAGATACAAATAAAATGTTCTACGTCAGTAATAATTTTGAGACCAGCTCGCTTGAGGATATCGAAGAGGCAGCCGAGAGCATCGGATGTAAAAATCCTAATGCAAGAACTCTGTATAGCCGATCGAGCACAACAATTCCTGACCCTGTAATAGTAACATCTATAGGGACCAATTCATTGCACATACATGAGGTGTCTTGCTCAGAAATACTAGACAGGGATGATCAAGTGAAAATATCAAACCCATGATTAATTACTCAATTATACTCTCCAGGCACGTCATTCTTTTTAACAGTGACTTTCCCGACCTTTTTCCCGGAAAATCGAAGTAGCTCATCTCCAGAAAATTCATAACCATGTCTAAGAGCAATTTGAGCAACATCATCTGCTGTTGAAGAAGAAAGTACTTGCTGCTTTAAGGTTTGATCTTCTTGCATGGTTTTAAGAAAAGCTTTTAATTGATCTAGAGACATTTGTGAGATTTTGGAACGGGCTAATGATAATCTAAGAGTATATTAATAATAACAATAATTAAGTAAAGGGAATTATTTAATTATGGGCAGGACTATTCTGAGACAAATAAAATTCAGCTACATTATTAAGCATTTTAATAACTACTGAATTTGGACATGATGTTCTTTCTTGTAATCTCATACAAGCTTCTTTCACATTAACAAAGGCATCTTCACAGATTTCTGAAAGCTCGGCCTCAGTAAGATTTTGGTCTTGCATCTAGGTAAATAGGCTAATATAATTTTATTATACAGTAATAAGTGTAAAAGTAAGGAGTATCTTCGATGAGATATAAATTCCTGATTAATTATACTTTATAGCCTCAGAAAATACTGATCTAATACCTTAGTTTAAATTCTATCATCATAGGAGAAATCAATAAATCCTAGATTTAACAATAGGCTGCTCTATCTACTAGAGGTTCTTGCTGCTAGGAGATCCAGATTATGCTTTCAATAAAAAGGGATGCTCTGATTAGATTAGTTAGCTAAAAGTGTAGTACATCATAGAATGAATTTGATGACACAGCGCTTTGAGACTCTTCAACTACACGCCGGACAAGCGATTGACCCTACAACAAATTCTAGAGCCGTACCAATTTACCAAACTAGTTCATATGCATTTAACGATGCTGAGCACGGGGCAAACTTATTTGGCTTAAAGGAATTTGGAAATATTTATACCCGGCTTATGAATCCGACGACAGACGTATTTGAGAAACGGGTTGCTGCTCTAGAAGGAGGAGTGGCTGCTGTTGCCACTGCTTCTGGTCAGTCGGCTCAATTTATTGCAATTACTAATTGCATGCAAGCTGGTGATAATTTCATATCAACTTCTTTTTTATATGGTGGTACATACAATCAGTTTAAAGTACAGTTTCCAAGATTAGGTATTAATGTAAAATTTGGAGATGGGGATAATATTAAAAGTTTCAGAGATCAAATAGACGAAAATACTAAGGCAATATACGTAGAGTCAATGGGGAACCCGCGTTTTAATATACCAGATTTTAAAGGCCTTTCAGAATTAGCAAAGGAAAATAATATTCCACTAATCGTAGATAATACATTAGGGGCTGCAGGTTCACTAATACGTCCTATTGAGTATGGGGCAAATGTTGTCGTTGAAAGTGCAACTAAATGGATAGGAGGGCATGGTACATCCCTGGGTGGAGTAATTGTAGATGCTGGAACTTTTAACTGGGGAAATGGAAAATTCCCTTTAATGAGTGAGCCTAGTGATGCATATCATGGCCTAATTCATTGGGAAGCATTTGGGTTTAATAGTGATATTTGTTCAATGTTAGGTATACCCAAAGATAAGAATATTGCCTTTGCATTAAGGGCAAGGATTGAAAACTTAAGGGATTGGGGTCCAGCATTAAGTCCATTTAATTCATTCCTACTATTACAAGGGCTCGAGACATTGAGCCTAAGGGTTGAAAGACACGCTTCTAATGCTCTGAGCCTAGCTTGCTGGCTCGAAAATCATCCTAAAGTTGCCAATGTCAATTATCCAGGTCTGAGATCAGACCCATACCATGAAAGAGCTAAAACTTATATGACAAATAGAGGTATGGGCTGCATGCTAATGTTTTCATTGAAAGGTGGTTATGAAGATGCTGTTAAACTTATAAATAGCTTGAAACTTGCTAGTCATTTGGCAAATGTCGGAGATGCTAAGACTTTAGTCATTCATCCAGCATCAACGACTCATCAACAACTCTCAGCTGAAGAGCAACAATCTGCTGGAGTCACTGAAACGATGATTAGAGTATCGGTAGGCCTAGAGCATATAGATGACATTCAAGCAGATTTTGCTCAAGCATTAGATATGATTTAAAAGTAATATGTTTGTTGAACAAGAATTATTTTATTATTCTAAACTAGATTAGAAAAATGTATTCTAAAATCATTGGGCAATTTGTATTAATTATACTGCTAGTAGTTAATCCGAATCTGTCATTTAATCAAAAGAGCTTTAGTGAATACATGGAAAGTTGGGACACAAAAATCGAGCTTGCGAGTAAGTATTTAACAGAAGCAGAGTCTGAATTTAAAGCTGGGGATGAGTTGACAGGTTGCGTTACTCAAAGACGCGCTGCAGATTACGGTATCGAGGCAACGGAATCTCTATTAATGGCTTTTAAAATAAGTAAAACAACAACAGACCTTTCTGATATCGAATCAGGTTTGAACAAATGGAAGGAGATTCGGGATTTCTGCTAATAAATTCGTAAAATTTTGATCTTAAAGATAAATAAATCACGAAATTCATCAAAAAATAAGTTATTTAAGAAAGGCCTCCCTACTCATTAAAGCTAAATCAAGTCCTTACTACACTATTCCCTATGATTGTGCTGCCAAAAGGAGAAAGTAAATTGAATTCGCTTTGAAAAGTTGCGAAAACTACGTAATATTATGAGAGATCAGTGACGGGGGCGCAAACGGAATGATTTGGCCAAAGAAGGATTCAGTAGTAGTAGTAAGGGTTCTAAGAGAATCTGATGACATAATTTTCTAAAGGGAATTGACCCTTGGCTAAAACTGCTAGTCATAACTGCTCATGACCCAATATATTTAGTAAATAGTTTCAGAGAAATTTGCTTTGGTTACTGACAAAGAACTGCTAAAAGAAGTGACAAAAGAGCTTTGGCATTCGGTTACAAAACTCCGTCCCGGCTTACCTAAGGAGGCCAGAACACAACTCGTCCTCAAAGCGCTTATAACAATCGGAGACCTAGCAAACCCAATTGACGCAGCTATGGTCGTAGGGACATCACTTGAACTAGAAACGGAAAGAGAGGGTAACGAAGAGCAGCGAGAAGCTAAAAGTGAAACTTCGTCCGAACCAACAAAAACGGATGTTGCTTCGGAAGGGAAAAGGACAGTCCGTAGAAGGTCCTCAACAACCTCATAGCTGGAAAATCAATCTAAATAATTTAAAAAGTAAAAGGGAGTTAGACAAATATCATTCTAATTTTAACGAAAGGCATAATTTATGAATAGTTGAAATACTCAGTCAATTCAACCGAGCTTGATCCAGTTTATAAACTTAAAATAATTATGCTTATGAAAGATAGAAGCTTAAAGATAGATAATTTTATTTAACTAAGTACCTGCTTTGTTGATAATAGAATCAATCCTAGATGGCAATCTAAAAGCCTCAGAAAATTTTGATGAATATTGAACTCGAGGTCCCTTGATTGAATTTAGTACAGAGACTGTTAATTTATAATCAGATAGATCTTCGGAAAGGCGATTAGGAGTTATGGATAAAGAGATTGGATCATTAAGAATCATTTTATCATCTATCGGAAATTGATAATTTCTAGTATTAGGTCTAAGTTGTGTTGAATAAATTAGTTCACTATTAGCTGGTTTGTTTAAATTAGTGATAGAAGAGATTTCTAGTGAATAAAGAGGATCATTATTCCTACGAAACAAACGTTTAGAAAGGTTGGAAAAAGAATCTAAGGGATTATTCTTCAAGGATAATTTATCTAATTTAAATACAAGACTTTCGAGTCTGGTTTCGGGTGAAAGGATGCTTTCGTCTAAAGTGAGTGAAATGATAGGAATAGAGGCATTGAAAGTGATCACTCTAAGCTCAATCTCCTGGCAGTTTCGGTTTAGGGTATTTATATAGGGAGAATTCCAATTCTCCGGGCCTGGGTAATAACATCTTTGTTTAGAAGGCTCCAAAGTGTGGTGATTAAGGTCCAAAAATGTACTGTGCTGTGAAAATACAAAAGGATCAGAAAGTGAAAGGTTAATTATATGTCTATAGAATAAAATATTTATTGGAATAGAGAATAAATAGGCAATAGTCCAAAAAAGTCGTTTAAGTATGGAGGTAAATTGAAATATCGTGAATTGAGTTCTAAATAAAAATGGAGATAAATAAGCCAATAGGAAGGAAGGCAACAAGATCACCCAATCTCTAATTCCTATAGTTGTCGGATAAAATCGAGAATCTGAGATAGTAATAACATATGACAAGGGAATAGAGCAAGTTACAATTACACAAATAAGTGTTGGGAAGATTATTTTCTTTACTTTAAATCTAGAACGATAAAGTCTAGTGGTTTTGATTAATTTGCCTATGGCTAAAAATGGCAATGAAAGCGAAATAGTTGTGATATAAATAAAAATAAGGTTTATAAAGCTCTTAATAAGTATTTCAGACTCTCCAGAAATCAATAGCCTTAGACTATCAAGAGGGTTCAATTTTTCAGTTATAGTATTATGAATAGGAGAAGCAATTGAAATATTAGTAGATTTAAACGGATCCAGTGTGATTAGAAAGATGCCGAAGCATATAAAAAGTATAATAGGTCCTAATTGATATGAATTAAGAAGAGATCGCCTCTCCTTACTTTGAGGTAAATGGTAAGTATTCATCATCTGAGAAAATCCTATCGCCAAACATAGTGGCCATAAAAGAGGTTTAGAAAGGCAGCAGAGGTATAAGATTATATTGTCTATAACATTTAAAAGGATTTTTGAAGATTTGCTAGCAGAAACCATCCGTATTGGTGAGATACAATTTCTACATAATTGGCCTAACAAAAATGGAATTGTTAGATACGGCAAATGAAAAGAACTAGTTAAAATGCCAGCATTGGACAAAATAAAAATAGTAGACAACGTAGTGTATAAAAGTATTTTTGTACTAGGCTTACAGAAGTCCAATAAAGGATTAATAAAAAAGAAAGTCCTAGTAAAAAGATACATACTTAAAGCTATTGTTATTATTCTCACGAAAATTACTGTATCGGCAATTTTCTTACCAGATGCGATCCAAGAAAGTCTCCATAACAAATGAACAGGCACTGCTGGGTATCCATAGTCTGGTCTCTGGATAGCTTTTATAAAAGGTAAGTTAAGAGAATCTACAAATAAAACTGCTTCTTCAGCATAAGGATTCTTCAAAGCAGCTGTCCCAAATACCAAAGCAAAGAAAACTATCAATATTAATAGTAGTAATAGACCAATGATTATTTGGCCTATTAATGATTTTCGCTTAATGACCAATCGTTGCATGATAAAGTATAAATACTTCTAGATCTATAAAATTTATCTGATTATTTTCATAATTCTAGTTTTATTATTAATTCTTTCTAATTTGATAAAAAGCATTATGTCCATACTATGGATATATTGACTTAAAAGAATTAATCTCAACATTAGTCAAGGTCCTTTTTCTGGCAAAGATAATGCAAAGATGGCCGACCTGTTAGGGCTAATCTTGATCTTGCCCAAATTTCATAGATGAAATCAACAAAAGGTTTTAACAATGGCCAACCTGTCGGCTGATAGATCCATCCTACTCCAATTAACTTGTAAGCCTCTCTAAATACTGCAACACCACTCAAAATCTCGCCTGTTTTAGAAATTCCATATATTCTACGCATAGCATCCCTATAAGTAATACCTAAGAAGTTCTCTGGTATATAGTCTTGAGAATCAATGTCCACAAAAGAAATCAAGTTCATACGATCTCGAGATCGCAGAAAGGCAACCTCCCGTCGACAAAGAGGGCATCCGCCGTCAAAGAGTAAAGTCAGATCTGCTTGGTTCAATGGAGCTAGAGGATTTCTAGTATTTTATACTTTTCAACTTATCATTTACTAAAAATAATTTTTGCATTGACCCTAATAGCTTATCGGAAAGTTATTTCATGCTATAGCCTTGAAAGTAAATACTGTTCCCTTGCTCTTTCGCGAGAAATCTTCTGGTAAACAAGTTCTTGATTGATAAAGCTATGATCAGTTATGAAAGAACTAGAAAGTAGTTTGGAAAGCTTAGAATAAATACCACAGTACTCAAAAGACTCTTCTATTAAATGAAGGCTAGAGTGGCTATTTAAGATATTTATAGTCTCTTTACATTCATCAAACAATGACAGATCCTCTAGAATTAAAATGGAATTATTCGTGCGTTCAAAAATATCTAAAGCAACAGATCCGTAAGTTACGATTAAATTATCGCTATCTCCCTTCTTAAAAAGACTTCTACCTACTTTATGGATGGTAAAAGGAATGTCAGAAATATTATCTGGTGTAGGCTGTCGATCCAAGCGTAAATAGAACTTGCCTCCATTATTTACATATTTTTTGGTTATTTGAAGTGCTGATTGTGATGTGAAAGGAGTATAAATTTGGAATCCAGGAATCGAATAAAACAAGCTGATATCTTCTAAAGAATAATGGGACAATGTATTATGGTCATAACCTATACCATGCCCTACTGTCATTAGTAGAATATTCTCGTTGGTCTGTCCAAAAAGAACCTTAAATTGCTCAATACATCTAGTAGTGAGAAAAGGGCTCATTCCATATAAAATTGGATTTTTCCCTAAGAGTGAAGCTCCATAACAATAGTCAACCGAAAATTGTTCCGATATACCTGGGAAAATAAATAATTCGGGATTAGTCTCTCTATATAAGTCTAGAGCCTTAGCTCCGAAATCTGGGGTCACAAATAACAACTTATTTTTAACACCGTTCTCTAAAAATGTGAGATGATCAATAACTCGATCTCGTTGCAGACTTTTATTCATCCTTCAAACTAGCTAAAAGCTGAGAGATTGCATAATCAAGCTCTTCATTAGTAGGCATTTTATTATGCCATAGATGTGATGCTTCCATAAAATCTATACCTTTACCTTTTATAGTTTTAGCATATATTGCAAACGGACCTTTATCTGTATTCTCTTTTATATATTGAAAAGATTTTTTAATATCTACATAGGAGTGACCATCAATAGATTGCGTATCAAAGCCACATGCTCTGAAAAGATCCAGTGTCTTCAAATTTGGATAGGTCATATCAAGATCACCCAGAATGCTTCTATTGTTTCCATCTATAATTACAACTATATTCTTTAATTTCTTAGCTCCTACATATTGAGCAGCTTCCCATATAGATCCTTCTGTACATTCACCATCTCCTAAAAAAATAAAAATACTTGAATTATTTTCTTTAGTTGACTCTGACATGCCTGCCGCCACCCCCAAGCCATGCCCTAAGGATCCAGAAGGCATTAGAATGAATGGTATATCTGTATTAGGGTAAATACCAAAAGGAGAGCCTTCTTTTCCGTAGGAAATTTTGCTGAAATCCACTAAACCTCTTCTTACGAGAAAAGGGTAAACAACACTTGCCGCATGCCCTTTACTAATTATGAGATTTTTGACATTCGTATCATGAAGGATTAATTGGTTTATATATAAATAGGAAATTATATCTATAATAGAAAAGACAGAAGGTGTTAATGCCTCTCTCGAACCATAAATAATTCTCAAGTATTCTATACGAAGTAGTGTTGTTATTCTCTGAAACTCTTTAGGAGTTATTTGTGTCATGGTTTAACTTTTAGATGCAAGAAAAGGCTTTTAGGAAATACGTGGGGAAACCCAGCCAGCACTAACTATCAGTTGATAACCTATTGCTAATGCTACAACCTCTGACTTGTGATAGGTATCACAATTAGTATTTAAGATATTACACTTGCTAGGAAGATTAAGAGATTCTTTTGCTGTTATCAAGGATGTATTCACCCCAACTGAGTCTGCATATTTGATTAACTTTAAAGTATCTTTACTCCTGCCAGAACTTGAAATCCCTATTAGCAATGTTGACTCAAACTCTAACATTTTCTCAAAAGATTTAAACCAACTAACTAGCCATTCTTCAAAACTCGAGTCATTAATATGTGATGTAGCATGTATTACAGAACCTGGGGAAAAAGTTATTTTCTCCCCTTTAGTCAATCTAGAGGTATCAACAGCAATATGATCAGCTATTGCAAGATTTCCACCATGACCAACAAAAATAATATATTTTGCTTTTTTGTAGGAATCTAGTAACTTTGTCCAGGATTCACCACAGAATAAATCTGTCAACAGGTCGTCTACATTACCTATCCCTAGAGAAGGGTTTTCAGTTACTCTCAAGTCTAGCTAAGCATTTATTTGATCCTAGCATGTGAGATTAACCTCGCTATAAAATCACCTTATTTAGGGAATTAGGCAGAACATTAGGAATTTCCTTTTGAAGTAAAGGGTATTGAAAAATGATATAAGTTAATAGTTAATGTCACTTATATAGAAATTTCGGTAAAAAAAAAGCCCCGAGAGTCTCGAGGCTTGGATTAGTTTTAAACAAAGCTATTTTCAAGTAGAGGCGAAATTAAGTTTTGCACCTATATCCTTGAAATTAAATCCCATAGATCTCAATGCATGCCAGAGATGACCCTGAAGTGCAAAGAATCCAACTATGTAGTGGAAATTAGCTAAGTAACAACGTCCAGAAAACTGTGAGAAGCCTACAAGGTTGTTGTAATCAGCTGTGTCTTGAAAAGCTGGAGCAACTAAGAAAACCTGCTTAAGAGGTTCTCCATAAAACTCGACTGGATAAACAGTTGTATTGGTTGCGCACCAAAAAGCAGCAACTATTGCCATGAAACCAATTCCAGCTAGAGAGAAAGAAAGAATTGATTCTGCTGAAAGCAAACCAGAACCTTTGAATTTGGTGTATTCACCAAGTTGCCTAGTCGCAATATGGAATGCCCCACCTGTTATTTCCAAGAAGGCCAAAAATGCATGTCCTCCCATCACATCTTCAAGGCTGTCAATTGTAAGGAAATCAGTCTGATGGCCCCAAATCTGACTTAAATCAAGGTTGTAATTCACCTGACGAATTGCCCCTATAGCCGGGTCATAAATGCCATGGACTCTTGCCCATTCGACAAACCAAACGCAAGCAACTCCAAAAAAGATCAAATGGTGGCCAAGGATAAATGTCTGATTATCTGGGTCCCCCCAGTCGAGCTTGAATTTTTGAGCCTGTATAACCTCACTTTTTTGCATGTCATCAGGGAAATAGATTGCATGCATCAATCCTCCCGCTCCATAAACCATCGAAAGGATGAGGTGAACGATTGCGATTGTCACAACCCCTGCCCCAGTCCAAACGCCTGTCTCATCAAAGCCAAGACCAATTGAAGCCAAATGTGGAAGGCTTACAAAACCTTGGGCACCCATTGGAACAGATGGGTCAAAACGAGATAGCTCAAAAAGAGTGTTGGCACCAGCCGCAAATGAGATCAGTCCTGTATGCGCAGCATGCGAGGCAATAAAACGACCTGAGCGGTTGGTGACCATTGAATTACCAGTCCACCAACCATAGGTGACACTTGGATTTCCATAGGTCTGCATAAAGAATTAATCCATCACTACGACTGAACATTACAAGCAGTTCAATTAAATTTCTCGTAATGATCGTAATAATTAAAAGTATTGATTCCTTTAGGATTAAAGAAAGCGTTGAAAAACTGCTCAGATATTCTGAAATTCCAACCTGTCAAAGGGGTTTTTACAGTGGTGAATGAACTTTATTTTTATTGGTATTAAGGGTTCAGCATGAAGGAATGGCAGAGTGTGATGGCAATAATTTTAGAGAACACTCTCACTTACGAAAGATGAAGTGGTCTTAGGAAAATGAAATTCAAACTTACCTTCAGAACGCAAAGAGGCCACCAACGAAATGTGATTACTAAATTTCAGGGTCAATTGATACGAGTGATCTACCACACTTTAGGTAGTTTTACCGATTGAGAGTTTCAATGGACCTAGGTGTAAGAGAATAGGAAGGTTGAGAAACTTAGTAAGCAAGTGTGAAATTTAAATTTAGATAGGCTTTTGTGAGGCTTTGGGTGGCTCACTACCAAAATGAACCTCTACACACTCCGTGATGCATTCAATATCCTCGCCCTCAAGCCCGTAACAAGAAGTTATGCACTGATAATAAGAATCAAATGCATCTGAATTGGCCAGTTTTTCCAGGCCATCTTGTGATTTCTTCTTCATTTTACCCATTCAACTCACAAAATATTATTTAGCATACATCTCAACAATAGGGAGAAGTAAATCAATAAATGTAAAGCTAAATAAGCAATATCTACTAGGTAATTTATCTACTCAAGTGAAATTAATATTCGTGATCTACGCGAATGATTTAATGGCACATACCTTCGGTTAAGAAACCTGCTAACTCTTAACTATAAAAATCTTGAGTTGTTTGATATTAAATAATCGATGAATCAATCTTAGAAAAGATCAATCTGCTAATTACCTATAGTAATTAATAAAAAAGCTGAAGAAATGTCAACTCAAGTCAAAATGCATTAAATTTGCCTGTTCCACTATCGCGATGGTTATCCGGCAAGAACGGGAAAATCTCTTTAGGTCCTAAAAGAGCATCAATGTCCTGGGTCTCACTCTGAATATCTTGTGATAGTTGATGGCCAGAATCAGGTAGACCGGCTGCAGGCATTTCAGGCACTAAGAGGTCTTCTAAAGGAATTTCATCCGCACAAACCGCATTTACAAGCAATATCAAAGGAAGCAAGAAGGAGAAGATGAGACGCGTCAACGAAGGCATGAAGAAACTTGCAGGGTTGATGATATCTTATTAAAGATGTCATCAGAAAAAGCATGAAGTGATAACTGAGATTTGAAAATAGGTACTTGAGAAATACAATTGATATTTACACTATATTGAAAATATTTAGTTTAATAAAAATAAAACAGATCTATGACTTGAAAAATGGGCAGTAAATTAACGGTAAGAACAAAAAGTCGGAGATTAACCTAAGCTTTTATAGTTTCACTGAAGAGTTTTAAATAGAGCTCAATTCGCTTTTGAAGTAGTGATTGGTTAATTGGATAATTTAAAAGCTTTCTAGCAAAGGGATTCTTAGCAGATATTCTAAACAACGGATTGTTATAACAGGAGGAAAATAAAAATAAATTCCTTAAGGAGAATAATGAAGTCAAAGGAGGCATAGAAGTTTTATAAATACTTGTATAGAATTTCTCAGTAATATCTTTGGAAAAAAAAGATCCTGAACGAGAAATAGCAAGATATGTAAGAAGAGTAAATAGAGACTCCTCTAGAAAGCTAGAAGTGTATTTTGTACCTTTAATTTGAACTAGTCTAGAAAAGGATCTGACTGAATTCTTAAAGAGATCGTATTCATCACTTGAATGTAAAAGACCAATTATCGCTCCTCTATTCTCAATAGTACCTTCTAATGATAATTGGTTAGTAATGCCATCTATACGGTCATGATTACTGCGAATCGACATTCGATGATGAGGAATAAATTTAGATTTACCAGCAATGCTGATGAGTGTCATCCAAGAGATCTCTTCGGACAACCACCATAATGAATTATCTATATCAACAGAAAATGGATGTGTTCCATAGATCTTACGGTATTCCTTGACGAGAGAATCGCATGAATCTTTTGAAACTACTCCGAAATAAAGAAGTGAGCTAAGGCAAAAATATTCAAAAATACGATCCATTGGATCGTCAGAGTTTGGGTGATCGGACCAGTATTTGTTGAAGTCGACGTCTGGTTTAGAGCCTGTAAAGTTTATTTTGACTTCATTCGAATGGACTGCAGAATAATCAGTATTTGAACTTAGAAAATTCGTTGCATAATCAAAAAAGTCATGAACGAGTGATACATCATCATCACAAGCAATGGTAAAGTATTTCTCTTCAACAAGCTCTATTGTATTGATTGTAGAAAGATTAACTCTGGCACCTCTATTATGTAGATTAGAAGTAGGACTTATGTAATGATATAGCTTTAATTTAGAGTTGTAATCTCTAACAATTTTCACATTTTGATCTAAAGATTGTCCTTGAGAATCGTCAGCTATATAAATAGTACCTTTATAGTTAGTAAAGAAATAAAAATCTAGGCAATTTTTCAGAAGTTTGTGCCTATTTCGAGTTCGAATTATCAAAGCATGATCCATGTTTTAATGACTAGATTAATTATGAGTAAGAAATTTAATTATACACAATACAGATCATTTATGAATATCTTGCAAGGACTTAACCTGAAAGGGTTAAATTTAACACTCGAATTATTCATAAGCTTGATTTTGCTGAGTTTGGGATGTAGCGTAAAATATAGGATAAATGAGTCATAGTAAACTCCTGACCCAAAACAAAATTGACATGAATACTGAAAGGATTGATTGCGTATTTGTAAATGCTTCGAGCAACTCAGTAGCATTTCAAGAATTAGCAAATAATTACTCAGCGGTTGAGACTCCTACTTGGGCGCTGCTATTAGCCGATTCAGCGAGATCCAAAGGTTTCAAAGTTAAGATAATTGATGCAGAAGCAGAAAGACTAACTGATTCAGAGGTGAGTTCCAGGTTACAAGATTTAAACCCTAGCCTTATTGTTTTAGTTGTTTACGGTGGTTCTCCTAATGCCGGCACTACATGCATGATTGGAGCCAGCAGAACTGCTAAGGAACTAGCGAAACACTTTTCTAATATTGCCTTTGTAGGATCACATGTAAGTGCATTACCAAAAGAAGTTCTTGCTGCAAACTATGTTGATATAGTATTTACAAATGAAGGTGTGTATGCTCTACATAACCTACTTTCATTGATTAGGCTAAAACCAAATGAATGGAAAGATGAATTAGCTATGATCAAGGGCATAGGGTATAAAGATAAGAATAAGAATATAATTTTAAATGATCCCGAAAAGATAGTCCCGCAAGATCGAATGGACATTGACCTACCCGGCTATGCTTGGGATTTACTACCTTTTAAGAAAAGGCCTCTCGACCTATATAGATCTCACTACTGGCATTCCAATTTTAACGATCAGGAAAGAACACCTTTTGCTGCAATTTATACTTCATTAGGCTGCGTTTACGGATGTGGCTTCTGTATGATTAATATTTTAAATAGAACAGACAATAATGATGGTATAAGTTCATCAGATTCAAGAATAATGAGATTTTGGTCTAAGCAATGGATCTCGAAAGAACTGGAAAAATTGGCAGGTTATAAAGTAAAAACTCTAAAATTTTCAGATGAAATGTTTTATTATAATGAGAAGCACTACATCCCAATATTAGAAGCTCTAGAAAAACAGAATCATGAGTTTAATATTTGGTGCTATGCAAGAGTAGATACTGTAAGGCCTAAACATTTGGCAAGGTTTAAGAACGCAGGTATAAATTGGCTTTGTCTTGGGATTGAGTCAGGAAATCGTTTAGTGAGGAGAGAGGTAAGCAAGGGTTCATTTAAGGATGTAAAAGTAGAAAGCGTAGTTGAAGAAATTCAAAGGAATGGTTTATTTGTACTGGGAAACTATATTTTTGGTTTACCTGAAGATGACATGCAAACAATGCAAGACACTCTGAGCATGGCGCTCGAAATGCCTACAGAACATGCGAATTTTTATACTTGTGTAGCGTTGCCAGGATCACCTCTATACGTAGAGGCTTTAGCTCAAGGCAAACCTTTGCCTAATCATGATGAATATGAAAAATTTGCATTCTTAAGTTATGAACATATACCATTAGCGTCTGCTTACTGCTCTCAAGTAGAAATACTAGAGTTCAGAGATAGAGCTTGGAATAAATATTTTACAAATAAAAGATATCTAAATTTTGTAGAAGAAAGATTGGGTAAAATAGCTAAGGAAAACGTAATAAAAATGTCCAAAATCAAACTCAAGAGGAGAATTATTGATGAGTCGTCTTCAGAAAACAATTAATAATTGTACATCATTATAGAATAAAATTATATAGTATAGAATTTTATTCTATAATGAATACATTGAAGTTGTAAAGATGAATCCAAATGAGCAAAAAGCTTGTGAGCAATCGGTTAGAAATTACTATGAAGAGCCTGTTCAAACATGGAGGATAAATAGCGAAGTGAATATTCCCTATATTGAGAAGCTAAGAGAAATAATAGGAAATCAGATAAAAAATAAGTTTAATATCCTAGAGGAAGTAAGTCTTGAAAAAATTTATAAATTTATAGATCCTTCGAAATTAACGAATGACAATCATGGAATTACAGCAATCACACAAGAACTTTATGAAGCTGGTGAGGAGTTCTTCTTTTACTATAAAAAGTTAACCAAGCATATTCTTGCTATTTTCGGGGACAATTATGTAATCCAAAGGCAACCAACTATACGAGCACATTTCGAGCCCTTTTCTAAATATGGCTTTTACCCATCTTGGCATTCTGACTTATTATTAGGTCATCCTCCAGGAACAATTAACCTCTGGATGCCTTTTACTAGGCCAGACCCTATCAATTCTCATGGGTTTAGTCTAACTAGTCATTCAACAAGTCAGCATACATTTAAAAGATATTGCTTTGATTCACCATATGATGGAGTCAAGTTAATATCAAAAGCCGAGCAATTAAATCAACAACAAATTCCAGTTAAAATAGAACCTGGCAAAGCGCTTATTTTTGACAGTAGGACAATACATTCAGGCCTCCCCTCTGACAGACATTTACGTGTTTCAATGGATATCAGGGTTATTAATAGAAGGTATTTGAGTCCTCCTAACCCTCTATATCGATCTGGTAGGAAGCGAGTACCATTCAGCGAGGGTTATTTCTATATAAATTACAAAGATAATTAAATAGTGGGATACTGATTAGTAAACTTAATTGATAAAGTTACTATTTGTCTCTATGCCTTATTCTTTAAAGAACAGAGACCTGATTAGCATATATGCACACAAAACTCTTCATATTTATCAATCCGCTTTAAATCTAAAGTTTAAGTACTAAAAGCTGAAGGCCAATTAGCAAACAATTAGGAAAATTGCTATATTATATGGGGAAAAGGATGCTTAGTCTTGAAGAAATCTACGACCTTGCTAATTGTATTTTCAACAACCTTTATAATTGGTTGTTCAACTAACTCTCAGGAAAAAGGCACTCCAGCCCTGTTTGAGACTAGAGAAGAAGCTGAAAAAGTAGCTCCAAGTTTCAACTGCAATGGAGCACACAAAATGGGAGATTTATGGATGCCCTGTGAAAAACATCTCAATCACCATCACAAACATCACTAATAAATGACTAGTCTTCAAAACCAGAATGAACCACAAGATCATGGACATTGTGGAAGTAAGCCTAAAAAAATTGCCATAGGAATAGCCCCCCTTGGACTTATCTCTATTGGCATTGTTCCTATGGGTATCATTACTATTGGAATCGTACCTATGGGAGTTGTATCTCTTGGGGTAGTAGCTATGGGAGTCGTTAATGCTTCAATTGTTGGAATGGGAATATTCTCTGCTGGCATGACAACTATGGGGGTAAAAGTCTGGAGCCCTGGAGGACCAGTCATTGAGCAAAAAACTAATACTAAGAAGAATTCTTCTCCTAATAATTTATATGCATATCCCTCTAGATCTGAAGCAGAAACTCAAGCTGATAAATTAGGCTGTCTAGGTGTTCATAAAATGGGAAGTTTATGGATGCCGTGCTCAACACATGGTTCGACTAAGTGAGCAAAGCTAAGTGCGCTCATTAAATCTTGAATCATTGAGATGAAATAAAAAATTATACTCTAACCATTAATTCTTAGTCACTTATCACTTACTTTTAAATAAAAATTCCTATGCAAAGACAGCTGTTCTACCACGGTAGACCATAACTTGATGGTTCAAGTGTAACCTAACAGCAGTAGCTAAAGCTAATCGCTCTGTATCCCGCCCTTTACGTATTAAGTCTGTTACCTCGTCACGGTGACTTACATGTGCGATTGTTTGTTCAATAATAGGTCCATTGTCTAATTCCTTGGTTACATAATGGGCAGTTGCACCTATTAACTTTACACCTCTAGACCATGCTTGGTGGTAGGGTTTTGCTCCTTTAAAGGCAGGCAGAAAAGAATGATGGATGTTAATAATAGATGGGAATTTCTGAATAAAATCTTCTGATAATATTTGCATATACTTAGCTAAAATCACTAATTCAATCTTATTATTTCTAAGCAGGTCAAGTATAATTTTTTCCGAAGTATTTTTAGATTCTTTACTAGTCGGAACGAACTGATAGTTAACAGATAGTTCCTTACAAATAGATTCTAATTCAAGATGATTAGAGACAATAAGAGGTACCTCCATTTTGATCTCGCAACTGCTTACTCTCCAAAGCAGATCTAGCAGACAATGGCTTTGCTTACTAGCAAAAATAGCCACTCTAGGAATCTCATCAGAAAAGTGTACATTCGCCTGGCCACATAACTGAGATGCTAACTGATTAACCTGTAAGCTAATAGATTTACGGTCTAAAGAAAAGCCATCTAAATCCCATTCGATTCTGCTAAGGAAAAGGCCCACATCTGAATCCGTATGATGGTCTGCATGAAGAATATTTCCATTATTCTTTGTAATCCAACCAGCTAATTCACTTACTAATCCTGGCCTGTCAGGGCAAATAAGTTGAAGAATACAAGAGGTTTTATTCATCAGATTTGAGATTCATTAATAAAAGGGTTTTAATGGAATTGTTTATTTGGAAGCAGTCTGCAATTAATTAAATGTTAGGACTTCACTAAAAACTCAAGAAATCATCAATTCGGTTAAATCGATTTCCCCAACAAGAAGTAGTTAGTCAAGATCTCCCCCACCATGTCCACCTATACCCTGCTCAAACGGGTAGATCTGCTCATCGCCAAAAATATCTTGCATACTCATACCATTAATCAAGTTTTCACTCTCTTTGTTTGTATTCTCCTCAGGCAACTCAATCGCACTTTCAAGTATATTGCCTGAATTATTTTCTGAACGTGAAAGGGTTTCTTCTGGGGGTGTCCAGCCTTTAATCAGAGCATAAGAACTATCCTCTCCTAAAAAGAGAATCGAGAGTGTGCACAGCAATGCTAGTACTGCCAAAGAGGTTGCTCTAAAAAATTTTTCCAACATAACAAGAATTTTTAAGCCGCATTAATTTAAGCATCTCTTCGGTCCGCTAATTCGAAAACAAATTAATCCACGAAAGTTCTTGTTTTGGCGATTTCTACTTTTATAGCAAGAGGCAGGCTTTTAATAATGATGTAAGCTAAACAAAAGTCATTAGCTTCTAGTTGAGGCAAATGATTTGAAGCATATAAAACGAACCTTTTCTAATAATTGCTTAGGGTTTGGCCTTATTAAAAAGATATAAAGAGATTTCCTGTATGTTTATTCTTCTATTGAAGGCTTGATTTGACGACTTTGCTTCAAAAAACCACGTTGTTTCTTAGCGGCTATTCTGCGGTTACGTGATGCATAAGTTGGCCTGGTTTCTTTCCTTGATTGAAGAGGTGGTTTCAAGCCCTCTCTTAACAGCACTGCTAAACGAGCTAATGCCAATTTTCTATTTTGATATTGTGAACGGTTTTCAGATGCAACAACATTTAGGCAACCATCTATACACCGAGTCCCAAGTTTTTGAAGCAACCTCTGCTTAACAAAAGGGTCGATTACAGAGGAACTGTTTATATCGAATACAAGCTCAACCCGACTATCAGTTTTATTAACTCCTTGTCCACCAGGCCCTGATGATCTAGAAAACCTCCATTTGAGCTCCTGGCGAGGAATGACTAAGTGAGAATTGATAGTTAAGTTCATTGAAATCAAAAAACCAGGTCCAACTCCACCAATTAATTAATTACTTATTTCATCTTCCCAAGACTTTTTAATTTTAACTCCTACGCCGCACTATTACAGACAGCTAATGCAAGTGAATCTTTAGCTTGTTCACTCAACTGCCGAAAATCAGCCACTTCATTGATCCATGCAACAGTGTTCTCAAGACAGCAGTTCCAATAGGCAGCCTTTCTATAAAAAGGAATCAACGCAATTGCTATATACAAAATTTCCAAAGCAGCCAATCCGAAAAAAGCCTTCTAAGGGGGTTCACCCATTACCCTACCCCCTGGGATGTCAAAAGGAAGCTTAACTTCTAATGTTACTAAAAGTTCCTGGGTAGCAGGTATATGCAGAAAGGCTAAAGGTAAAACAATATTTAGACCTATCCAAGCAACTCTCACTATTGCTACCCATCACCCACTTTTTTTCAGAAGACTTTCTTTCTGCTTTTCATTAGTCATTTCAGACCTAAAAGGTTTGCGAAGAACATGTTGGCCAAAATCTAATGAAATTGCTTTTTCGTGGATGATCTCTCTAATCCAGTTAAGAAGAAAGTTCAGCATTCCTTAGATTAATACTAACTAGGGAAGGTAAAATCATTTCTCGACTCTGCCTTCGATTCGGTCTATATATTCCAATGATTGTTTAACGTAATCCATCCTCTTCTGAGTAGCTATTAGGGTTCTTGTTAATTCAAACCTTCGCACTCGACGCCATAGGCGCATAAAAGATTTAGGGATGGGCTTGTTGAGGGGCATCTTTGAAAACTATTGCAAGAACGGTAGAAACTTCCCAAAAGACTCTGAGAATGACCCAACAACTGTAAGTGCTGCTCCAACTACAATAGCAACAATCGCTGTATCTACTAATAGATCTTTCCATCCATAAGAAGGTTTGTCAGCCATTCGTTCTTTAAACTTGAGTTTGACCAGCCACCCTTTTCGTTCTAAGTCCGAAAGTAGATTGCCATGGTAGCAGATAAAAAATATAGGAATAGTCACTAAATACTAAATATTTTTTTATTTAACAACACCTTATCCAATAAATTAAAGGACATTAATCTTGCAAGTTTGATTGATTAAACGATCCAAAATTGTTAATGTTTTATAGCTATTTAACACTGAATCCTAAAATTTTACAATTGATTCACACTATCTATTAAGAGAATACAAGTATATTCCATACTAAACATTTAGGAAATGTCCATGTCATGAAGCTAAATAATTAAGGGAGTTAGTTTCTTTTTTATTGGCATATACAAAGGTGAGCTAAGTCTTACTAATTAAAGATCTGCAAATATTTTACTTTATGGGCTTTATAGATTAAGTGAATTCAGTGAGGCTTATCCTATTTTGCATTAATCACCCCCACCCTTTCGAAGACTGAGATTCAACATAAGAGGCAACTTCAGAAATTTCCGAAGGAGTTAATACATCCTTAAAAGAAGGCATTGGTCCAGCACCGTTAGTCACTTGAGCAACGATCGCCCCTTCATGGTCTGAGCTGTAGTTAGCTAAAAAACTTTTTAAATCAGCTTGAGAGAGAGTCCTTTCTGGGTTAACAAGATTTCCACCAGCAGCGTGACAAGCGGCACAATTTGCTGAAAAGACTCCAGCCCCGTCTGCCATTGCTATCTGTGGGGTGATAAGACCAATAGCCAAGGCAGCTATTGCAGCAAGCAGAAATCTCATCTCTAAGCAGAAGCGTATTAATGGTTCCATTCTGAAGTAGTTTTTGCGACTCCTATTAGATTTTGTTTATACAATCATATTTTGAAATTATATTCCTTAATGCTACGTGGAGGGCGTTGAAAGTCTTTAGATCTACTGAGGTCAAAATGGTTGACCCTTTTCATGCCACTATTGAGTATCGAGTAGACCTCTGATGGCCTAGCAAGAGGTACAAAGGAGTGCTAGCAATGTCTCTTAAAAAGATATTGAGCTTGACCCTTGCGATCTGAAGTAATGAATTGAGTCTTGAATCCATCGCCTTTAATATCAAAAGTTCTGCGCTTACAGTCAATAATCAATCTCCGTGCTCTAAACCAACCTTCTGGCTTAGATTGCCCCTGCAAAAGAAGTGAATTAACGCAATCTTCATTACTTCCTTGGGAACAATTAATAGCTCCTAGTACACCGGCAAAAAGATTGCCAGCAATTTGCCTACCCCTCTCAATTTCAAACCTATAAACATCAAAAGAAATATGATGTTTATAGTCAGGGTTTTTAACAACTCTAGAAAAGGTCTCACGAGTATCTTGAAGCCATTCGCCAGCAAAACGCCCTACACCCATAGATTCATCATTAAACCCATTCATAAAAGCATGAAATCGATTTTTAGGGTTGTCATGCTTAGAGAGCAAATGGAAGTCACCAACACTAAAAAACATATTGGCTCCCTTTGTGAAACCTTCTAGAGGGATTAACTGCTTATATATTACATATGAAAAGTATTTACCCGCTTTCCAATCTGCCTCATTCTCCTCATTATCAAGGTACTTTTCTCTGCCAATATGATGATTCACATGATGTCCGAACTCATGAGAAAGAATGGCCAAGCTTAGGTAACTAATATTAAGACTTCTCCTATCGGTGAGACCACTTATCAATGGGCGAACGTCAAGTGTTATTTCACTAGATTCAGGGCAGTAAATATTAGGAAGTTTAGAAATTCTTTTGCCTCCACATCCTCTAAGATATCCATCGTCAAGGCGGAGGGTTGGAGGAGGCAGATTCAATCCACGATTATTGGCATGCTCACTCCAAAATGCATGCATCAATTTCAAATGAAGCCTCAGAAATTCTTTATCAGCCTTATTGACTTCTGGTATACCATGATTACGCAACTCATTTATCAAGGTTTCATTAGAGTCATTTTCTACTAAGATTTTTGTATCTATTTTTGGATACATTCGAGAGTAGTATAGATAACAAAAATTGTAGTCGTCTCCTTTTCTAGCCTTACATTTTTCGTGTGCTTTGGAATTAAAATCCTGAGCATTTATAGATCCGAGTCCCGCAACTAAAGATAGCAATAATAGCAAGCTCTTCTTCATGGTTGGAAAGTATGTTCAAATCTAGTAGAAGAATCATTCATGATGATTTTTGGAATTGGTTGTGGATCTTCTGGGGGTATTTCTAAGAAAAGTTAAATAATTTATAGAATATTTCTCAACAAACTATTTAGCCTCCTGGCTTTTATAGTGATATCAACTGATTGCACTTGAGGCAACAAAATCTTAAAGAGTTTGTTAATTAGAAAGGGAAGTTTGATCTTGCATCTTTCATGGTAAACCAAGCTACTTAAGCAAGGCTCTTTGAGATTACAGCATTTAAGAAAGCTTCATTTAATCTTTCAAGAGGATTTTGGGTCCAATCATTTAAAGCACTTCTCATTGCACAGGATCCATGTCGATAGGCCTTTGTCATCTCTAAACCAGTTAGCACATGGGTACCCATTAAGATTTGATAGACCAGCTCAGGATTGCTATATGGATGCTTCTTAAGGTGGAAAGATACTTCTTGCAAAGCCTGTTGGAGAGTAAGTTTCTTCTTTTTCATATGCGCTTCAAACTCTAATCTGGCGACCTCTGCATAGGCCTTTGCACCCTCATCAGAAAAAATTGAACCTATCTGCTTTTCCTTGCCAGGATTCGGAGATACCGACTTAAGATTCCATAAGTGGTCGCCCAAAATGCTTTCTACTTTTGCAAGCCTTGTTTCAAGCAATTCGTTCGGTTCTTCACTAGGTACAGCCTTTAAAAGGTCAGTAACAAAATCAGTAAGTGTTTTCCCTTCCTTAATTGCTTGAGACTTTAGTTTTAAAAGCAATTCTGGATCAATATTAATATTAAGCTGGGATCTCTTTCGTGCCATCATCTTACTTCATTATAACCAGTCTATCACAGTACCTTAGACGACAAGCAAGGTCTAATCTATGATCTAGATCGACTAGAAATCCGTTCGCTTATTGGCCAGGCTACGCTCCCCATAAGGGTAAGAATCGAAGATAATTGCTTAAAGCATGAGAGATTTGGTTCTTAAATATTGTATTAGTAAGTAATATTAAAAGGTTAAAGTAAAATATTTTATCGATATTTCTCTACAAACTTATAAAACATAAGCTTGGTTTAAGTGTATAGATTCCTTGACAATCAAACTTCTGAAATCTTATTGGTGATTAAAATTATTAAGGTTTTTTTTGGAATGACGCTCGAAACCACCATTTTTGATTTCAAACTCAGCAAAAGTTTTAAAGAGTGGGCTGCTGTTTATGACAGCGAAAAAAACAAAGCGATGTTGCAAGCTGGCGGAATCACCTCTCTCTATAGAGGAATAAATAAACAAGACTCTTCAAGGGCAATAGTTATCTTCCAAGCAGAAGAAGGAATTGCTATGGGCATGTGGAAAGACCCAGAGGCAAAAGCAATGATCGAATCTAGTGGTCATATTTATGAACAAACCACCATCACTCAATGGACTCATGGTTAGTTCAGAAGTTCTCAGAATATTTGACTTATTGATAGAGGCTTCGACACCTATTAGGAGGTGACGTGTCAGGGGATGATAAGCAAGAAAGCCTTGTCTAGAAAAGCATGATCTAATTCTATGAGTTGATTTTTAAAAATGTCCAAAGCCACCTTCATGAATGTTGTTCGCTACCAACTCAAGCCCGCGTTTGTAGATGACTACTTCGAGAAGTTGGCTCAATTCAACACCGAAGGTCTTATCGCTAAATACGTTGCGAGAACGGGCTCAAATGATTATTGCTTTGTTGGACTTTGGGAGAGTGAAGAAGCCATAGCGTCGGCAAGGCCAAAAATGCTCGCACATCTTGATGAGGTGAGAGGTTTTATGGAAGAGTTGTCTCCAGAACTAGGAGTTACTGATCCAGTTTCGGGACCGCTTGTCACAAGCTGAGTTAACTTAATCAGGCAAACCTTGTCTTGGCATGAGGGTGTTCTTGTTTATAAAAATATTATTTTCGCCTGTTTTGGATGAGCTAATAGAAAGCCATTAAACATCTTTCATTGTGGGGCGCCCGAGAATTGGCTGTCGTGCTTTTTGTCATGAGCTATTTCCATAACTCCAACAATGAAATAACAGGTTGACATAACCACCAATCAGAAGTAGAACAGGTGTACTACAGAAAGGCTCATGGCATCATCTGCTTCCCCGTATGCGGTTTTTAAAGCTGAAGACTGGATGCATCCAGCAGCCCCCATTGGGATAGGTCAATGCGTAAGAATCAGACCAAAAAAGCGTTACTCCCAAAATCCTTCAATCCAACTGAAGGATGGGAACCTCTCAAGCAGGGACTACTTAAAGAATCACGTTCAGCTTGCGTTTGCATGACATGCCAACACTTCAACTATTCCTGTGATAAGCATTGTCGAACCATTCTCACCTGCAACATTCAAGAAAAACTAATCCCAAATGGAAAGCACCTCACCTCGAAATGTGCCCTTTGGCAGCAGCGACAAGAGAAAGAGATTGGATGGTGTCCCGAGGCTGCATGATTTCCTTTGAGCCATCTGAACTTAAGGTTCATTACAGAGAGCCCGTATAAACCTGATCTTCTAATACTTGCGGGCTAAGAGTCCATAAGTATTCTTTGCAGAAGAAGGCTACCTATCTAATTTGTACTTAGAAGCGCATTTAGCTTATTCAATACTCATCCAATCCTTTGATGAGGAAAAATATCATTAATATAAAGCTTAAGCACAGTTCAATCTTTTCCTGATCAAAGTTTTTTATTCACAAATACTTATAAGCTTAAAGCATTACTTTCTTTATTAAGATATTTCTTTACCTGGCTTTTTATCGTCTAATTTTTTCAAAATACTTATAAGCGTAATAAATTCCCAAAATTATTAGGAGAGTGAACGCATAGCGATTCAAAAAGATATAAATGCCATATACAAATAAAGGAATCAAGCAAAATCGTTTAAAGTTCAACCTGTCATTGGGAGACATATGCCTCCAATCGAGATCTTTCCATTGAAAAATTTTTTTCATTCCTTACGTTTGAATACATATCCCATTCAACACCATCATGTTCTGTTGAGCTAGAAAGGAAAAACAGAACGAGCCACTTACCAATTACCTATCTATCCAAACCTCTAACATCCGAGGTGTTTAGAGCTAAAGACACATGTTTTAGCTTTCTTCTCATTAGGTTCTAGAGCTCACAAATCTTCTTGGGACTGTTTTTGTCGCTCGAAGAAGTTTTGATAGGAGCTGTATAAATCTCCCTTAGAAGAAGAAAGATTATGCAAAAAGAATCTGGAATAGATTGGAGTGTAAGGTTTTTGTTCTAAAGCTATATTATTTTGGCCTAAGCCTCAGGCTAGAGTGATACTAGGGTTGGAAAAACTTAATTAGTAAAACATTAACCACCTGGACCAAAAAGCTAATTCAACTAATTTAGGTAAGTACAATTGCCTGCGTAAAAACCCTATATGCAATTAAGAGCGATATGCTAGAAAAGGGTTAATCAAATAGGAGAGTCATGAAACTAAAAACTCCATTTTCTGTCATTTCTAATCCCATTAGAGATATTGATTATATGCATGATTTCTCTTATGAATTACCTAAAGAAAAATCCCATGAGTTTTGGGAGCAAGAATGCAAGCTTAACCCCACAAAATCCACTTGTAAGCTCTACGAAGTGTAACTAAGATTATTTGTCGTTATTTAGGGGACTTACACACAGAGGCTGAGCATAAGAGCTCAGGGAAAATACTAAAAACAGATGCGCCAATTGACCACGCAGGTAAGGGAGAGAATTTCTCACCTACAGACTTAGTCGCAACAGCTTTAGGATCTTGCTTCCTTACAGTGATGGGTATCACCGCAAAAGAACAAGAGTGGAAGCTAGGGGAAACAACAATCGAAATTGATAAAAAGATGACTAGCAGAGGGCCTAGGAAGATTGAATTATTATCACTTCAAATAAAGATGCCTCCTGACTTAAAAGCCGATCAATTAAAGACCCTTAAGGAAGCCACGAATACTTGCCCTGTTTTGAGGAGTATAAATGGCTCAATAAAAATCAAAGTCAATTGGAGTCAACAAAGGAAGAAAAAAAAGACCTGCTTGAATTTTCTTCCAATTAATGCCTTTAGAGAAACTCCTCAAGTCACATTCTTTGATGCTGGAGTAAAGGGGGCAAATTGTTCTGACGTAGTAATTCATCATGGAAACGCACTTTCACCACCTAATGACGATAACTTTGAGCAGTATTACGTGCATCGACATCAAATTGACCACAATTTGGTCTTAGAAGGGGGACGTACTTTTACCTTACTCAATCCTGCATGGGACGAACCACATCACGTGATTTACATGAACCCAAAAATGGGTGCTCTTGAGATACCTAGAGGTACTTTTCACAGATCCGTTTCAGGTAAGAAAGGGAGCATAGTGCTGAATCAAGCAATAAGAGATATCGAATTCGATCCAAGCAATGAATTTGAACCTGTTAGCTTGCGTGATAGAGAAGATTTACGTCAAGCAAAAACATCCACTCCCGTTTATTGGATTTGGCATAAGGGAAAAATCAAAAGGCTGACGATAAGAAGAACTTCTAGAACCAAGAAAATAGTCGAGATTTAATCACTGAAAAAATTTGAATTAAAAAGTTCTTAACCTACAAAAGAATAGAATAGGATTTACTAATTACTTCAATAGTTGTAGAAAATCAGTCAGGGTGAAAAATAGTTGAGGGAAATATCTCGCTGCCTAGTCCTGGAGCAATAGAAAGAGTCAATTAGTTGCATAAAATACATAGTAATCAATCAAAACTTAGTCCCCAGCTTTAACCTATAGATGTGCTCTTCACTAGGCTCCTTTATCTGGTCATAAATATTTTCATAACTCACAGTTGTGTAAAGATCTGATTGACTAGACGGAAAGAATCGTATTGTTGTTAAAAACCTATTGCTAACATATGAGTAACTTGAAAATTGATTATTATATTTATTTTCGAGCAAAAACTCTAATTTTTTATTTATAGCCCATTTAAAATCTGTCCCAAATGAAGCACCTGGCTCCATATCTCCACAGCTTGATACTTTATAGCAATCTCCTCCTCCATCAATCCACTCTAGGGATGGGCCAGCAGATAATCTAAGTTTGATTTGGTTGTTTTTAATTAACGCGTAAGCGATACCTGCTGATGAATTAACATCATTCACCCCTACTTTATTTAATGAATTGTATTCATAATCAGTGGAAAAGTACGAGGTCCATAAATCACCTATTGATCTGTCATACCTAATCTTAGTAAAAGATTTATTTACTCCAACAACAGTTTCCTTCTGTGCTTCTGATGTTTGTTTAAAATCATATCGGCTACCTAAATTTAATTCTGTTTTTTTATCCTGATATTTTGTATTAATCTCTAGCAAGTATCCTAATGAATTACTTAATTGTGTACTAGAGCCATCTAAACCGAATTCAAAATTACTAGACCATGTCTTGATCTTAGGATAAACAATAAAAGATGTTTTTAATTCTATTTTACCCAAAAAGTCATGTAGAATTACTTTGATATCACCAGTACTTTCTTCTTTTAATAATTTGCCAGAGATTGAATCACCATTAATAAGCTTAAATATAACCTTCTCGGCATTCGCGGGTCCTGAAAAACATCCCAGACAGATTGCAGAAAACAACGAAAGGGGAAAGGATTTGAGAGCCTTCAAGGATTAATTTGCTTCTTGTCTCCTAAGATGGGTCATAAGCTAGCCAATAGCTAGAAATTTTTAAGAAATATCTTTAACTCAATTTTTCCTAACTGAAATTAAAATTGTTCTGAAAGGAAAGGCTTTCAAACTTTTTCAAGGAGGTTCAAAAGCCTCTAATGAAAAAATTCAAGTAAATTGACATATGAGAAATAATTTAATGTTTAAACTCGCACTACTTTCAAAATTTGTCTGCATTATCAGATAGATATATAGATATAAGGTTCAGTTTCTCAACCAATTGGCCAATGCCTTCTCAGGGTTCTTAATTTCCTCAATCGATGTATAGAAGTAATCTTCCCAGTTAGAAGAAGGCATACCTGCAAAAAGCATCAAGTTGAGTGGATAATCTTCTGAATCAGAGCACTTTCTGAAGTCATCACGGAATAGAAAGGTTGGTTTTCTCAAGGCAATTGCGAGACCCAGTTCAACCATTACTCCTTCATCAGGTGGGGTGCCATTAACTATGGCAAAGATAGCATCTGAGTTTTTCACATCATGAACATCAGCCATTGCTACTTTGTATGCCCAACCTGACTGAGAGCAATCAACTTGGTTATTGCGTTGGAATGGCTCCAACACTTCAGCACCTAACGACTCAAGACTAGATACAAAATCCGGGAGTAGTCTCATCTTCCATTGCCGTGAGAAGCCATAAGGAGAAGCTAAGTAGATTGTTTTTTTACTCACTACTTTTAGCCCTTGAACTTTTGTACGACTTCATGTCTAACTCACAACGACCTCTATTTTCCCATGGAAAAACAAGCCACTCATCAAGACTAGTTACTTCGATAGCATTCCACCACTCAGGAGTGATTTTGCTATACCAAACAAAAGTGGTTATATCACGAACGTCATGTACTTGAGACAGAGTTTTACCTGTTTCATAAACATCATCAACCACAAGGCAACGAGCTTGTGGTTCCTCAAGCCAAGGAATATTCAATGAATGACTCATTGCTACTGCTAAGCAAAGACCACCTCTAGGGAGACCATACACTCCGGAAAAATTTTTGTGCTTGCATGCTGCCGTCATAGAGGTGATACAAGAATCAAAGTCATCCCAACTAAGTATTCTCATCAATATTCAACCTGGTAAAATTCTTGCATTATCATAAATAAAATTTTATTTATCGGAGCTGAAAAGCTAATATTTTTGGAGATCTTATAAGTCATATTAATGATTCAGATCATGTGAGAATTCTATATATAGTCCTGACTACCTAAAAATTATACTCCAACGTATATCCGGAAATAAGAATAATGTATTTTCTTATATTTAAGATCCCTCTAAATCCCATTTAATGCTTCAGATAACTCCAAAATCTCGAGAAAGAAAATGGCGCTAATTGATGTCATAACAACAATTAGCGCTCCACCTAACTTGATAACTTTTTGGTTTGAGTCAATCTGACATTTCTTGATCGAGCTATCAGTAGCTCCAAGTGGAAGGAAAATTATACCAAGGATAATGATTCCAATCATTGCAATAATGACTTGTTCATTTATTGCACTAAGATTAATAGCTGAGCCCTTAAAACTATTTATAAAATTTTGGTACCACAAGGCGGACTGCTGAAAAGCTCCTTCTTGTTGTAACTCCAGCAATGATTTAAGTTCGGCAAACATTGTCATTATTCTGTATATAAATTAGTTATACTCTTTAGCCCAACTGACTACTACAAGTTAGATACATCTATTTAACTTCCGTCCTCTATAGGGAAAAGTGCCCTTCATACCCAGGGGAAGGGAAGAGACCTGGAAAAAGCTAATAGTATCTTTGCGACTAGAGATTTCTACTCATGCACAAACCTCTGTTTTTCATTCGAAGCTAGTTGGATTTAGGGTTTTCGAGAGAGTCGAGGCAACCGGCAGGTTAGAAAGAAGTGTAAACAAACCTACTTACTAGCAATAGTTTGACTTAAATTACATGATTATCAAAGTAATTATGATTGCAAATGATTGCAAAAATATTTAGAGCAGTATCTTCCACAATTATCTCTATAGCTTTAATTGCAATTTTATTTTCCGCTTGGACTACATATGTTATTATCTCTCAACCTTCAAAAGCAAATGAAATAAATAAAGTATTAGGAGATATTTATCAGAATCAGGTATCTTTTACTTTTAATATCATAGATCTAACAAAAATTCTAATAAGAGCCGAAATCATAGTAACCGAAGACAGCACAAAGCAAGATCAAAACCTTTTTGATGTAAGCGTATCCAGTGAAGATAGTCCGCAGCAAAATGAAGATTTAATATCCAAAAATATTCAGAGTTCTAAAGTTGACGAATTTTCAAACTCAATTGAGGAAGAGGAGAGTTCCTTCAAAACAACCTTGGAAGAGAACGAAGAAGTTAAAGGGTTAGATCATGGTCAAATAGAAATTCCTTTGAACGAAAACTTTAACGAGGAAAATAGCTTATGAAAGACTAAAGTCATGACTATCATCTTTCCTTGCTCCTGCAAGGCACCTCTCAGCTTTCATAATAAGGCCTATCTTCATAATCAGCGTCAGACAGCAAATATCACCGTAGACCTGCTCTAGTAATTAATAGGGATCATACTTTTCAAAATGCTCCTAGGTAATGGGATCTTGCTGTCCATCATGCCTAGTAATACAAAGTCGCATTCCAATAATCAACATTTTTATCCCTTTGTAGCTGTTTTCGGACTAGTGCGTAGTCACCAAAGAACTCTTAGACACTCTAACAACAACAGAATAAACTTTCGACCTTTTGAGTAAAAAAACTATAATCTCAAGATGTAAAATGCTTTTTTGTTTTAGTACAATCTGAAGGCCATATTTCGCGACTTAAAACTATAAACCGCATAAAGCAAATTATCTCAGTGTAGAAAGTAGGGTTGCGCTACCAGTGAAATAGTAAAGATCATAAACAATATTTTTTTATAAAAACTTTTGCAGTTTAATTCTCTTTATTTATTTGAGGCACAAATAATAACTATTGATATAAGAAAAGTTTTTTCTGCAAAGTACTCAACTGGCATTGTTTAAAGTGAGTGCAAAAAACCTCGACACGTCTTATATTTAAAGGATGTTCAATGTACCAATGAGTAATCACCACACAAGTGCTATTTCATTTTTTGCACTTGCAGTCACTCTAGCCATCTCACCTTCAATAAATGCTCAGATGCATCAAGATTCCTCAGGGAGGTATGTAAATCGCTTCGGAGGAAATATTTATGGCAATAGCAATATCAACCCTATGGCAAACCCAACCATCAATCCATTGGCTAATCCTGAATTGAATCCAATGGTTAACCCTGCCATTAATCCAATGGCTAATCCGATTCTCAACCCATTGGCCAATCCTAATCTCAGTCCTCTTGGCGGAAATCCTAAGGATTTCGGATACTAAATCCTCAGGGCTAAATACCTAGAATTCAAGTTCCACTACGGAGTACTACTATGGATAAATGCTCTCAGGACCCCTCTGAGCTAATCAACCTGTTATTTGCCGGTGGTCGGCCAGTCCTACCTAACAATGCTTATTTCTAGCCATTGAGTGCTTAATGTAATTGATGTGATAAGCTTTTATTAGATTTAATGTTTTACTAAAGCTTTTTTTTCGTATCATTTGATCTAAAAGTTTATGACTTCTACACTTCCAAACGACAATATTAAAGGGGACCAACAAGATCAGATTTCTTGTAAACTAGTCTCTGAAATAATTCGTACACGCATCAAAGCTGATGGCGCAAGGTTCCATGCTAATGACAATATAGCTGATTATATTTTTGAAGGTGAACTAGAAATCCTAGAAAAAGAAGTTGCTTCAAGAGTAAGAGATTTACTTAAAACTTTATTGATAGATGTTGAAAAAGACCATAACACTCAAGAAACGGCTGAAAGAGTTTCTAGAATGTATATAAATGAGGTATTTAAAGGCCGGTTTTATAAGCAACCCAAAGTTACCAGCTTCCCAAATGATAAGAACCTAGATGAAATCTATACAGTAGGTCCAATAACTGTTCGCTCAGCCTGTTCACACCATTTAGTCCCTATTTTAGGAGATTGTTGGATTGGCATTAAGCCAGGAAATAAAGTAATAGGTCTTTCTAAATTTGCACGGGTTGCTGACTGGGTCTTCTCTAGGCCTCATATTCAGGAAGAAGCTGTCATGATCCTTGCTGATGAAATAGAACGTTTATGTGAGCCTAAAGGGTTGGGTATTATTGTCAAAGCACAGCATTATTGTATGAAATGGCGTGGAGTGAAAGAACCAGAAACAAGCATGATCAACTCTGTAGTTAGAGGAGATTTTCGTCATGATTCGAGCCTTAAGCAGGAATTCTTTGAACTAGTGAGACAACAGTCTAATATGGCTAAGAGTTATTAGGTTACTGTTTCTTTATTTAAATTGATTAGTCTGCCTTTATATGATTTTCTCGAAAGAGAATCCTTCTCTACACATTGAAGCCTGGGAAGATTTTTAAAGGTTAATTGATTTCGAATCATTCTATTAAGGTGGCCAATTGAAGCTAATTGCTTCCTATCGCAACCCTGGTTTCGAGGCTGTAGCCGACGGGGTAATGTCATTCTTCGACCGACGTACTGATTTACATCGAAGTGGTGTCGTTTTCGGCAATAATTCCTCTTCTGACATTGACCAACCTGCCAAGATTTCAACTGATATAAGCCTTGTTGGGATTGATTCTTCAGATCCAGAAGCATTCGCGCTTTCAGATGTCATTCTTAAAGGTGTTGGGGCTGCTCTAGAAAAATACCTGCAAGATCGTCCGATGTTCAGAGAGTGCACTCCTGAAAAATGCCTCTTTGTGATGCCAATTTTTAATATCCAACGTTATCAACCTGGTGAAGGATTTAAGAGTTGGCATTGTGATTGGACTATCAACGACGAGGCCACTGAGCCTGTTCATCGGGTTCTTGCTTGGATCCTTTACTGTAATGATATCGATTCGGCTGGTACCGAGTTTTATTGGCAGAACCACCATGAATCTGCAGAAAGAGGAAAACTCATCATTTTCCCAGCAGGGCCATCTCATATTCATCGTGGCAGGGTTAACGATAAAAAGACGAAAACCATTGCGACAGGATGGATCAATTCAGGCAGTAGAGATGCTTATATTTCTCGATTAGCAATAGGTTGACATTTTTAGAGGAGCAAGTCATCACTTCGAGATCGTTCATTGATTTAATTTGAATAAATTAAATGTTTCTTCTCCCACTTGTTAGTGAATTAATACCATTGATTGCACTTGGTTATATTATAGGTCGTTTAAATCCACAAGTTTCCGACAAAATAATTGCTCCTCTTATTGATTTTGGAATTCCAATAAGTTTAATTGGACTGATATTAAAAAATGGCCTTGATTGGCGACTTTTTGAAGCTTTATTCATGGCATTATTAGCAATTGGAATATTAATAATCTTAATTTGTGTTTGCAAACAAAATAGAAAACTTCTAGAAAGTCGAGTTTTGCTATTAGGAAGTGTTTTTGGCAATTCTGGATATCTAGGGATCCCTGTTGCCTTAGCAGTTCTGCCAAATGAGGCTCTCAATTCTAGTATTGGATATGACCTTGGCGCTACTTTACTTGTATGGAGCTTAGGGCCAATTCTTCTAGCAAATAAAGGCTTAAGAGTGAAAAGGGCAGAGCATTTAAAACACTTTTTTAATGCTTTTGCCAATAGTCCGGCCACTAAAGGCCTGATTGGAGCTTGGTTAATTCAATTGACTCCTTGGCGTGAACAAATTAGCTCTAATCTTTGGATCCCATCCAAAATTGTAATTCTACTTGCTTTAATCGTTGTAGGGATTCGTTTGGGTGCCTTTCAACCTAAGAACCTTTCAAATACGAGAAATTTCAATGAAATAGTTCGAACATCTTTGTTTATAAAGCTCTTTGTTCTACCTACTTTAATGTTAGTTCTTTCAAAGGCTTTTGGATTACCACTTCTAATGTGTAGTGCACTTGTTTTGCAAGCTGCAACACCTACAGCTATTTCAGTTTTGTTGTTAGCTGAAGCAAATGGTAAGGAGCAAAATGTTGCTGCCTCCTTAATAACGTGGAGTACTTTACTGGCTGTATTTACAATACCTAGTTGGGCATTATTCTTAACGCTTCAATGAAATATTGAACTATCCACGAAGGTCTATTGTATTGAGCTTATAAGAACTTTTGATCCATAAATAAGTCTATTTCTAACCTGGATTATTAGCTGAATTTAATCTTATCCAGTCAAAAATCAAATAAATGGCAAAAACGACTCCAATATATAAAGGAAGCCTCGGAAATCTAACCAGCAAATTTGGTGTAAAGGATTTGTCCACCTTCATGGGCTTTTTAGGAGGCAAACCAAGTTCTTTTCTTCTTTTAGCTTCTCCCATTGCTCACGCATTTTGTTCCTACAACCATCATGCCTTGAATTGGGACTATTTCCCTTGAATTGGGACTATTTCTGTTGCAGACGACAATGACTCCAAAAAAGTGTTTTGGTGCTCATTAAAGGGAATCCTCCAACTTTCGATGAAAGGATCTATGGACCTTTCCCAGAGCAAAAAAAAAAGACCCTTGCGTAACTCGCTGGGCCTGGGTGATGGGGAACTTACTTTCTAAGAGAGATTGAGCTCAAAATCAACCCCCATAAGTAGTGTTTTTTCTAATGATATACATAAGCGACGCTATAAATAGTGTATTTCTACTGATGACAAATACCTTGACAATGACTAAGGTCGGTTCAGCGGCCGGGTGATGGGGATCAAACGGCCAGATAATGCAGAGCTCTTATCCAGGTGAGAGGCCTTTTTTATGAGAATTTTCATGTGAATGACTACTCTAGTGGTGTGATATTTATTTTATAAAAACTGGACAATCATCCGTTAAATCAGTCAAATTTAGAGTATTTCTCTTCAATGATTTCTCCAAAAAGATCTTGCAGTAAGAAAACCTTCCTGAATGGATAACGGGTTTCATCTCAATCGAAAGATTAAAAATAGTTCAGGCCAGGCGAAGCGTCCTAGGGAGTCTTACAAGCTCCCAAGTGAAGATCATTCTTAGAAAAGAGCCAAGGCGCTGAACAAAGCCATTTGAAGTGCACTACTGAGTCCAAGTCGAGTCTTTGGTCATTCATGAATTATCTAATTTGCATTAAGTTAATTCGACAAATATTTTATTGAAGCATAGTTAAGGAATTAGTCACTGAACTTTGGGTGATTTAAATTCTTTAAAGTTGCAAAAAAGCTTTGGCTACTTTTTTAATTACGGGTTCCAATCGAGGTATAGGGCTTGAATATTGCCGTCAATTAAAAGATAAAGGCCATGAAGTGATTGCTACATGTCGGGCATCGTCGAAAGAACTAGATGAACTTGGCGTCCAGGTAGAGACCGGTGTTGATATCAGCTCTGGGGCATCAGTCATCAACCTTAAAAGGAAACTAGAACGAACCCACATAGACGTTCTGATTCAAAATGCAGGGATAGCGGAATTCAATTCATTATTAACTCTAGACCCGGAAAGTGTGATTCGTCAGTTTCAGGTTAATGCTTTAAGTCCATTATGTTTTACTCAAGCGTTCCTTAGTAATATGGGGGAAGGCTCAAAAGTAGTTTTAATGGCTAGTCGAATGGGATCTATTGATGACAATACATCAGGAGGTTCCTATGGTTACAGAATGTCTAAAGTTGCTCTTTGTATGGCTGGAAAATCCTTATCAATTGATTTAAAGCCTCAGGGGATTTCAGTAGCTATTTTACACCCAGGATTAGTCAGTACGAGAATGACAGGATTCTCTTCTGGTGGAATAACTCCTAGACAATCTGTAAATGGACTTATTGAAAGAATTAATTCATTAACACTGGAGAATTCGGGTACTTTTTGGCATTCAAACGGACAGATCTTACCCTGGTAAATAGTAACTTGATGAATTTTGTTTTATAGCAACAAGTAATGGCTCTAGGCTAAATAAAGCAATAGATCAGCCTTAAATACCGTATTTTATTGAAAACGAGATCGAATAAGCATTAAGACGGATTGCTTTTTGTAGCATTCGATACATAATTTGCGAACTTCCATTGCTATTGCTTATGCTGGCAATCTTGGCTGAGTTGCCTGAAGAAAGCTTATCGAGCCTGTTTCTAGAGCCTTGCCCAATGCTCCAAAGGCTTAAATGATCAATTCTTTTGATCTAGTTGTCATCTTTGATTTGCTCTAGAAGCTTACTAAGTTCATCCAAGAAAACTTTTGCTCAGGCTTAAAAAAGGAGCAATTGCATAAATAATTATTTCACAGCTCCTAGGCTAAGATTTCAATGAATGTTTATATTGGAGTCCTACTCTAAGCGTATTTTATTTATAAATAAACAAAATTATAATGCTCAAAAAAGTTTACTATTCTTTAACGAATTAAACACGTTAACTTTAGTTATGAATTCGAATCATTTGAAAAACCATGTTAAATATAAATTCCTTCAAAAGGAGTGGATTATGCATTTTAAACAAAGCACAACTTCTCCCACCTTCAGGAGAAAAGGAAAGGGAAATTCATTTAAATGCGTACCTTATATCCACAACTATTACTAAATATATTGTAATTTCGATCAATTTCACAATCAACAGGAGGGTAAGCAATGCAAATGCAACCTAAGAATCCTTTCTACATAAGCCCTCAAGGAGGGTCAATAACTTGTTTTATAGGAGATAATGGGCGTCTCTTCAAATCATGTTCTCATACCAAATGCATCTACACAGGAGATCTGCACTCAGCCAAAGCGCATTTAGACAGCTTGGAATCAATCAATAGATTGCAACCTTCAACAGCAATTGAGCCACCAATTCAGAGAAAAACCACTCTTAAGTGGAAGCCTAATGGTGAACTAAGTGCTATAGACATGGCAAGAATTGTCGCCAGGCTTGAGAATCGAGGGCTAACTGATTGTGAGCTTTCTTGTGAATATGATGAAATCAATTCGAAGGAGACTTAAGGCTCTCACTTTCTCTATGCCTTATGATTCAAATTAATATGTTCAAGCCAATTTAGGGTTGAATACTGTTACCTTATTCTAAAGGTATTGCTTAAGTTTAAATATTGATTGTAGTTTAGCTTATATAGGCTATAAAGCCTATATAAGCAAGTAAGGGGAAGCTCCTTACTTGCTTCCACGGGATTTTGGTAGGAGTCCCATAAAAATTTTCTAGACAGAACCTCACTATGAAATTCACTATGCCTTTTACCATTCTTAAGGATGGATTGAAAAATAGGAGTCAAGAAAAGGTCTCTTGTTTTATAGATGATAAAGAAGTCCCAATACAAGCCTGTGATATCGAGCTAGAAGAAAATCTTGGAGAGACAAACTATCGATTGTGGGATAGCGCCCTTTGATCTGAAAATTCCATGGTTAGAAGTTTTTGTAATAACAACCATTAACCTTTCACCCAAAGAGCAAGCCCACCTCCTCTGCCTCTAGCAGAAAGCCATTTTTCGTTTTTATCAATTGCAATCAATGCAAAGAAAGGGCTATCTTTTTCTATTGGTTTTTTCAAATATCTATTGAATAAAACCCTTGAGCTTACTTTGAATTCAATATTCTCAAAAAAGAATGGTAATAAGGGTTGCTTACCTTTTAAATAACCAACACCAGTAAATAAAATTGATAACAATCCAAATTCAATAGAGTTAACAATAGTAAAACGATCAGATTCAGTTTTTTGTATGTCTAAGCTTGCTGCAAAAAGGCGAAGTAAAGTACTTGAAATCAAATCTTCCTCATCACTAGCTTGCTTCCATACAGAGGTAAATATCCAACGGCCAATTAAAGAGTCATGTGTAATACCACTGCCATCTTTTCGAGCAATTTCCTCAAGTTCTAACAACTCTTGCTTTTGAGGGAGGACGGTAGAGCTTTGATTAAGTATTTTGCTTGTTGGGGAGTCTTCTAATATGAGGGGCTTAGCTTTAACAGCCCGAAAAATCAATAGGAAAGCAAAGGCAGAAATCAGCAAAGAAGCATCTAGTAGTAGAAACTTGACTAAATTCATCCCTTTACTTTAATTTTTAGCGATTAGGCAAATCATATAATTCACAATACAAGCAAAAGTTGGATCTTTTTAAGATTTTACCAAGATTCTACTCTAAAATCTATATAGATTATAAGACTCTTGAATCATCATATAATTTTTTCTAACTTCATTTTTTGAAGACTTCAGGGGGTCAATGGTAGAGTAAATATTTAATCCCTAGCAATAATGAAAGCGCGGGCTCTAGACCCCAAGCCAAAAATAAATAATATCGAGTCTTCGAAGGTTAGCCGATATAGGCCGGAAATTGATGGTCTAAGAGCTTTCGCAATAGTATCAGTAATCACTAACCATTTCAATAAAGAAATCCTACCTGGGGGGTATCTCGGAGTTGATATATTTTTTGTTATTTCTGGTTATGTGATCACCTCTTCTCTCTATGGAAGGAATGATAAGAGCTTCACAGAATTCATTACTAGATTCTACGAAAGAAGAATAAAGCGATTAGTACCTGCTCTATCACTTTTTGTACTTATTTCAAGCATAACCATTTGCTTTTTTAATAGCAGACCTGAAATATCACTTTGGACTGGGTTGACTTCACTATTTGGAGTATCGAACATCTATCTTCTAGCTCAATCAACTGATTACTTTGCCAAGTCAACAGAATTAAATGTTTTTACCCATACATGGTCTCTGGGTGTAGAAGAGCAATTTTATCTATTATTCCCATTTATAGTTTGGTTCTCAGGTTTGGGTTCCAAAAACAAGAATGGTGCAAGAAATTTATTTATTATTGTTGGGATTCTCAGCATTGCATCTCTTTTAGGATTCATTAATCTTTATCAAAGTAACCAATCTGCCGCATACTTTTTGATGCCGTACAGATTTTGGGAAATGGCGTCAGGTTGTCTTATTTTTCTTGGCTTTGAGAAAAGAGTTTGGTTTAAAAAACTTCTTGAGAGAGTACCTCCAATTCTTGTTTTGATAACAATTATAAGTGTGATGTATATACCCAAGTCATTAGGAGCATTATCTAACTTTTCAATTGTTGCACTTACATCAATTCTGCTTGCTTCGATGAAAGATAATACTTTAGCATATAAGTTCTTTACAAATAAGAAAATTGTATACCTTGGCTTGATTTCATATTCTCTATATCTATGGCATTGGGGTGTTCTTTCGATTAGCAGGTGGACAATAGGGATTCACTCATGGTCTATCCCTTTACAGCTAGCTATTGTTTTATCACTGTCAATTGCTTCCTATCAATGGATTGAAGCACCACTAAGAAAGAATCTGTGGTTTAGCCATAAGCGAAAGACACTTATATTAGGAATTGGATTGATAGGTACTGTTTCGAGCGGACTACTTGCTCTAGGCAAGCCGTTAAAAGGAAAGCTTTATACAGGCAGACCTTATTCGAGTGAAAGCCTAGAATTGCTTTGGGGGAGTAAATGCCAAGAGGGAATCACTTCTGAATATATTGGATGTAGTTTCCAAAATAGGAATAATAGAAAAACTTTATGGATTGCTGGAGATAGTCATAGTGGACAATTTACGAAAGTTGGTAAGAAAGTTTCCAAGGATCTGAATATGAACTTAAAACTATTTACCTCAGGAGGAACTCCTTTCCCTCCACCTCCTGGGATTGCATATCGCAAAAATAATAAAGCCACTGATTTAGTAAGACTTAAAGAGTTCAATTTATTACATTCTAGATTGTTAAATCAGATTAATGAAGGTGATGTAATCATATTATCCATGCGTTTGCCTATGCATTTTGGAGGAACATACTACGGTTATAATTCCTCTGACTTTATTTATATCGACAGAAATGGACAGCAGATTTCTCAAGAAAAATATTTTTTAAATTGGCAATCCTCTGTTTTGAATCTAGCTTCAATAGCTAAATCAAAAAGAGCAAATGTAATAATACAAACTCCTACTCCTGAATGGAAGGATGAAAATAATAATTACTGTGGGTCATCCAACATACAATGGTTTAACAAGCTATCAAGAAAAAGTTGTGAGATAGATAGTAAGTTCTTTGTGGACGATAAAATTGGAATATATAGGCATATTTCTAGTGCTATAAAAGAACTTGAACGCTCGACAGAAAATATATATCTTCTTGACAGTTACTCATTGGTATGTCCTGGAGAAATCTGCAAATTCAAGAATTCAGGAATCGATATTTACAGTGATGCTGATCACATCTCGGTGAATTATGCAGAGGAGTTCATATCCCCACATATTACAAACCTGATTAAGAAAATCGAAAAGTCCGATGAAATTTTTTAGTGCAGTGTATTGGAAATTAAAAAGATGTCACCTTTAAAAACGATTTGTAATATTGCTTACCAAGCTCTTTAGCACCTACTTCAGAGAAATGACAACGGTCATGACGAAACTTCTCTTCCTTTAGCTTGTCAGTATCAGCAGAAATAAAGGCTGAGTTATTTACCTTTGCAATATGTTCTTGAGCTTGTCTAACAGGGTACCAATTAGATCTACCAGCAGAGGGGCCAAAACATCTTGTCGCCAACGCTATTCCAAATTTAGTCTCAGGGAAAAATTCTAATGTTTTATCAACTATTTTTTGCAATGCAAGAGCATATGCATTTTTTGACAGCCCTAAATCAAGGACCCTAGGCGACTCAAAATTAGGTGTATTAATTAAGTCTTGCCTCGAGTCGTTGTCCCATTTGGCGTCGCTTTCTCCTTGGTGCCAGAAAAAGATTTTTGGATATATTGCATCCTTTTTCATGTGATCTAGAACAATCTCATGTAAGTGAGAAAGGTCTCTATATGCCCAGCGAAGAACAGATGTACCTCCAATCCCAAATGGGATGATCAAAACAGGCACAGAGGTATTATTTGCAATTTCTACAGCTGTATAAGTGATGGCATTTCCGTTAGCATCAGAGGCGCCTAGAAGAGGTTCTTTGTATTTGAAACACTTCCTTGTTTTCCAGTCATATTGGTAAAGATTTTCAGGGATTACAATATTAGATTTTGGGATAACAGTATTAGCTGAATTACTTTGGCCAAACAGTGCAATTGCTAAAGATTTAGCTGGACATTGAACTTGATTATAATCTAATTTAGACAAATTATCTGATCGCAGATAATTATTAATTTTTCCTTTAATTAATGAAATTGAACCTCTAGAAGTATATCCAAGCGTGAATGATCCAATCAATCCAATTGGTATCATTACAAAAAGCAAATTTCGCTTCCTTGAAGCTTTCATCATAATTTTAGTATCAACTATATATTATATCTTGCCATTAGGTTTAATGAATAAAACAACTTGATCTAGCAAAATAAATTTACTATTTAAAGTATACATCAATCAGAAATGAAAGTTTCTTATAATCATCATTGAAATATATTGAATAGCAGTATCGATAATCTTTTGTATTTTTGATTTTTTGTTTATATTTATATATTCAAACCTAAGCGCTCAAAACTATCCATATCTCTATAAAGAAAGGATATGGTTTACACTCTTACTATTCTGATTTAGAAAATAAACTCATATTAGAATCTAAGAATCGTTTAAATACATATGCAGAATGTGGAGATGTAAAGTGATTATTGTCTGAATAATAATCAGCTCTACAGTCATCTCCATTACAGCCCAGTTGATATATAGAGGCATCCCACCTGAATTTATCAATTTTATTTTCCCAATCCTTGATCCAACCAAAATAAATCTCTTGAGCCTGTTTTTGCTTACTCCTACTAGATATACAACCTTTAATATGAGCTGTTGATGGCCTAAACCATTCTTCTTTACATAGCCAGCCAGGGTAAACTATATTTGTAAATTTTACTCCATCTATGTATAAAACGACTTTTGCTCCTTTCTTAGTTAGTATATTAGAAACCTCTACAATTTGATCACTTAGGTACTTAGCACCAATTTCCCGGCTTAACTCCACATTACTAACTGGATCTTTATATATCGGCGTAAAAGCAGGATCCTGAAAATAGCTGTATAGATTATTATTAATGAAAACCACATCATCTTTCTTTACTCGTTGCAATAGATCTTCTTGGACTTTTAGCTGTTCCTCAAAACATTCGTTTCCACGTATTCCACTAAAAGATGGAGGGAAGGGGCATGCAATACCCCACAAATTTAAAAAGTTATATTTATTATCTCGAGCAAAAGCGGCTATTGGATCCTTATATTGAAAAGAATGGCTATCACCAAGTAGGAATATTGTAGATTTTTCGGGATCATAATCTACACTACATTCATCAAATACATCAGACCTTTGTTGAGCGAAATCGAAAATCTCGCAATTTTTTGCCGGAGGTACTTCTTTTAGCAATATTTCGCCACCCAAAGTAGTGTGAATAGAGCCAGGTTTTCTTCCTAAATATATTTCCGAACGAGAGAGTAGGTGGAAGAATAATGAGAGTCCAAGTGAACCTGAAACTGCGACTAGTAGGGTTTTTAATGGCCTTAAATTGATTCTTCTTATAGGCTGTTCGATATATTGATATGTCATATTTGCCAAGAGATATATTGCTATTAACTGAATAGGAGTAGACCACCAATGTATGCCAATTGTCAGCCTAGAAACAGAAAGAATAACCCAATGCCACAAATACAGAGAATATGAGATTAGGCCTATATGTATAATAAATTTATTTGATAAAAATCTATAAACGAAATCGTACTTTTTATCTTTATTTAGAGAGAGGAGTAACAATATTGTTGATATAACTACCGATGTAGTAATGAAGAGCCTTTCTTCCCATGGAAAAAATATCGCAGAAATAATAATGATTATCAAAGGTCCTGTAAGCATAGATAGATTCCTATTTACAAGACTTTCTTTATAAACTATGAAGCCAATACATCCAATTGATATCTCCCAAAACCTTGAGGGCATTAAATAATAAGCAAACATTGAGTTTGTTGAAATATTTAATGCAAATATTGAATAAGAAATTATCGACATTATGATTAGTGATAGAGCTAACAAAATGCTGCCTTGCCTACCTTTTCTTGGAAAGCCTGTAAGCCATATAATTATCGGAAAAATCAAATAAAACTGCTCCTCCACTCCTAAAGACCAAGTATGTGCGAAAGGATTTAATTCTGTAAACGGACTAAAATAATCTGACGATTGTCTATATAAATAAAAATTGGACAATCCAAATAGAGATGCAATCCCAGTTCTTAGTGAAAGATCTGGGATTGGGTTAAATAGTAATGTCAATATCCCAGCTACAAAAACCACCGTGAATAGAGCTGGCAGGAGTCGCTTAAATCGTCGTGTATAGAAATTACTGATCAAGTCAAACAGGTTATTACTCTTATTTTGTGAAAGGGATGAGGTGATTACGTATCCTGAAATCACAAAAAAAATATCAACCCCTAAATATCCATGAGGGACAATTTTGCTGGAAAAGTGGTTGATAATAACAACTACAACTGCCAGGGCTCTCAACCCATCAATCTCAACTCTATAAAGATTTTTCAATCTAGGTTCCTCCTTTCTCTAAGCTAATCTATACGGTACTCATCTTACTATTGCTTGATTTTCCAATTTCTACATTAGAAGATTAAATATACCAGAATAATGACGGCCAATAAACTCTTGGACAGTGAAGACGTTTATATGAATAGATCTTAGAGCAATAATTTTATCTAACCCCGCAAATAAACCAAAGGAGTAGACTGCTAAGAATAAAAAAGGATTACCAAACCTTTGGGGGAGTTATGGGATTCTCTTTCCTCCCTAGAGAGATCAAGACCAACTTCTAAACCTTCTTTAATGGCATCTGCATAGAAGCTTTCTGAAAGGCAAGGGTCTTTCTGTTTGCATAATGCAGCAATGCCTATTGGAGTAACATGCCATTGAAATCTAGGGGTGTCTCCTATTGCTGGGTCTTCAAGAGAGTCCTCTAACAACTCCTTAGTAGCCATGGGGTGAAAGGGCAAAAGTAACTAATAAAAGCATTACAGGAACAGACTTCAACTGTGGCTAATTCTCTGTTTTGCTAACATTAAGATATGATTTGAACTTTATGTTTAACAGAAAAATACAGAGAACCATATTCTATCGACACTTTGATCTACCCAAAAGTTTTTATTTAAATCGCAAGCCATAAGATAATTGATTAGGCCTACAAAACTAGATTATTATTCTTCACTGCGCAGGAACCCTAAGGAAGCAACACAGAGAATACTTATAAGAGGAGCAGGTGCTAAATTGAAAATAATTGCTGTCAAAAAACCTAATATTGATATTACGAGTCCAAAGATTGAAGATCGAAGTATTGCCACCCATAAGCTTGGTGCCTTAAATAATCCCAATAACGTTGGAGCAGATAATAAAGCAATTACAAGAATGACCCCCACAGCTGACATTGCGCTAACAATGACAAGAGCCGTTGTAAAGCCAAGAGTTAAATTTATTAAAGACACTTTTATACCATTAGACTCAGCACCTTCTGGATCTAATCCAATAAAAACGAGTTTATCGTAAGCAAAAATCAAAAGAAAACTAAACATCAAACATGCAATCAAAGTTCTTAACAAGTCTCCAGAATTTACGGTTAAAAGATCACCAAAGAGAACTGCTTCTAAATCAATTTTTATGCCAAGTAAGGGGATAAGGAGAACGCCAAATCCAAGTGAACCAGCAAGGATTGTATTCATTACTGCCTCGTAGTTTAAATTTCTTTTATTGGTAAAGCTTTCTGCAAGAAGAGCTCCCAATAAACCACTGATCACTCCTCCTATAGAAGGATGAACTCCAAGAGCTAAGCCCAAAGCTAGTCCTGGCAAGACAGCATGAGAAATCAAATTGACTTGTAAGAGTCTTTTGTGAGTAATCAAGACAGTCCCCATCGCAGGACAAAGTATTCCAGTAAAGGCCGTCATAATCAGAGGGATTGTCCACCAATTAGTATTAGTAAAAGACATCAAGCAAATGATTCAGTATTGTCAGTAAAAGAGATCAGAAGAAGATCTTGCAAAAGATGAAAATCAATCCTGAAATCACTAAACGTCAAAAGCAATTGCTTCAACAGCTCAAAGAATGTGATGATGAATTGACTGGTCAAGATTTGCATAGACAATTGCAGAGTAGTGAACATGGCATGGGGTTGGCCACGGTATATAGAAATTTGCAAGTACTGATAAAGCAAGGGTTAGTTCGTTCTAGGCATCTCCCAACAGGTGAGGTTCTCTATACACCAGTTGAAAGAGATATTCATCATTTAACTTGTGTTAATTGTGGAGAAACGACAAGCTTGGAAGAATGCCCTATAACAACAACGAATTTTACCAAAAAAAGTTTTAAAAACTTCGAGCTATTGTTTCATACTCTTGAGTTCTTTGGTCTTTGCGAAGATTGCCTGAGAAAGAATTAGTCTGAATAGTATGTGCTCAAAATCAACCTAAGAAATAACTATCTTCATCACAAGAGATTGAATCAAGTTTTTCTTGTACCTCTTTAGGAGTGCCAGAAGCCAAAACAGTCTGATCAAGCGCAATAACCTGATCATAAGACTCTAAAGAGTGTCCCCAATCATGGCTACTAGAAAAAATTGTTAATCCAGCATCAGCTAGCTGGCGAACGATACGTAGAAAGGCCACTCTTGCTGGGGGATCTAAAGCAGCACAAGGTTCATCAAGAAGAAATACTGATGCTGGTGCCATCAAAGTTTTTGCAAGTAATGCTCTTTGCTGTTGGCCACCAGACAATGAATCAAGTCTTTTTTTTGCTAAATCAGATATTCCAACTCTTTGAAGTGACGCTTCTAATTCACAACATGTTGGTCTGGAACGGCTCACTCGACCTAAAGAGACCAAACCTTCAACAGTGATTGGGAAACTCCAGTTCAGCGAACTTCTTTGAGGCATTAAAGCAATTTGATTTCGAGCATTAATCAAAAGATTTCCATCAACAAAAATTCTTCCTTTATCTGGCTTGGTTTGCCCATGAAGCAGTCGTAACAGCGTGGACTTGCCAGCACCATTTGGTCCTACAAGTGCTGTCAGAGTCCCTGGAATGAGCTTTATTGAGACCTCGTTCAAAACAGCTCGAGCGCCTCTTGAATAAGAAAATGTCAAATTTTCAGCAATTAACCTAGCCATGAATCAGAGCATTTCCTAACAAAAGTAAAAATGATAACCATTTTCACTAAAATAATTATACGTAGCTAGTTTGGCTGAAATGTTCAAGCATTTCTTTAGATCAAGGCAAAGAGGATCGGAAATTACGAACGCAATCATTAGGACATCAACTCCGAACTTAAATATTTCTCTATCTGGGCAGCTATGAATAATTACTCTTGGGTCTGAAATGACACCTGCCATCAAAAAATGGCTAAACAATCCCATAACTGTTGTTGTAGGTGTTAGTGCAATACAGACAGACACTCATTCAGATCATTCAGATCATTCAGATCATTCAGATCATTCAGATCATTTCCACGGTGGCCTAGACCCTCATGTTTGGCATGATCCGAAAAATATAATTAAAATGAGTAATATTATTGCTAAGAATATCAAGAAGAATCTTTCATTTCTTGATAGAGAGAATAGAAATATTTTAAAGGAAAAGCATCAATCTTTATTATCTATCTTGGAAGATTTAAATCAATGGATTAACCAGCAAGTTTCTACAATCCCTATCACTCAACGAACAATAATATCAAAACACAAAGCGATGGAATATTACGGTAAGTCATTTGGACTAAAAACGATTAGTCTATTAGATTTCCTTGGTGAATCTAGTAGTCTCAGGCCAAATACAATTTCTTCAGTGGTAAAAACTTTAAAAGAGGAAAATATAAAAGTTATATTTTCCGAGCAAAATCCTCCTTCAAAGTTGATTCGGAACTTGAGCAGACAAACCAGAGTTCCCTTAGCATCAAAACGCCTATATGTCGATGGCTTAATGACAAAAGGAAACACAATCTCCGTATCTATTCATAATACTTGTAATATCGTGAATTCTTTAGGAGGAGAATGTAATGAGACATCAGGAAATCAACTAGAAAAGAGATGGGATCTACTCATTAAATAGATTCATAACACGATTCAAGTTTAATCTAACTAAAGAAGAAATATCTCTCCAAAAAGGTTTTCAGACTTATAAAAATTACTGGGAAGAACAATCGAGTGATATGGATAAATCGATATGGGGCATCAATAGATATAGCTAGATCTTTTAAAGGGCCATACTATTTCCCTTTTACGGTCTTTCACTCATTTAACAAATTCCCCCTTGCAAGCTCAAGCAATAGTTGGAACTAACGAAAAAAAACCAAGCATTAAGAAAGTTGCAGAAGACAGGCCTAAAAACCTCTCTTCTGCAACTT